>JBIOWP010000057.1:0-5082 GCA_044868695.1 bacterium
AGCAGCCGGTGGATCCGGTTGGTCGTGCTGACGTCCAGCCCGTAGGTGGGGTGGGCGGCGATGATCAGGTCGGGGCGATGAGACAGTTCTCTTGCGAGGATGAGTTTCTGAATGTTGCCGCCAGACAGCAGCCGCGCCGGTGTGCGCGGGCTGGGCGTCTGGATGCTGTACTCGACGATCAACTGCTGCGCAAACTCCGTGGCGCTGCCGTAGTCTAGCAGCAGGCCCCGGGAAAACGGCGGCTCTTCGTACCGCCGGAGGATGGTGTTCTCGGCGACCGACATCGGCGGGACGATGCCCATCCGCACCCGCTCTTCCGGGATGTGGGCGACGCCGATCTTTGACATCGTGCGCGGCGACCAGCCTCCGGCTTCCCGGCCGAGGACGGTGATGCGGCCGCGATCCGGCGGGCGGAGCCCGGTGAGAGTTTCGATCAGCTCGCGCTGGCCGTTCCCGGCGACGCCGGCGATGCCCACAATTTCCTGCCGGTGGACGACGCACGACACCCCGCGCACCGCCGGGACGCCGCGGTCGCCCTGCACCCACACGTCCTCGACCACGAGCGCGGGTTCGCCCCTGCCCGGGCGGCGCGGGGGTAATTGAAGTTCGATATCCCGCCCCACCATCATCCGGGCGAGTTGGGATGTCGTCGCGCCGGCGGCGGGCAGTGTGTCAATGACGCGGCCCCGGCGGAGCACGGTGATCCGGTCGGCGGCCGCCATGACCTCGTCCAGTTTGTGCGTAATAAAGATGATGGATTTTCCCTCCGCCTTCATCCGCCGCAGGATGCCAAACAGCTGCAGGGCTTCCTGCGGCGTGAGCACGCTGGTCGGCTCATCCAGGATCAGGATCTCTGCGCCCCGCAGGAGGGCTTTGAGAATTTCCACCCGCTGCTGTTCGCTGATGGACAGCTGCCAGATGGCCGCGTGAGGGTCGACCCGGAGACCGTAGCGCTGCCCGAAGTCTTCGATCCGGACCGCGGCGTCGCGCATCGGGAACAAGAAGCGCGTGCCGGCCAGTCCCAGCGCGACGTTCTCCGCCACTGTGTGGCGGCGGACAAGCAGGAAGTGCTGGGGGACCATGCCGATGCCGTGGGCGATGGCATCGCGGGGCGCGCGGATGCGGACCGGGTGTCCGTCGACCAGGATCTCTCCGGCATCAGGCTGATAGATGCCGTAGAGAATGTTCATGAGCGTCGTCTTGCCGGCCCCATTTTCCCCCAGCAGGGCGTGCACCTCGCCGCCGCGTACCTCGAGCGTCACGTCATCGTTGGCCAGGACCCCTGGAAATGCTTTGGTGATGCCTTTCACAGTGAGGCGGACGGCGCCGGCAGTGGGTGCCGATGCCGGCGGAGGGGAGGTCTTGGCTGGACGCATACGAGGGGGTTCCGCCTGCTGCGCTCGGCTCCCTTCCGCGGGCATAACGGAAGGAGAGAACCTTTCTCGCCAGACGGCGCGTATGAGGGGCGGGAGGGACCGGCGTGAGGCTGCGCTCAGTCGCAATCCTGTGCATCGCATTCGCGGCGGCGGGTTGTGAGACCGTCGCGGTCAACGTACCTCCCGAAGTCGATCTGTCCGCCATCCGCACCGTGGCGGTCGAGGCTGAGGATCTGCCGATCGATCCCTCGCCGGTGGCCGTGCTGCTGCGGGCCGAAGCGGGCAACCGCGTCCGGCGGCTGCTGCCGTCGCTTGTCATCCTGGCGCAGAGCGATCAGGCCGACGCGGTCCTCCGGCTCGAGGTGGCCTCGCACGGGGTCGCGCCGCCGGCCTTCGAGATCGTCACGAACGTCTCAACGGGCAAGACCAGCTGCACCGCGCGCCAGCACGTGTTCCTGGCCGTCGCGGCGTCCGTGGCCGCGGGCTCGCAACGCGCCGTGGTGTGGCAGAACGTTCTCGAGGCGCAGCGTGAGGTCGACCTCGACTGCCGGCCGCCGAGCATCATCATCGGCACGCTGCGCACCACGGCTCCCTACGACCGGTATCTGGTGACAGAGATCATCGACGACCTCGGGCGCCGGCTCGCCGGATACACGCGGACCGAACTACGAACTCGCCAGACTCCCCCTCCCGCCACCCCGTAACGGTCCGCTTAGGACCGGTGGCTCTGCGTGCCGCGTTCCGGTGCAGGAGCCGCGCGAAACCCGTGTGGAATCGTGACAGGTATCCATGGATGTTCTGCTGCCCCGCACGCTGGACGAAGCGCTGGCCATGAAAGGCGCCACGCCGGCTGCGATTCCGATCGCCGGCGGCACCGACCTGATGGTGGACCTCAATTTCGACCGCCGCAGACCCGCCGTCATCCTCGACCTCGGACGGCTGGCGGAACTAAAGACCTGGCAACGCGAGAACGGGACGTTCTTTCTGGGAGCCGGCGTCACCTACAGCCGTATCGTCAGTGGGCTGCCCAACTTTCCTCCGCTGGTGCAGGCGTCGCGCACCGTTGGTTCGCCGCAGATACGGAATCGCGGGACGGTCGGCGGCAACCTCGGCACCGCGAGCCCCGCGGGCGATGCGCTGCCGGTGCTGGCCGCCTATGACGCCGACGTCGTGCTGCGCAGCGCCGGCGGCGCCACGCGCGCGCTGCCCTGGCACCAGTTCACGGTCGGTCCGAAGAAGACCGCGCTTGCTCCCGATGAGCTCATTCTCGGGGCGCGGTGGAAGGTTGTGCGCGGGCCAGGGTCTTTCTCGAAGGTCGGGACGCGAAACGCGATGGTGATCGCGATTGCCAGTCTCTGCCTGGTGGTTGACGAAGACGCCCGGCGCGTACGCGTGGCCCTCGGCTCGGTCGGCCCCACGATCCTGCGGGCGCCGGACGCGGAACAGTTCGCCGCCCAGGCCATGCAGAGTGCCGAGGTGTGGGACGACCCGCGCGCCCCGCTGCCGGGCGAGGTCCTTGAGGAGTTCGGCGGGCGTGTCGCCGCGGCGGCCCGGCCGATCGACGACGTCCGGGGCACCGCGGCATACCGCCGCCACGCGTGCGCCGTGCTTGGGCGCCGCGCTCTCCGGTGGGCGTTGGATGACAGAAAACTTCAGGACCAGGGACCAGGGACCGGGGACCAGTAACGATGCTTGTACGTGCGCGGGTCAACGGTGAGCAGCGCGAAGCCGATGTCTGGCCCGGGACGAGCCTGCTCTCCATGCTCCGCGATCACCTCGGGCTCGTGGGGTCCAAGAACGCCTGCGAGCAGGGAGAGTGCGGCTCGTGCTCGGTGTGGCTCGATGGCGAGCTCGTGTGCGCCTGTCTCGTGCTGGCGGCGCAGGCCGGCGGTCGTGATGTGCGCACGGTGGAAGGGCTGACCGGGGACGATCATCTCCACCCCGTGCAGGAAGCATTCATCGAAGCCGGCGCAGTTCAATGCGGCTTCTGCACGCCCGGGCTCGTCGTCGCCGTCGCCGACCTCCTGCAGAGGGACCCCGCACCCGGCGAGGAGACAATCCGCGAGGCGCTGGCCGGCAATCTCTGCCGGTGCACCGGCTACGCGAAAATTATCGATGCCGTGAGACTGGCGGCGGCTCGGATGCACACGTAAGTTGTCACGGAGGATGCTTAACACAGCCATGACCAAGCTCCTCATCCAGTCCTGCGACGTCGTCGTCACGATGGACGACCCCGGCACCGAGCTGCGCGGCGGATCCATCCTGATTGACGGTGGGGTCATTACGTGGGTGGGAACGTCGCCTCCCCCGCGCGCGGACGGCGCCGAGGTTGTCGATGGCCGTGGGCTCGCGGCGATCCCCGGTCTCATCAACTCCCACCATCATCTGTACCAGGCGCTGACCCGGGTGCAGGCGCAGGATCAAGGGCTATTTGGCTGGCTGAGGGAGCTGTACCCGGTATGGGCGGGACTGGACGTCGCCTGGATGCGCGCGGCCGCGGCCGTGGGTCTGGCCGAGCTGGCGCTGTCGGGCTGCTCGACGACGACTGACCACCACTACGTGTTTCCGAACGGGGTCACCGGCATTCTGGAGGCTGAGGTGGACATTGCCGGGCGACTGGGCGTGAGGTTCCATCCTTGCCGCGGCTCGATGGACCTTGGGGCCGCCCGCGGCGGGCTGCCGCCGGACGCCATTGTCGAAGACACGGACGCCATTCTCGCTCACACCGAGGAGACCGTGACCCGTCTGCACGACCCGCGCCCGGGCTCCATGCTGTGCATCGCAGTCGCCCCGTGCTCACCGTTTTCCGCAACCCCGGAGCTGATGCGGGGTTCAGCCGCACTCGCGCGCCGGTTGGGCGCGCGGCTGCACACGCACATCGCAGAGACGGTCGACGAAGAAGCGTACTGCTCCGCAACCTTCGGACGCCGGCCCCTGGAGCTGCTGGACGACCTCGCGTGGCTCGGGCCTGACGTGTGGCTGGCGCACTGCGTCCACCTAAATGAGGATGACATCCAGCGCATCGCCCGGACCCGCACGGCGGTCGCGTGGTGTCCCACGTCCAACCTGCGGCTGGCATCCGGTATCGCCCCGGCACGGCGCCTCCTCGACGCCGGAGCGGCCGTCGGGCTGGCGGTGGACGGCTCGGCCTCGAACGACGCCGGACACATGCTGGCCGAAGTGCGCCAGGCCCTGCTGGTCGCGCGGGCTGGGGGCGATGCTAGGGCGATGAGCGCGCGCGACGCGCTGCGGGTGGCCACGCGGGGCGGTGCGCGCTGCCTGGGACGAGACGATGTGGGATCGCTCGAAGTCGGCAAACGGGGAGACGTCGCGCTCTTCGCGGTGGATGGGCTGGCGCAGGCCGGCTCGGATGCGGATCCGGTTGCCGGTCTCGTGTACTGCTCCCCCCAACGTGTACGGCATCTCTTTGTGGATGGCCGGCCGGTCGTGCGAAACGGACAGCTGGTGAACCTCGACGAGCGGGAGATTGCCGCGGAGGGACGGAGAATCGGAAGAAAGATCCTGGGGGAGGTTCGGGAGGTCGGGTCGTGAGTACGAAGGTCGCTGAACGCACGCGGGGCGGGGTCGGCGAAAGCGCCCGGCGGGTCGACGGCACGCCCAAGGTCCAGGGACAGTTCCTGTACGGCAGCGATCTGTGGGCCGACGACATGCTGTGGGGTCACACGGTGCGCAGCCCGCATCCGCA
>JBIOWP010000058.1:0-6960 GCA_044868695.1 bacterium
ACCCTGGCCGGCGACGGCGACACGTTCGCCATCGGCGTGGAGAACTTCGTCCACATCTGCCGGCGCGATCCCGAGGTCGTGCTGGTCATCATGGACAACGGCGTGTACGGGCTGACCAAAGGCCAGCATTCGCCGACGCATGGCCGTGGGATGGACATCCAGGAGTGGTCCGAGGAGTCGCCGCCGCCGTTTTCCCCGCTGCGCCTGGCGCTGACCGCGGGGGCCTCGTTCGTCGCGCAGTCGTTTTCAGGCGACCCCAAGCACGCCGCGGAGATTTATGTCCAGGCGATGCAGCATCAGGGCTTTGCGATGGTCAATGATTTCTCGCCATGCGTGACGTACAACAAGTTCAACACCTACGACTGGTACCGCGCGCACGTCGAAGAGATTCCCGCCGACCACACCCCGGCCGACCTCAACGCGGCCTGGGAACTGCTCAATGACTTCGACCGGCGCGGCCGGCTGCCGCTGGGCGTCGTCTATCGCCATCCGCGCCGCAAGAAGGCCCACACCCGGCTGCCGATGTGGCCGGAAGAACTGCAGGAGGCCGACGTCCGGCCGCTCCTGCAGATGTACCGCTAGAAACGCGGGAACCCCCACGCCGGTTTCACCGGCTCGGGGCGGAGCGCGGAAACGGAGGAAACTGAGTGGGACGCACAAAGATCGGAAATCTGCTGCTCGCCGTCTGGCTTATTCTGACCGGTCTCTTCGTGGTGACGAATCTTTCCATTCCTTCGCGGAACGTCGTGATGGGCGTGCTGGCGCTGCTGGCGGGGGTTTTTCTCGTCCTCGGCCGCTAGACCCGTCAGCTAGTGTTTCGCACGCTCCTCCTCCATGAGCACGCGGCGCAGGATCTTCCCCACCAGAGACTTGGGCAGCTGATCGCGAAACTCCACCGCGCGCGGCACTTTGTAGGGGGCGAGAGACCGCCGGCAGTGCTCGATCAGCTGGTCTGAGCTGGCCCGGGCGCCCTGGCGCAGCACGACGAACGCCTTGACCGCTTCTCCCTTGTACCGGTCCGGCGTCCCGACCGCGGCGGCTTCCATCACGGCGGGATGCGCGTACAGGACCTCCTCCACCTCGCGGGGGAAGACGTTCATCCCACCGGTGATGATCAGCTCCTTCTTCCGGTCCACGATATAGAAGAATCCGTCCGCGTCCATCTTGGCCATGTCGCCGGTGAACAGCCATCCGCCGCGCAGGACCTGGGCACTTTCCGCGGGCTGGTTCCAATAGCCCTGCATGACCTGCGGGCCGCGGATCACCATCTCCCCCACCTCGCCAGCCGGCAGCGACACGTCCGGCGTGTTCCCGACAATGCGCGCATCGGTATCGGGGAACGGGATGCCGATGCTGCCGGTTTTCCGCGTGCCGCCGATGGGATTGGAATGGGTGACGGGGGAGGCCTCGGTGAGGCCGAATCCTTCCACGAGCCGGCCCCCGGTGAGCTCCTCGAACCGCGCCTGCACCTCCATGGGCAGAGGCGCCGCTCCGGAAATACAGGCTTTGATGGACCGCAGGTCGTACCGTGTGGCGTGAGGATGCGAGCTGATGGCCGTGTACATGGTGGGGACCCCAGGAAAGATCTGGGGGCGGTACCTCGCGATTGATCCCAGCACCATGTCGACCTGGAAACGCGGCAGTAGGATCAGAGATGCGCCGGTGGAGACGGCAAAGTTCATTGCCGCGGTCATCCCATAGGAGTGAAAGAACGGGATGACCGCCAGCATGGTGTCGTGGCCGGGGCGGAGACCCGTGAACCAGGACCGCGCCTGGTGGACGTTGGCCACGAGGTTGCGGTGCGAGAGCATCGCTCCCTTGGGGACGCCGGTCGTCCCGCCCGTGTACAGGAGCACTGCGGTTCTGTCGGGATCCACAGGGGCGGCCGGCGAGGGCTGATCCTTTGCGAGCAGGTCTGCGAACCTGTGGACGTCGCGGGCGCGGGGGACGCGTACGGCGTGTCCTTCACGCCGCACCTTGATCGGGTACAGCCACCGCAGCGGCACCGGGAAGTAGGCGTTGATCGGCGTGACGATGATCTCACGCACCCTGGTCCGGGGCCTGGCGTCCGCCAGGCGCGCGTAGATGAGGTCGAGCGTGACGGCGACCTCTGCGCCGCAGTCGATCAGCTGGTGTTCAATTTCCCTTTCGACGTATAGCGGGTTGAACGGCACGGCGATCGCACCTGCCTTCAGCGTGCCGTAGTAGGCGATGAGGAACTGCGGGCTATTGGGAAGGTGCAGGGACACGCGGTCACCCGGCCGCACGCCCAGTCGCTGCAGCGCGCCCGCGAACCGGTCGGCCAGCGCCCGCAGGGCACGGAACGTGAGCCTGGCGCCGAAGAAGATCGTGGCCGTGCGATCTCCGAACTGCGCCGCGGCGTCGTCCAGCAGCGACTGGACGCCCGTGCGTGGATAGGTCAGCGTGTGCGGGACGCCCGGTTCGTAGAAGCGAAACCAGGGGCGGTCGGCTCCAGGATCCAGCGTTTTCATTTAGCTCGTGTACCGTCCCTGGTGAACCAGCCGCTGCGCAATTGTCCGCCGCAGCGCGACGGTATTCCTCGGCGTGTGGCGCAGGAAGCGGCGCAGCCCGGCCAGTTGCGTCCGCAGCGTGTCGCCTTCTTCGACGGCCGCCAGGACGGTGCGGGCGGTTGCGTCGAACCGCGGGATCGCATCGCTGACATACGCGCGGACCATCGCCACCTTCAACGCCGCCTGCTCGGCTCCGTCCCGTTCGACCGCCCGCAGCGCCCGCAGCAGGGCGCTCTCCATCGCGAACGTCTCGATCACTAGGTCGGCGAGACCCGCCAGGATCTCCTGCTGGTCTTCCAGGGCCTCCAGGTATTTCTGGACCGCCGCGCCGGCGGCGAAGAGCGCGGCCTTCTTGGCCATCTCCACCATGCGCGTCTCCTCGCTGAGCGGGCCGGCGACTGTGTCTTCTCCCAGAGAGGGCGCGGTGAGGTCCGCGGCGACCTGCAGGGCGGCATGGATGAGCGGCAGCCGGCCCCGCTGCGCCCGCCGGAGGAGCATCCCGGCCACCAGGAGCCGGTTGATCTCGTTGGTGCCCTCGAACAGGCGGTTGATCCGGCTGTCGCGGTACGCGCGTGCGGCGGGGTAGTCCTCGATGAACCCGTAGCCGCCGTACACCTGCACTGTTTCGTCCGTGGTGAAGTCGAGCACCTCCGAGGCGAAGACCTTGTTGATGGCGCACTCGATCGCGTACTCTTCCAGCGCCCGCATCGCGTGGTTCGGATCTCCATGCACGCCGTGCAGCGCGCCTTCGACGAGCCCGCCGGTGCGGTACGCCATGCTCTCGGCGACGAACGTCCGTATCGCCATCTCGGCGAGTTTGTGCTGGATCAGGCCGAAGTCGGCCAGCGTCCGGCCGAACTGCCGCCGCTCCGCGGCGTAGGCGATTCCCGTCCGGAGGATCTGCTTGCTCGCGCCCACGCACCCGGCGGCCAGGCGGAATCGTCCCATGTTCAGGATGTTGACCGCGACCTTGAATCCCTGGCCGACCTCGCCGAGCACGTTGCCCGCCGGAACACGCGCCTGTTCGAGAAACACCGATGCGGTGGAGGAGCCGCGGATCCCCATTTTGTGCTCTTCTTCGCCCACGGTGAGACCGTCGGTGCCGCGGTCCACGATGAAGCAGGTATGCTGGTCGCCGTCGACTTTGGCGAAGATGTTGAAGACGTCGGCAAACGCCGCGTTGGAGATGAACTGTTTGGCGCCGGTCAGCACGTAGTGCGTTCCATCTGCTGACCGCGTGGCCCGCGTGCGGATGGCCATGGCGTCGGAGCCGGCGGTCGGCTCGGTCAAGGCGTACGCGCCGATGAGCTCTCCCCGCACCATACGCGGGAGGTAGGTCTTCCGCTGCGGGTCCGTGCCGAAGAAGATGATCGGTTCCATCCCGATGCCGACGTGCGCGCCGAGCGAGACGCTGAACGACCCCACCGACAGTTCCTCGGCGGCGATTAGGGAGGCGATCATGTCCAGCTCGGACCCGCCGTAGGCCGCCGGTACACCGATGCCGAGAAAGCCCAGGTCGCCGAGCTTGCGGATGAGCTGCCGGGTCAGCCCCCAGTCTTTCTGTTCGAGGCGGTCCAGCGATGGGAGGAGTTCCCGTTCGGTGAAGTCGCGCGCGGTCTGAGCGATCAACCGGTGCTCTTCGTTGAAGTCTTCGGGCGTAAACACGCCGGCGGGCGTGCTTTCCCCGAGGAGGAAGCTGCCGCCCGAGACCGGCGCCGCGACGCGTTTATCGTTCATACTTAGGCACGCTCAAACACGCCCGCGGCCCCCATGCCCCCGCCCACGCACATCGTCACCAGGCCGTAGCGGACGCTGCGGCGGCGCATCTCATAGAGCAGCGTCGCGGTCAGCTTGGCGCCGGTGCATCCAAGCGGGTGCCCCAGGGCAATCGCGCCGCCGTTGACGTTGACGATCTCCGGATCCAGTTTCAACTCCCGGATGACCGCCAGCGCCTGCGACGCGAACGCCTCGTTGAGCTCGATCAGACCGATGTCGCCCATCCTTAGGCCGGCCAAGCGCACCGCTTTCGGGATGGCTTCAACCGGTCCGATCCCCATGATTTCCGGCGGCACGCCGCCGGTGGCAAATGACCGGAAAACTGCGAGGGGCGGTATGTTCAAACGGGCCGCCCGCTCGGCCGACATCAGCACGACCGCGGCCGCGCCGTCGCTGGTCTGCGACGAATTGCCGGCGGTCACCATGCCGTCTTTGGCGAAGACCGGCTTCAAGTTGGCCAGGGCGTCCGGCGACGTATCCCGCCGCACCCCCTCGTCCACCGAGAACACGACGTCGGTGACCTTCGGCCGGCCGTCGCCGTTGGGTTCCCAGCGTTTGACGGGGATGGGGACGATCTCGTCGGCGAAGCGTCCTGCGGTCACAGCCTCCGCGGCGCGCCGGTGGCTGCGGTACGCGAAGGCATCCTGATCCTCACGTGAGACCCCGTACTTGCGCGCGACGTTCTCCGCGGTCAACCCCATCGAGAGGTACACGTCGGGCCATGACTCGACTAGCTGAGGGTTGGGCCGGAATTGATGGCCCGCCTGGCCCGGCATGAGGCTCATGCTCTCCGTCCCACCGGCGACGATGATCTCGGCAAAGCCGCTCATGATGTGCTCGGCCGCGGTGGCGATGGCCTGCAGACCGGAGGCACAGAAGCGGTTGACGGTCTGGCCGGATACCGTGTAGGGAAGCCCCGCGCGCAGCGCCGCAATCCGTGCAACGTTGAGGCCCTGTTCGGCTTCCGGCAGCGCGCAGCCCAGGACCACGTCGTCGATCTCTTTTGGATCCAGCCCGTTTGCGCGGCGGACCGCTTCCTGGATGACGGCGGCCGCCAGTTCATCCGGCCTGGTATCTTTTAACGTCCCGCGCGGCGCCTTGCCGACCGCCGTCCGCACCGCGCTAACGATCACGGCTTCTCTCACCAGAGATCACTCCTTTGCTCTAACGGCGGGACCCATCTGGTCCCCGGTCTCAGGTCCCCGGTCCCGCTACTAGTTCCTCAAAGGTTTTCCCGTTTGCAGAATGTGTCTCATCCGTTCCTGTGTCTTGGGCTGACCCGCCAGGCTCAAGAACGCCTCCCGCTCCAGGTCATGCAGGTACTCCTCCGAGACTTCGGTGCCGGCCGGCACGCGGCCGCCGCACATGACGTGCGCCAGCGTCCTACCGATGACGGCATCGTAGTCTGTCAGGTGTCCCGCGGTCTTCATGAGATGGAGATAGGCGTCAATGGCCGCGATCCCCGGTTCACCGGCCACCCGGATCAACCGCCGGAGCGGCGGGCGATACCCTGACCGCGCAAGCGAGAGGCAGGCATCTTTGGCGTCCTGGATGAGCCGGTCGGCGTTCATTGAAATACCGTCGCCGTCACGCAGAAACCCCAGCACGCGCGCCTCCTCCGCCGACGTGGACACCCTGGCCATCGCGATCGTCTCAAACGCCCAGCGCACCATTGGGAGGAGGTCGGCGTCGACGCCCTCCGGCAGGCGCGCCGCGGCACGGCGCACCATCTCCGTCGTGCCACCCCCCGCGGGAATGACGCCGGCGCCGGTTTCGACGAGGCCGATGTAGGCCTCCGCCGAGGCCTGGATGCGGCCGCACAGGAGGCACACCTCGCATCCGCCGCCCAGCGTCCGCCCGAACGGCGCGGCGACGACCGGGCGGGCGCAGTACCGCAGGGCGAGCGTCGCACGCTGCAGCTGCCGGATGGCCAAATCCAGATCGTCCCAGTTGCCCTCCTGCGCTTCCAGCAGGATAAGCATGAGGTTGGCGCCGGCGGAGAAATCCCGGCCCTGATTGCCGATGACCAGGCCGTCGAAGCGGCGGTCAAGTTCCTCCAGGCTCTGATGGAGCAGGCGGATGGTGTCCTCGCCGATCGTGTTGAGCTTGGAGTGGAACTCCAGGCAGGCAATGCCGTCTCCGAGGTCGATCAGGCTCGCCCCGGGGGTGCCGGCGACGACCCGGCCCTGTTCTTTGACCGCCGCCAGCGCCAGGACCCCGGCGGGCTCCTCAACAGGCTGGTGGCGCGCCGGATTGAGATCGAAGTATTCGCGCCGTCCCTCGACGCTGCGGTAGAAGCGTCCTTCGCCGCGGTCCAGCGCCGCCCGCACGAGCGGCGGGATCGTCCGGCGTTCGGCTTCCAGCCGTTTGACCGTCTCCGCGACGCCCAGCAGATCCCAGGTCTCAAACGGCCCGTGGTCCCACGCATAGCCCCAGCGCATCGCGCGGTCGACGTTCACGATGCCGTCGGCGACCTCCGGAACGCGCGCCGCGGCATACACGAGCATGCTGCTGGTCAACCGCCAGATGAACTCCCCCGCGGGACTGGGATCGCCGGCCAGCGTGCGAATCCGTTTGGCGGGATCGTCGATGCGTCTGGCGGTCTCGACCACCGGGAGCGAGACCTTGCGCCGCGGCCGGTACGCCATCGTCG
>JBIOWP010000059.1:0-5667 GCA_044868695.1 bacterium
TGAGGGCCGTCGTCTCCACGGACAGTTGGAACGTGCGCCTCAGCACCCGCCAGTGGAACGGATCCGCATGAGTTTCCTGGTGAAGCCGGCGACGGGTGCCTACCTGCCGCAGCTCACGCTGGCCAACTATGCGAACGCCCTGGCGGATCCGTTCCACTGGCGGGTGCTGAGGCGCACGTTCCAGCTGTCCGTGGAGACGACCGCCCTCACGCTGCTCATGGGCTACCCCCTGGCCTACCATCTGACCTACGCGCCGAAACGGCGGAAACGGTGGCTGCTGATGCTGATCATCTCGCCGCTACTGGTGAGCGTGGTCGTGCGGGGCTTCGCCTGGATCATCCTGCTGGGCCGGGTGGGCATGGTGAACCAGTTCGCGCACTGGCTGACCGGCAAGGAACTCATCCTCATCGGCACGCCGACGGGCGTGCTCATCGGTCTGGTCCACGTCTTCATTCCGTTCATGGCATTGGCGATCGCCGGTTCGTTGCAGAACATCTCTCCCGACCTCGTTCAGGCGGCGCGATCGCTGGGCGCCTCTCCGTGGCGCGCCTTCTGGCGGGTGGTCTGGCCGCTCTCACTCCCGGGGGTGCAGGCCGGTGCCCTGCTGGTCTTCATCCTGGCGGTCAGCTCGTACGTGATTCCGATTCTGCTCGGCGCGAGCAACGTGCTGGTGATGCCGATGCTCATCGTCCAGACGCTGCTGGACGCCTTCAACTGGCCGCTGGGTTCTGCGCTGTCGATGGTCTTCTTCGGTCTCACCGCAGTCACAATTGGGATCTTCCTGCGCGTGATGGGGCGCGCGATGCGGTGGACCGCGTCATGAAACGGCGTCAGGGGATGGTTTTGAGCCTCGTGGTGACGCTGGTCTATGTGTTCTTGCTCGTGCCCATCGTGATCGTGGTCCTCGCAGCCCTGAACGCGGGGAACTACCTGGCGTTCCCGCCGCAGGGCATCTCGATGCGCTGGTTCGTCCGTGCCGCGGAGACCACCCCGTTCGTGCGTAGCTTCCTCTTCAGCCTCCAGCTGGGAGCCTGGGTGACGGCGGTCAGCACCGTGCTGGGCACGACGGCGGCGCTGTACGTGGTGCGCCACTCGCGGCGCTTCCGGGACGTGCTGCGGATGGCGATCGTGGCGCCACTGCAGTTCCCCGCGATCCTGACCGGCATCGCCCTGCTGATCTTCTTCCTGGCAACGGGACTGGGCACGCGCGGGATGCGCGCGATGTTCATCGGCCACACCCTGGTGTCCCTGCCCTATGTCTTCCTGACGGTCTCGGCGGTGCTCGTCGGGTTCGACCGCTCCCTCGAGGAAGCGGCGCGCTCGCTGGGCGCCGGGCCGCTCGCGTCGTTCGCGCGCATCACCCTTCCATTGATCAAGGGCGGCGTGATCTCCGGCGCACTGTTCGCGTTCATCACCTCGTTCGACCAGTTTCCGATTTCGCTGCTGCTGGTCAGCGTGGGCAACACGCCGCTGCCCATCCAGCTGTTTGACTACCTGCGCTTCTCCTTCGACCCCGCGGCCGCTGCGGTGTCCACCGTCAGCGTGCTGATGAGCATCGTGATCGTGCTGCTGGTGGATCGGCTGGTGGGATTGCAGGCGGTCACCTGGGGCGCCGGGCGCCAGTGAACGATGACAACGACGGGATTAGGGAGTAGGGATTAGGGATCCGAAACTGCCCTGCCTTAAGGAGCGAACTAGTTTGTCATTGCGAGGAGCGAAGCGACGAAGCAATCCCCTTGCTACGCGAGATCGCCTTTCATGGAGATCGCCACGGCCCTCCGGGCCTCGCGATGACAGATGAGACATGGGCCTCGCGATGACGACCTAATATGTCATATCGTCTAGCCGTCGACATCGGCGGTACGTTCACCGACCTCGTCCTGTGGGATGAGACCTCGGGGGCGCTGCGCGGGCACAAGGTCCTCACCACGCCGCGGGCGCCGGAGGAAGCCGCGCTGCGCGGCCTGCGGGAGCTGTGCGCGCGCGCGGGCATCACCCCCTCCGCGATCACCACGCTGATCCACGCCACCACCCTGGTGACCAACGCCCTCATCGAGCGCAAGGGAGCCCCCACCGCGCTGCTGACCACGCAGGGATTTCGCGACACGCTGGAGATGGGCAAGGAACAGCGCTACGACATCTACGATCTCTTCCTGCGCTTCCCCGACCCGCTAGTGCCGCGGCGGTGGCGCATCGGTATTCGCGAGCGCGTGAACCGCGACGGCGAGGTGCGGACCCCGCTGGACCTGCCGCAGGTCCGGCGCACCGTGCGCGCCCTCGTCCGCCAGGGCGTCGAGTCCGTGGCCGTTAGCTTCCTACACGCGTACCACAATCCCGCGCACGAGCAGCTCGTGAAGATGATGCTGCAGCGCGAGTTTCCGCAGCTGAGCGTGTCGATCAGCAGCGAGGTCAGTCCCGAGATCCGCGAGTATGAACGGACCAGCACTACGGTCTGCAACGCGTACGTGCAGCCGCTGGTGGACCACTATCTTCAGCGCATGGAATCTGCGCTGGCCAGCGATGGATTCCGCGGGCGGTTCCTCCTGATGCTGTCCTCCGCCACCCTCGCCGCCCCGGACGTGGCGCGGCGCTTTCCGGTCCGCCTGCTGGAATCCGGACCCGCGGCGGGCGCGCTCATCGCCGGCCACATCGGATCGCTGATCGGGCAGCACGACGTTGTCGGCTTTGACATGGGCGGGACCACCGCCAAGATCTGCCTGGTGCGCGACGGCCGGCCGAAGGTAACGCCGTCGATCGAGGTGGCGCGCGTCCACCGGTTCAAACCCGGTTCCGGGATGCCGGTGAAGACTCCGGTGGTCGACATGATCGAGATCGGCGCCGGAGGAGGCTCGCTGGCCGGCGTCGACAGCATGGGTCTGCTGCGCGTCGGCCCGCACAGCGCCGGCGCGGAGCCGGGGCCGGCCTGCTACGGCCTGGGCGGCACGGAGGCGACCGTCACCGACGCGTGCGTCGTGCTGGGCTATTACGATCCCGGATCGTTTCTCGGCGGCACGATGCCCCTGGATGCCGGCGCAGCGCGTGAGGCCGTGTCGCGCGCCGGCGCCCCGCTCAGCCTGAACACGGTGGAGACCGCGTGGGGCATCTTCGCCATCGTATGCGAGAGCATGGCGCAGGCCGCGCGCCTGTACCTGATTGAACGCGGACAGGACCCGCGCCGCTTCGCGCTGGTCGGGTTTGGCGGCGCCGGACCGGCGGCCGCGGCACGAGTCGCGCGGCACCTCGGCATGGGGCGGGTCGTGGTTCCGACGGCATCCGGCCTGGCCTCAGCGGTCGGCCTGCTGGTCGCTCCGCCGGGCTTTGACTTCGGGCACTCCCTGGCCGGCGGACTGCAGGATCTGAACTGGGACGGGGTGGAGCGGCTCTTTGGGGAGATGGAGGCGCGGGGCCGTGAGATGGTGCTGGCCACCGGCGCGCAGGCATCGACGGTGCGCACGGAACGCCGCGCGGAGATGCGCTACGAAGGACAGTTCCACGACATCGAGGTGCCGCTGCCCGGACGGCTCCAGCCCGCGGTGGCTTCGTCGATCCGCGAGCGATTCGACACCGAATACGCGCGGCTCTTCGGCATGGCGCTGGACGGTTACCCCGTGCAGGTACTGAACTGGCGCGTGCTGGTCAGCGCGCCGGGAGCCACCATTGATCTGCGTGGATCATCCGACGGCGCCGCCGCTTCGGATGCGGCCCTCACGGGCCACCGGTCCATTTACCTGCCGGATCGCAAGGCATTCGCGGACGTACCGGTTTACGCCCGCGTGCGCCTGGCGGAGGGCACAGCCATCGACGGACCGGCGGTAATCGAGGAAGCCGAGGCGACGACGCTGCTGTGGCCGAGCGACCGCCTCACCGTCGACGCGCAGCGCAATCTGGTGATCACAGTTGGAGAGGGCTCGCCATGAAAGTGCAGACGTTTAACCCAGTCTCTCTCGAAATCATGTGGAGCCGCCTTATCAACATCACCGAGGAGTGTTGGGTGACGATCTGGCGGACGGCGTTCTCTACGATCATCGGGGAAGCGCAGGACTTTGGCTGCGAGCTGCTCGATGCCCGCGCCAACTCGATCGCCCACTCTCCACGCTCGATGCCGGTGTTTAACCTCACGCTGCCGCAGGCCGTGAAGGCATTGTTCGAGTCGTTCCCTCCTGACGAACTCCAAGACGGGGACGTGCTCGCCACCAACGACCCCTGGATCTGCGCCGGCCACCTCTTCGACATCGCCGTCGTCACGCCGGTGTTCCGGGCCAACCGGCTCGTCGGGTTGGTGGGCTCCATCGCGCACTGCTCGGATATCGGCGGCACCAAGGACTCCGGGCGCGCCCGCGAGGTCTATGAGGAAGGCCTGCAGATCCCGCCGCTCAAGCTCTACCGCGCCGGCCGCCTGAATACCGACCTTATGGAGCTGATCCGGCGCAACGTACGCCGCCCCGAGATGGTCCTGGGCGACATCCAGGCGCAGGTGGGCAGCAACCGCGTGGGCGCGCAACGGCTGCTCGAGTTCATGGACGAGTACACGCTGGACACGCTGGAGCCGCTGGCCCACGAAGTCCAGCGCCGCGCCGAAGTCGCGATGCGGGACGCGATCGCCGCGGTCCCGGACGGAGTCTACAGAAGCGAAGTGGCGTTCGTCGTCGCCGGCAAGCGGCTCCGCCTGCCGTGCCGCGTCACCGTGGAGCGAGACGAGCTGACGGTGGACTGGGAGGGCGCGCCGCCTGAGCTGCCGTTCGGCGGCGTGAACTGCACGCTGACCTACGCGGCAGCCCACACCACCTACGCGCTGAAGTCGATTCTCACGCCGGAGATTCCGTCGAACGCCGGATGCTTCCGCCCGCTGCGCGTGCGTGCGCCGGAGGGGAGCATTTTGAACTGCCGATATCCCGCATCGGTGAACCAGCGGACGATGGTGGGCTGGTTCTGCGGCCCGGCGGTGTTCCGCGCGCTGGCGCCCGTCTTGCCCGATCGCGTGCAGGCGTACACGGGGCTCCCGGCGGTGTGCGCCGCGTACGGCCGTGATGCGCAGGGCCGGACGTACAACGACCACATCATGTTCGGCGGCGGCCAGGGGGGCGGCGCGCGCGTCGACGGCAACTCCTCGGTCCTCTACCCGACCTCTGCCGGCAACGTGCCGGTGGAGTGGTTCGAGCAGCGGACGCCGCTGGTCGTGGAGCGGAAAGAGTTCATCCCGGACTCAGGCGGACCCGGGCGGCATCGAGGTGGGCTCGGGCAGCAGATGATCCTCCGAAGACTTCACGAGGACGGCCTGCCGGTGCTGGCGCAGGTCTTGCCGCATGGAGTCGACTCGCCGATGGATGGGCTGCTGGGCGGGACGCGTGCGAATCCGCCGCGCTACCGCATCACGGGCAAGGTCATGGCCGGACCGGAAGGCCTCACGCAGCTTACGGAACTCCGCAAATCCAGTGACGGCATCATGATCGAGGCGGCAGGGGGCAGCGGCTTCGGCGACCCGCGAACCAGGCCGCTGGAGCTCGTCCAGCGCGACTACGACGAAGGATACGTTACCCGCAAAGGGCTGGCCGCCTACGGCGCCCGCCTGGTCAAGGGCAAAGTCGTCCGCCATCTTGTCATTGCGAGGCCCCGGAGGGGCCGAAGCAATCCCCGTTCCGCGCGCTAATTCCTCAAGCCGAGTCCCTG
>JBIOWP010000060.1:0-13701 GCA_044868695.1 bacterium
TTGAGGGACCGGCGACGGCATGACCTCGTGCCAGGTGGCCGCGACCGCCTGGATGAGTTCGTCCACGTCGGCCTCGCTGTGCGCGGCGGTGACCGTGACCCGCAGCCGGCTGGTGTTGGGGGGTACGGCGGGGGAGACGATCGGCGGGACGAAGACGCCGCGGTCGAACAGCCGGCGGGCCATCGTCAGGGCGCCGTCGTCCGACCCCGTGATGACCGGGACGATCGGCGTGGGATCGTCCCGCACGTCGAGCCCGCGCTCACGCAGCCCGGCCCGCATCCGGCGGACGTTCTGCGTCAGCGTCGCCACGCGATGGGGCTCGCGCTCGACCAGGTCGATGGCGGCCATGGAGGCCGCGGCGCTGGCGGGCGGAAGCGCCGCCGAGAAGACGAACGCCCTTGAGGCGTGCTTGAGCAGCGCGACGAGTTCCCGGCTCCCCGCGATAAAGCCGCCCACGGACGGAATGCTTTTTGAGAGCGAACTCATCTTGATGTCGATCGTTCCGTGGAGGCCGAAATGGCTCTCGATGCCCTTCCCGTCTCGGCCCAGGACGCCCAGCGAGTGGGATTCATCCACCATCAGCCACGCCCCGTGACGCCGGCACACCTCAGTCAGTGCCGGCAGGTCGATGACGTCCCCGTCCATACTGAAGACGGCGTCGGCGACGACCAGAGTGCCGGCCGCCTCCGGCGCTTCTGCGAGCGCCCGGTCGATCGCCGGAATCGTATTGTGCGGGACGCGCGCGAGCTTGGCTCCCGAGAGCAGGCAGCCGTCCACAATGCTGGCGTGGTTGAGTTTGTCGCACACCACGACGTCCCCTCGGCCGACCAGGGTGGAGATGACCGCCACGTTGGCGACGTACCCGCTGCTGTACGCCACAGCGGCATCCGCGCCGAGGAACGAGCTGATGCGCGCCTCCAGCCGGTCGTGCAGGTCCGTGTTGCCGGCCAGGAGGCGCACGCCGTGCGTCCCGCTCCCGTACTGCTGCAGCGCGGCTCTGGCCGCGGCCTCGATCGCCGGATGCCCGAGGAGCCCCAGATAGGAGTACGACGCGCCCAGGAGCACCCGCCGTCCGTCGATGGTGACGTGCGATCCTCCGATGGCCGCCACTGGCTCGAGATAGAGGTAAAGGTCGCGGTCCTGCACGCGGCGCACACGCTCGGCGAACTCGCGCACGCGCCGGCTGATCGGATTACTGGTCAGGTCGCGAAACGACATGGGTATTGGCATGCCCGTTCGCCGGGACGGGGCGAGAAGCCTGCTCCTCCCGTTCTACGGGCATAGTCCGAGGATAGGCCCCTTCTACTTTGGTTGCCGAGGTATGTCATTTTCCGCAAGCTGATCCAGAACCAACTTGCCGCATCTGCCACTACGCTCAACGGGACGATTGAAGGGCGGATCGGCCTCGTGATGAGCGACGGGAAGATCATTCCCTGCGCCAGCGCTAACGTCTATCTGCTGTTGAAGCCGATCGACATCGACATGATCAAAAAGAAGGCTGCGCAGAAAGACGGCGTCTACAATTCCCTGCTGGCTCACATGTACGTCGAGTACGTGATCAGCAATCCCGAAACCCAGAGCAAGCTGGCGTATGCGAGAACCAAGACAAACGGAAAGGGACAGTTCGTCTTTCCCAACCTGCCGGCGGACCGCTGGTACTACGTGACCGCCCAGGCGCTGACCGGGCACGTGCTCGTGTCCTGGCAGCTCGGAGTCTACCTGTATCCGAAGGAACGCGTGCAGGTGTTTCTGAACAACGCCAACGCCGCCCTTCCCATCTACACCAAGAACGAGACACCAACTGGGTAAGGGACAGGGGTCAGGGGTCGGGGAAGGAAATTCGCGCAGGCGGCGGGAAGGCCGCAAGCCGTGGCCATGATCGTGCGGTCAGCGCATCCCTACAACGCCGGTCCGCCGCTGCCGCTCGTCCGAGCCTCGTTTCTGACGCCCGTCGAGTTGTTCTTCGTCCGCAATCACGGCGCCGTGCCGGTGATCGATCCTTCCGCCTATCGCCTCACTGTGACCGGTTTGGCCGAGCGCCGGCTCGACCTGTCGCTGGCCGACCTGCGCACCCGCTTCACGGCGGCGACGCTGGCCGCCACCATCCAGTGCGCCGGCAGCCGCCGCAGAGAGCTCACGGCGCTGCGTCCCATCGCCGGGGAAATTCCATGGGACGCCGAGGCCATCGGCACGGCCCGGTGGACCGGCGTGCGCCTGGCCGACCTGCTGCAGAAGGCCGGGGTACACCCGGATGCCCGTCACGTGCAGTTTCTCGGACTGGACCAGGTAAGTGCAGAGAACACCACGACCGATTTTGGGGGTTCCATTACGCTGGAGAAGGCGACCGCCGGGGAGGTGCTCCTCGCGTACGAGATGAACGGGGCGCCGCTCACGGAGGAGCACGGGTTTCCGCTACGTGTCGTGGTGCCCGGCTACATCGGCGCCCGGAGCGTCAAGTGGTTGGGGACGATCACCGTGGCCGCAGAACCATCGTCCAACTACTTCCAAGCCCATGCGTACAAGCTGTTTCCACCGCACATTCGCTCGCAGACTGCGGACTGGGTTGCGGCGGCGCCGCTGGCCGAGCCGCCCATGCACGCAGTGATCTGCGTCCCGCAGGATGGCCAGCGCGTGAGCGCGGGACGGGTCGCTGCGGCCGGGTATGCGTTTGCCGGCGGCATCCGTCAGATCGCGCGGGTCGAGGTGTCGCCCGACGGAGGCGCCACGTGGGAAGCGGCGCAGTTGGTGGGCGAAGCGCAGGCGTGGACCTGGCGGTTCTGGGAGGCCGACCTTCGTCTCCCGCCCGGGCGGCGGGAGATTGCCGTGCGCTGCCGGGACGAGGCCGGCCTCACGCAGCCGGAAGACCTCGAGGCGGTCTGGAACTTCAAAGGATACGCAAACAACGCCTGGCACCGCATTTCCGTCGAGGCGGGCTGACCCATGGCGGCCTCCTATGATGTCATCGTCGTCGGCGGCGGGCACAACGGCCTCGTCGCTGCGGCCTACCTGGTCCGTTCTGGCCTGCGGGTGCTGGTGCTGGAGCGCCGGCCTCTCGTCGGCGGCGCGTGCGTCACCGAAGAGGTGTGGCCCGGCTACCGCATCTCCACCGCGGCCTACCTGTGCGGCCTGCTGCAGCCTAAGATCATTCGCGAGTTGGAGTTGGAACGCTTCGGTTACGAGATTCTTCCCAAGGACCCCGCCTTCTTCAGCCCCTTCCCGGATGGGAGCCACCTGTTTGTGTGGCGGGACGACCGGACGACCGCCGAAGAGATCGCGCGCCTTTCGCCGCGCGATGCTCGCCGCTACCCTGAGTACGAAGCGTTTCTAGCCCGCGTGGCCGAGTGGGTTGAGCCCTGGCTGCTGCGGACACCGCCCGATCTCCTGCGGCGCCGGTGGGGCGATCTGCTATCACTGGGACGGCTGGGGCTGTCGGCGCTGCGTCTGTCTCCGTCCGACCTCGTGCGTGCGCTGCGGATGATGACGCAGAGTGCCGCGGATTTTCTGGATGATTGGTTTGAGTCTGGCGGGTTGAAGGCGTCGCTGGCTACGGATGGGGTGATCGGTGCGCGCGGCGGACCCTCGACCCCAGGGACCGCGTACGTGCTGTTTCATCACTGCATGGGGCAGGCGGCCGGCAAGCGCGGGCTGTGGGGATTCGTGCGCGGCGGCATGGGGACGATCGCCGACGCCCTCGCCGCCAGCGCACGCCGTTTTGGCGCCGAGATCCGCACCGGCGCGGACGTGACCGAGGTCATGGTCCGCGACGGCCGCGTGAGCGGCGTCGTCCTCGACGGCGGAGAGGAGATTCGCGCCCGTGTCGTGGCGTCGAACGCCGATCCGAAGCGCACGTTCCTGCGCCTGGTGCCGGCGTCGGTCCTCCCATCCGACTTCCGGGTTGAGGTGGAGCGCATCCGGATGGAAGGCGTGGCGATGAAGATCAACCTGGCCACCGACGGCCTGCCGCAATTCCTCGCCGCGCCCTCGCGGCCGGCCGACGGGATCGGGCCCGAGCACCGGGCGACCATTCACATCGGGCCGTCGATCGAGTACATCGACCGCGCGTGGGACGACGCGCGCGCGGGCCGGCCATCCGCCCAGCCGTTTGCGGAGATCACGATTCCGACGACCTATGATCCCTCGCTGGCCCCGCCGGGCAAACACATTATCTCGATCTTCGTGCAGTATGCCCCATACCGTCTGGCCGGCGGTTCATGGGATGAGGTGAAGGAAGAGTATGCCGACCAGGTGCTGGACGCGGTCGCCACCTACGCACCTAACATCAAGGCTATCATCCGGCACCGGCAGGTGCTCAGCCCGCTTGATTTAGAGCGTGACTTCGCGCTGAGCGGTGGAGACATCTTCCACGGCGAGATGACGCCTGACCGCCTGTTCTTCCTGCGGCCGGTCCCGGGATGGGCGCGCTACCGCACGCCGGTGCGTGGATTGTACCTGTGCGGGGCCGGCGCGCATCCCGGCGGCGGCGTCATGGGCGCGCCGGGCCACAACGCTGCCAGGGAAATCCTCCGCGACATCAGACGAGCCTAAACCTACACAAACGACACAACCAACTCAACCTACACAACGAGGACCCATGCCGGTGATTGTGTAGATTGTGTCGGTCGTATGCTCAGGCCATCACGATGGCGAGTTTGGCGTCGGTCTCGTGGACGAAGTTTGCGGCTCCCATTTGCGCGAACATCGACCTCGCCTGCTGCATCACCTCGCGCGCACGCTCGGGCTGTCCCAGTTGCTGCAGCGCTTCCCCATACTTCAACAGCGAAACGGCAAGGTCAAAGCGGTACTCCTGATCCTGCCGGCCGAGGATCTCCAGGCTCCGCGCGAACAACGCCTCGGCTTCCTCGCCGCGGCCCTGCGCCGCGCGCACCCGGCCCAGCGTGACCCGGTGGGTCGCCTGCGGCACATCCTCCGAGTCGAACTCATCGCCTTCCAGCGCGGTCACACCCTGTTCCGCGTACTCGTCGGCCCGCACGAGATCGCCCTTGGCCAGGTAGACTTCGGCCAGGCTGCGCAGCAGGAACGGAGAGTCCTTCACTGAGCCTTGCTCGCGCAGCAGCTGCCGGGCGGTCTGGACCTCGCGCTCGGCCTCGTCCACTTTGCCGCGCCGCAGCAGGTGCATCGCCAGGTGGCGGTGCGTGTACGCTTCTCCCACTGCGTCCCCCAGGGCGCGCCAGATCGCGATTGCTCCCGCGAAGTTGGTGGCGGACGCCGCGGGTTCCCCGGCCATATGTTCTACGATCGCGAGCGCGACCAGGCTGCGGGCCTCGCTGATCCGCTCGTGATGCGTGCGCGCCAGTCCCAGGGCCTCCAGGAGAAGCGGCTTGGCCTGGGCAATCTCGCCGGCGTCCAGCAGCGCCCGGCCGAGAAAGGCCGTCGTCCGGGCGGCGCCCTTGCCGTCTCCCATCGCATGATACACGTCCAGAGCCTTGCGGTAGGCGGTCTGCGCCTTGGACAACCGGCCGCGCAGCGAGTGAGTGATGATGCCGAGCAGTTCGAAGGCTTCGGCTTCGCCCTGTCGGTCCGCGAGCCGGCGGAACAGTTCCAAAGCCTTGTGCAGGGCCGATTCCGCCGCCTGCAGGTTGCTCTTGTCGTACTCCGCAAACGCCCGGTTCAGCCAGGCGCGCGCCAGCAGGTCTTCGCGATTGATCTGCTGGGCCAACTGGAGCACCGTCTCGGTGCTGTCGAAGATCGTGGCCGGCGCCGACATCCACTTCACGACGTCGGAGTGGTCGGTGAGGAGTTCCGCGTACAGCGTCGCGTCCGAGGTGAGCCCGGCGTTGCGCACGACCGTCAACGCCCGCTCGTACAACCGGCGTGCCTCGTGCAGGGTGCCTAGCGCCGTAGCGCGCCTAGCCGCGCGGCGCAGCGCGGTGACGGCCTCCCGCGCCAGATCGTCTGCCCGCTCGCCGGTCTCAAAGCGGTAGCGCCACGCCTGCTCCAGGTGGTGCGCCAGCACCTCCAGGAACTCTTCACTGTTCTCCGGGGCGGCGTCCGCCAGCCAGCCCGCAAGCCGGCGGTGGTGTTCGCTGCGGGCCGACTTGGGCAGCGTGGAATACGCCACCTCGCGAATCAGCGCGTGGGTAAAGGCGAACTCCCGCTCGCCCGCCAGCGATGAGCCCGGCCGCTCTTCCACCAGGTCGCGGCCCACCAGCCGGTCCAGCGCCGTTTGGGTTTCTTCGGGGCTGAGGGCGTTCATCGCTCTGATCGCGCCGGGCCAGAATGCGCGACCGACGACCGCGGCGTCCTGGATCACGCGCCGTTCCAGCGGCGACAGCAGGTCCAGGCGGGACAGCAGCAGGCCCTGGATCGTGTCGGGAATGCGGATGTCCAGCGACCGGGACACCCACTTCCACTTCCCCCCTTCATGCACCAGGCTTCCCTCGTCGATCAGCCTGCTCATGATCTCGCCCAGAAAGAACGGGTTGCCCTCGGCGCGGGAGAGCACCGCGTCGCGGACATCCCCCGGCAGGACGGCTCCCCGCAGGGCGTCGGTGATCAGGCGCGCACTGTGCGCTGGGGAGAGAGGCGAGAGGGTGAGCGCCGTGTATTCGCGGACGCGCACGCTCCAGGTAGGATAGCGTTCCAGCAGGTCGGGGCGGGCCAGGCAGAGGATGAGCATCGGCGCCTCGCCGCCGCGCGCCGTCAGCCGTTCCAGCAGTTCCAGCAGGCTTTGCTCGGCCCAGTGCAGGTCCTCAAATACGAGGACGAGCGGTCCGCCGCGGGCCAAGGCATATAGGAAGGCCCGCAGCGAGTGCAAGATGACCTCGCTGCTGTGGCGGGTTTCGCTGCCCACGCTGGGATCGCGGACCGCGATCGGCCGGCCCTCGACCAGTGTCTTCAGGCGGGCGAGCCTGGTCTTCCACAACGTATCGGAGTCGCGCGGGATCTCCGTCCCGACGATGGTCGCCAGATCGTCCGCCACCATCTCGCTCTCGTCGCTTCCCAGCACCGGCCCGCACACGCGGAGCACCCCGTCGTGCAGTTTCTGCCCGGCGACGGCGAGGGGGTCGTTGTCCTTGATTTCGCACTCCTGCTTCAACATCTCGGCCAGCGGCCAGTACGTGAGCCCTTCGCCGTATGCGGGGCAGCGGCCGCGCAGAAAATGCGGCGCGCCCTCGCCGAGTTTGAGGCTTGCCACGAACTCTTCGACCAGGCGCGTCTTCCCGATCCCGGCCGGGGCGAGCACGGTCACCAGATGCGGGTGCTGGCCCTCGACCACCCGCCGGTATAGCGCGTGCAGGAACTGCATCTCCTCGTCGCGGCCCACCATTCCGGCCTGCAGCCGTCTGGCCGGGGGGTTGTCGGTGAGCCCGGTGACGCGAAACCGCGGCCGCGCCGCGAACTCTTCACCGTCCGCCGGCGCCACCGGCTCGGAGGCGATGGCGTGCCGGGTGGCCTCGCACGTCCGCTCGTCCATGAGAATCCCATCGGGCGGCGCCTGGGCCTGCAGCCGCGCGGCGAAGTTCACGACCTCGCCGGTGACCATTGATTGCCCGGCGGCCGCGGCCAGGCGGTCGGCGACCACCTCGCCGGTCGTGATGGCGATGCGCAGGTGCAGGTCGGCGTCCAGTTCTGCGTTGAGGCTGGCCATCCGGCGTTGCATGGCGAGCGCCGCCCGCAGGGCCCGCTCCGGATCGTCCTCGTGCGCCACCGGCACGCCGAAGACGGCCATCACCGCGTCGCCGATGAATTTCTCCACCGTCCCTCCATAGCGGTCGATTTCCTCTCTCATCGCCGCAAAGAAGCCCGCGGTGAGGGCGCGCATCGGCTCGGGGTCCAGTTGCCTCGTGAGCCGCGTCGATCCGACCAGGTCGGCGAACAGGACGGTGACGACGCGGCGTTCCGCCGCGCCGGTGCGGACCAGCGGGGTGCCGCACTGCAGGCAGAAGTGCGCGCCTGACGGGTTGGTGGCGCCGCAGGCAGGGCAGGGCCGGACCAGCGCGGTGCCGCAGCGCATGCAGAACTGCGCTTCCGCAGGGTTGGTGGTCCCGCACTGGGGGCAGGGGGCCGGCGTTCCTATCATGACGTCAGTGTACTGACCGCCTCGGACGGCTACAAGGTCCGAACAGCGGACCGCAGATCAGACCGCGTCGGTCCGCAGCCGGCGGAAGGACGAGAGCAGGGCAGGGGCCACCAGCGTGAAGGCCGCCAGGAGGAGGAACGCGGCGGAGATCGGGCGGGTGGCGAAGATGGCCGGGCTGCTGTTGCTCATGATCAGCGAGCGCCGCAGGTTCTGCTCCATCAGATCGCCCAGCACCAGGCCTAGGACCGCCGGGCCCATGGGGTAATCGTTCAGCCGCATGTAGTAGGCGACCAGACCCAGGGCGACCATCACCAGCAGGTCGAAGGCGCTGAAGTTCACCGCGTAGGTGCCGACCACGCACACCGCCAGGATCAGCGGCAGGAGCACCCGTTCGGGGATGCGGAGGATGCGGACGAACAGCCCCACCAGCGGGAGATTGAGGATGAGCAGGATGAAGTTGCTGACGTACATGCTGGCGACGAGACCCCAGACCACGTCCGCGTGTTTCTGGAACATGGTTGGGCCGGGGACCACGTTGAGGACCAGCAGCGCGCCCAGCATCAGGGCGGTGGTGGAAGAGCCGGGAATCCCCAGGGAGAGCATCGGGATCATGTTGCCGACGGCCGCCGCATTGTTGGCCGACTCTGGGGCGGCCACGCCCCGGATGTCGCCCCTGCCGAAGCGGCCGGGGTCTTTTGCGATCTGCTTTTCCACGCTGTACGACAGGAACGACGCGATCGTCGCGCCGGCGGCGGGCAGAATGCCGATGTAGAAGCCGATGGCGCTGCCGCGCACGATGGCCCAAAAGGAGTCGGTGAAGTCGCGCAGGCTCAGCCAGATCCGCTCCAGCGCGATCGGCATCCGCACCGCGCCGCGGGCCTTTTCCACCGATGACAGGACCTCCGAGATCGCGAAGAGGCCGATGACGACGACCACAAAGTCGATCCCGTCCAACAGGTACGGAATCCCGAAGGTGTAGCGGGGCACCCCGGTCACCAGGTCGATGCCGACCGTGGCCAGCATCAGCCCAAAGCCCATCGAAAGCAGGGCCTTGATCAGCGAGCGGCCGGCCAGGCTGCTCACCGACGACAACCCGAAGACCATCAGCGCAAAATACTCCGGCGGTCCGAAGCGCAGGCCGAGGCTGGCCAGTGGGGGAGAGAACAGCGTGAGGGCGATCGTGCTCAGCGTGCCGGCGATGAACGACCCGACCGCGGCGATCGCGAGGGCGGGTCCGGCGCGGCCCTGGAGGGCCATCTGGTACCCGTCGAACCCGGTCGCGACCGACGATGCCTCGCCCGGAACGTTCATGAGGATCGATGTCGTCGAACCGCCGTACATCGTACCATAGTACAGCGCGGTTAGCATGATGAGCGCGGAAGCGGGCGGCAGCTTGAACGCGAGCGGCAGGAGGATGGCGATGCCGCCGACCGGCCCGATGCCG
Source organism: bacterium (assembly GCA_044868695.1). Taxonomy (GTDB): domain Bacteria; phylum Sysuimicrobiota; class Sysuimicrobiia; order Sysuimicrobiales; family Kaftiobacteriaceae; genus JBIOWP01. The sequence goes on from JBIOWP010000060.1 coordinate 9,486, forward strand.
GGCAGCACGCCGACGATCGTGCCCATCAGCGCGCCGACGAATGCCAGACCCAGGTTCTCCGGCTGCAGCGCAACCCCGAACCCGAAAATCAGGTGTTGCCAGGTCTCACCCATCTATCGCCGGAAAATCTCTCCGATGGGCAGCCGCACGTCGAGCGTCGTAAACAGGTACCAGGCCGCCGCGGTGAACGCCAGGGCGATCAGCGCGCCGCGCCAGGCCGGCTTCACGCCGAGCAGCAGCATCGCTAGGAACGCAAAGAGGGCGGTGCTGAGGGGAAATCCGAGGATGTCGAAGGAGAGGCTGTAACCCAGCAGGAGCGCCCACAGCAGCAGGGCGGGCAGGTACGTTTTCAAACTCAGCGGTGCGGTGCCGCCCGGCACCGGCCGCAGCGAAGTGACGAACAGCGCCGTGCTGCAGGCCAGCATCAACCCTCCGACCAGCAGTGGAAAGGTGGCCGGCCCCAGCGCTTCCGTGCGCATGAACGGCCGGAACGTAAGGGCCAAGCGCACATAGAGAGCCGACAGGACGAAGATGACCGCGGCGGCAGTCCGGTCGCTGCGCCCCGACGCCACCTATCTCACGAACCCCAGCTCGCGCAGCAGCGTCTCGTAGTTTTTCGTATCGTCGGCAAGGAAGCGCCGGAACTGATCGCCGGTGAGGACGAAGGAGAACCACTTGGTCTCTTGGAGGACCTTCGCCCAGGCGCCCGTCGTAGACATCTTCACGAGCGTCTCTTCCCAGAATTTGACCGCCGCGGCGGGCATCTCCGGCGGACCGTAGAAGCCCCGCCAGATGGGGAAGGTGACGTTGTATCCCTGCTCGATCGCGGTGGGGACGGCGGTGAACACCCCGCCCAGGCGCTTCTCCGAGAAGATCGCCAGTACGCGGACCGTTCCCGCTTCCAGCTGCGCCGTGACTTCGGAGGCTCCGGTGGTCAGCACCGACGCGCTGCCGCCCAGCAGCGCGGCCATCGCCTCGCCGCCGCCCTGGAAGGGAATGTAGCGGACCTTCAGCGGATCGACGCCGGCCGCCCGGGCGGCCTTGGCGAAGATGATGTGGTCCAGGCTTCCGGGCGCCGACCCGCCGGCCACGACACCGACGTTGGGGTCGCGCTTCAGCACCTCCATCAGCGTGCGCAGGTTGTTGATAGTAGAGTCTTTTCGTACGAGGAGGACGCCGAAGTCGCTGGTCAGCGCCGCGATCGGCGTCACGTCGCTGTACGAGTACGGAGTATTCTTGTTGACGATGGTCAGGCTCAGCGCAGGCGAGAACGCGATCAGCGTGTACGGGTCGCCCTTGCGGCGTGTGACGACGTGGGCGATGGCGACGGCGCCGGACCCCCCGGGCATGTTAGTGACGGTGACCGGCTGGCCGAGCAGTTTTTCTTCCGACAGCGCGCGCACGCTCATCCGGCAGGTAAGATCCCACCCGCCGCCGGCGCCGGCCGGCGCGATGAACTCAACCGGTTTGTCGGGAAATGCCGGGCCGGCACTGGTGAGTCCGGCCGTGGTGACGATCAAGACCAGCACGAGCGAAGCCCGCAGCGGTATCCGCACTGTGATCCCCCCGCGAAACGGTGTGTGAGGGAAATTGCACTCCGCCCGCGGCCCCTCCTGCTGATGGTGCCCAAACGCAAGGACGGGAGTGAAAACTCTCCCGTCCTTGTGCACGGAAACGAGCGCTGCTGTGGTTTACAGCGCGTCCAGTGCCAGCTTCAACTGCTGCGCGATGATCTTGGCCCAGGGCTGTGCGGCGTCGACCTCGGTGAACCTCAAGACGTTTGCGGTCATATTCTGCGCCACTTTGGCATACCGCAGCGCTCGGTCGGCTCCCTTCGCGCCGGTCTCCTGCGCGGCCATCAGGTCGTTGAGAATCCCGCCGCCCTGTCCCTGGCACGGATTCCCAGGCCCCGCTCGAAAGTTCTTGCCACGCGTCCCTTCCAGGCAGTTCATCACGTGCTGCATGTGCTGCAGCGTGGCGGCGATGGCGTTGCCGCGCTGCGCCAGCTCGCTCGCATGGAAGTAGGCGGTCTGCAGCTGCTTCTTGGCTGCGGCTGAGTTGCTCTCCGCTCCGGCCGGGCCGGTGAGGAGCATGACGAGCGTCAGGGCTACGGTACCTGCGATGAGTGCTTTCACGTTAGTCCCCCTCAGGTCTGCCGTGGTGGTGAACTGACGTTAGTATTCTTACCCGGTGTAACGAACGCGTAGTCGGACCGGGCCGTCTTCAAATGAACGAGAGCCCCGTTGCCGGGGCCCTCGCGGAGAACGAGATATGGAAGCCGGCTCTACTGATTGGGCATCCAGCTTTCGCCCGAAGGTGTCCATGGCGGCGGCGTCTGCATCGGTGATTGTCCAGGCATGTCCATCGGCTTGGGCTTCGGAGCGGCCTTGCGCTTCGTCGTCCTGCGGGCCGCCTTCCTAGCCGGCCTGCGCGCTGTCGCCTTCTTCCCCTTCTTCTTTCTGCCTTTCGCTGCTCGCTTTCGCGCCACTCTTTCTCCCCCCTTGCGTGTGTTAGGTGACCTCTCCCAGTTGGGCCAATTTCAGCAGACCGTGGTTAGGGTCCTGCAATGACGGAAACTTTTACCCTTGGGACGCCGCGTCCAGCAGCAGGCCGACGCGGCGGTTGACGGCGTTCAGGACCGCTTTCCCCGCCGCCTCAAAGACCATGTCGTCGATCGGAGCGATGCCCAGGAGCGATTCCTCGCCGTTTGGCGTCAGGAACAGCACGACGGCCCACAGCGCCTTCCCGACTTCTGCGGGAGCCGGCTGGATGTCGTGGACGACGACCCCATACCCCTGGGGGAGGAACTCTGTCACAGCCCTCGCGGCGGCTTCCGCGGCCAGGAAGAGACGGCGTTCCTGCGCGTTGCGGCCGACCGCCCGGCCGGTGACTTCCCGCTCTCCGTGCACCAGCTTCACCGTGGCGGTGGCGACCATGCCTGAGACGTCAAGACTGGCGCCCTTGAACCGGATGCGCCCGGCGCCGTCAGGTCCCGGCACCGGCATCGCCGCGGCGGCGGGCAGGTTCATGGCTTCGGCTGCCTGCTGGCTGGGCGAGGGGACCCGGTGCGGCGTCATCGGCACCGGAGGCGCTTCTTCCTGTTCGGCAGGCGACTGGATGGCCTGCGGGGGTTCCGGCTCTGCGGCCGGCAGCTCATAAACCGGGAAATCGGCCGCAGGCGGTTCGGATGTTTCGCGCGACTGAGCTCCCAGGTCGTCGTCACTCGGCGGAAGGTCGGGCTCGACCGCCGAGGGCATCGGCGGGATCGCCGGGATGCCTACCCCCGGCGCGGGAGCCTGTGGCGCGAACTCCGACGCGAAATCGAACGGTGCGTTCGCCCCAGACCGTGTCGCTGGCTCGGGCTGCGCCGGAGTGGACGGGGTTTCCTTGCCCATCGAGGCGACCTCTGCGGAGATGATGACCGCGTCGATCATTGCCTGCGTGGTCGCAGGATCAGAATCGGTCAGCCGGTCCACGGTGGCTACGCCGATGCGGCTGTGGGGCAGGCGATCGCCATCGGTCTCCAGACCCACGGCGGACACCTGTTGATGGATGAGGTCCACAAGCGCCTTAATGTCGCCCAGCGGCCGTACCGTGAGGATCAGGAGGATGTCCCCGCTGTGGCGGGTCAGGTGGTCGCCGCCCTCCATTAGCCGCTTCATGCGCCGGGAGATCTGCCGGAGGACGGAATGCGCGGCTTTGTACCCGTACACATCCATCAACGTATCGAGCCCGCCCAGGTGCACGGCGATGACGTGCAGGTCCGACACGCAGGCCAGCCGCGCCGCTTCACTTCGGACGGAGACCGACCAGGGCAGCCCGGTGATCCCGTCCTCCGCCGCGGCGGACGTCGGCGGCGTCTGCTGTTTGGCGAGGTGGGCTTCGGCTTCGCGCTGGATGTCTTTAGGGTCGGCGCCGGGCGCAAATCGGGCGATCTCCTGGTCGCCGTAGCACAGGAACAGCTGCAGCGGCGCTTCCAGAAGGTGATAGCCTGGGGGAAGCGTGACTCCCAGGCTCTTGGCCGGCACATGCCACCGGACCTTATGAAACGGTGCGTCGTTGGCCACGGTCAGGGGTGCCCTACTACTCCATACCCGCAATTTGAAGCAAATTTCCAGCCAGTGCTATAGGAGCTTCAGACCAGAGTACTGCTGTTCGCATGCCCTGCCGGAGCGGGAGGTTAGACGCTGGTGGGTGAGAAGGAGAAGGCCGACCC
>JBIOWP010000061.1:0-2614 GCA_044868695.1 bacterium
CCGGAGAGTACATCGTCTGCTTCTCGTTCTTCGACATCACGGAGCTGGTCGACATCGACCCGGCACGGGGCTGCTGGATCTACTCCAGCAGCGAGCCGCACGATGAAGAGCAGCTGTTTGAAGCACAGCGACTGGAACACTGGCTGGCGCGCTTCCACCTCGAACCGATCGGCCTGACTGAGGGACCGTCGCGCTATCATTCCTCAGGACACATCAGCGGGCCGGAGATACAGGCGCTGATCCGCGAGGTCTCACCTGGACAGGTGATCCCGGTCCACACGCAGCACCCGCAACGGTTCGTCGAACTGCTGGGCAAGGAGATGAACGTGCGGCTGCCGGACATCGGCGTGCCCCTCGTCCTATAGGACCTCACGCTCCTCGATCCGTCGCGCCAGGCGGTCGCATCCCGGGAGGAATCTCGCGGACCGCGGGCGAACACGCTGAAAATCCTGCGACGTTTTCACCAATAATCGCCTGTGTCGCGCGACAGTCAACCACCACACACCGAGGGGGTGGAGGGATGAAGTCATCGTGGGGGTGGCGGGCGTTCGTCCTGCTCGCCGCGCTATCGCTAGTCATGACAGGAAACGGAGCCGGCACAACGGCGGCGCCGTCGGGCACGCTCGTGGTGACCAGCTACGGAGGACCGTGGGAGCAGTTTCTGCGGAAAGAAATCTTGCCCGGGTTCGAGTCTGAGGCCGGCGCGAAGGTCGAGCTGTCCGTGGGACTGTCGCGCGACTGGGTCGCCAAGATCCGGGCGGCGGGCATGCGTAATCCTCCGTTCGACGTGATCATCGCCAACACCACGTGGGTGTCGGCCATCCGCAAGGAAGGCTTCTTCGCCAAGATGACGCCGGACGTGGTCCCCAACCTCAACGACGTGTGGCCCGAGCTGAGGAACAAGGATGACGTTGGAGTGACCACCCTGGTGGGCCCGCTGGGGATCGCGTATCGGAAAGATCTGGTGAACACCCCGCCCAAGTCCTGGAAAGACTTGTGGAGCGCGGAGTACAAGGGCAAGCTGGGCGTCTACAGCGCCGCCAACTCGGCGAACCCGATGTTCACGATGCTCGTCTCGCGCATCTACAAAGGCAACGACCGGGACATCGACTTCGCCATCGGCAAGATCAAGGAACTGCGGCCGTTCCGCCAGACCGACTTCTCGGGCGACATGGAAATCCTCATGACCCGCGGCGAGATCACCGTCGGCATCCTGGACGCGCCGGCCGCGTCACGGCTGAAGGCCCAGGGCGTGCCGATCGAGTGGGTGTTCCCGCGCGAGGGCGTCTTCATGTTCGAGCAGGACACGAACGTCCTGGAGAACGCGGCGAACAAGCCGCTCGCGTTCAAGTTCGTCAACTACTTCCTCTCACGCCCGGTGCAGGAGAAGTGGGCGGCGCAGTTCTGGTGGACCCCGGGCAGCCGCGCGGTGAAGATCACCGGGAAGCTGGCCACAGAGATCCCTGTGCACACGCAGGCGCAGATCCGCCAGATCATGAAGTGGGACTGGGATTGGGTGAACAGTGGCGCGCGCGAGGAAATGATCAACAAGTGGAACCGGGAGGTCCTCGGCCAGTAGCCCCGCGATGTCGTCCATCACGTTGCGGGACCTGACGAAGCGCTTCGGCACGGTCACGGCCGTGCAGCGGCTCAATCTGGAGATCCAGGAGGGTGAGCTCATCACCCTCCTGGGCCCCTCCGGGTGCGGCAAGACGACGACGCTGCGTCTCGTGGGTGGGTTCGAGACGCTGGATGACGGCGAGATCCACTTTGGCGATCGCCCCGTCACGCCGCTCCCGCCCGAGCGGCGCAACATCGGCATCGTCTTTCAAAGTTACGCGCTGTTCCCCCACATGACCGTATGGGGGAACGTGGCGTTCGGGCTGCAGATGCGGCGCGAGCCGGCCGCGGCGGTCCGCCAGCGGGTCGGCGCCATCCTCGAGAAGGTCCAGCTACGGGGCCTGGAAGGACGCTACCCGCACCAGCTCTCCGGCGGGCAGCAGCAGCGCGTGGCCCTGGCGAGGGCGCTGGTGACCAATCCCGCGGTATTGCTGCTCGACGAGCCGCTGGCCAACCTCGACGCCAAACTGCGGGAGGACATGCGCTTCTACATCCGCCAGCTGCAGCGGGACTTCGGCATCACCACGATCTACGTGACGCACGATCAGGCTGAGGCGATGGTGCTCGCCGACCGCATCGCCGTGATGCGCGACGGAGTACTGCAGCAGATCGGCAACCCCGAGGAGATCTACCGGCGGCCCAGCAACCCGTGGGTCGCGGAGTTCATCGGCCTCTCGAACTTCATCTCCGGCACGGTGGCGGGCCGCGACAACGGGAACCTGCTCGTGCGGACACCCGCCGGCACCTTCACCTGCGCGGGGGAGGTCGACGAAGGCGCGGTGTTGATCTGTGTGCGTCCGGAAGCGCTGCACTTCGATGACGCGCATTCGAACCGGCTCAGCGGCGTCGTGCGGGAGCGCGTCTTCCTGGGGAATCTGTTCGACTACCGGATCGAAGGCCCCGGCGGGCTGCGCCTGCGGGTGCAGGCGGATCCGTCCCGGGCCTACGCGCCCGGAGCCGCCATCGGACTGAGCTTCGACCCCACCGCGGCGTG
>JBIOWP010000062.1:0-19868 GCA_044868695.1 bacterium
GGAGGGAGTAAGGGCGCTACAGTTTCTCGCGGACCTCGTGAACAAGCAAAAAGTGACGCCGCAAGAGATTCTTGGCTCGAGTCAAGATGAGTTAGTGAATGTTCTCGTCACGAGCGACCGGTTCGCCATGGGCATCGTAGTGGGCACAGGCTACCGACCGACCGGTACGGACGAGTATAAGACGCCAGAAGAATTCGCTCGCATCCGGGGAGCGACGGTTCTTCCGATACCGAGAGGAGGACGTCGTGCTACCGGCATGGGCGGTTGGATTCTCACGATTGGGCGGAATAGTGAAATTCCCGATCTCGCTTGGGAGTACATGAGGATCGTGACGAGCGAGCCATACGCCCGAGAATTCTGGCAACTACAGCAACGGGTTCCCACTCGCAGGGCAGCGTTCGAGCGAGTGGCGACCTACACCCGAGTTATGCCGTACTTCGACCAGATTGCGGAGTCCATTCCATTTGCACGATTGGCACCTCAAGTTCCACAGTATCCGAGTTTTCTGCCGTTTCTCATCACGGCGATTCAACGCGCGTTATCAGGTGAGGTGTCTGCAAAAGGTGCACTTGACCAGGCAGCGGAGCAGACGAACGCGATCCTAAGAAGATAGAGCCTTCGGCCCAGGGAGGAGTTCGACATAAACTCCAGTCCCAAGGACGAGATGTGTGGCTCGCGACGCTGGGTTTGAAGCGACACCTGAACCACCGGGTGTCCTCGGGCGCAATGTCCTAGCCCTGCGCGCTCTCAGACTCCAGGCATTCCCCTTCCTGCTGATTCTCCCCGCGCTGCTCTTGGTCGTCGGACTGCAAGTCTATCCGACACTCGCAGGGATCTGGTACGCATTTCATGACATCCACCTTGCGCGTTTTCATCAGACTCCATACATTGGACTCAGAAACTTTGTCGACGTATTTTCGGGTCCTTTCCCCAACCTCCTCAATCCAGTACTCCCCGTTACCGCCGTCTGGGTTGTGGGATCGGTCATCCTCCAGATCACGGTCGGTCTGGGCCTTGCAATCCTGCTTCAGCAAAGATGGCTGAGAGGCCGAGAATTTTTCCGAAGTCTGTATCTATTCCCCTGGGTTATTTCGGGTATCGTGGTCGGTTACTCGTGGAGATTCATCTTTGATCCTACGGTCGGCCTCCTCAATACGTTCTTGACTAACTTTGGTTTCGCGCCGCGACCGTGGCTCGTGACAGGCCCGATGGCCATGGGGGCGTTGCTAATTACTTCCGTTTGGCGAAGCGCAGGCTTCAGTCTTGTGCTTCAAATGGGGGGCCTGCAGTCGATCTCGGACGAGGTTTACGAGGCTGCTGCAATCGACGGGGCAAGCGGAATCTCACTACTCACTCGAATCGTCTTGCCCTTGATCCGGCCCTTTGTCCTCGTGAATCTGATCGTCGCTACTGTTGAAACATTAAACACCTTTGATGTTGTGCTTGCTTTGACACGAGGCGGCCCCTTGTTCCGAACGGAGATCATCCCTATCTACATGTATCATCAAGGTTTCCAATGGGGGTTTCTGGGTAAAGCAGCGGCGGTATCCGTCCTGGTGTACATTCTGAGTGTCATCATTATCCTGGCTTACGTCCGCGTGCTGCATGAAGAGGAGGCCTTGTAGCCGGCGCGTACCGGAGGCAATCGCACATGGGAATTGGAAGAGTTTCGACCAAATGGAAAATAATGACTTATGCCATTCTAATTCTTTTCGCCTTCTTCGCCCTCACGCCCTTGCTCTGGGTGCTAACAACCTCACTAAAGTCGGCGGCGGAGGCGCAAAAGATTCCGCCGACGCTCATCCCTTCGTCTCTACATTTGGAGAACTTTAGGCTAGCATTCACCTCCCCGGCGTTTGGTATCCGACCCTTTTTGAACAGCTTTATCTATGCGTTTGGGACTGTGGCATTGACCCTGCTGGTCGTCTCATTGTCGGGTTTTGCTTTTTCTCGATACCGATTTTGGGGTCATCGAGCCCTCTTTCTAGCCATTCTATTGATGAACCTTATGCCAGGTGTAGCCAAGCTCGTGCCACTGTACATGATGTACTCAGCCGCTCGTCTCTACGACACACGCGTAGGGCTGATTCTGCTCTTCACGCTCGCGGTCGTCCCGATTGGCACATGGGTCATGAAAGGGTACTTTGATCGGATACCCAGGGAGTTAGAGGAGTCGGCGCTCATTGACGGATGTACCCCGCTAAAGACATTGTTGCGAATCACTATCCCGCTCGCATCCCCTGGCTTTGCCGCATTGGCGGTCATTGCATTCATGGACGCCTGGAATGCGTTTACCTTCCCATTAATACTCACTGAACGCCAGATCCTCAAGCCGTTTACTGTCGCAGTCTACGGATTTGTGGGTGAGTATGGAGAGGTTCAGTGGCACCTCGTATCCGCGGTGGCTGTTACATCTATTGTGCCGTTGCTCGTGCTCTTCATTCTCTTCCAACGCACGCTGGTTAGTGGCCTCACGCGAGGTGCAGTGAAGACATGAATGATGTGACGGATGATTTCAAAGTAGTCGCCAATGCAAAATCTCTTCGTGAGGGCATTCGCCGGCCTCCCCTAGGACGTGGACCCAGATGAACCCAGGTCCTCCATGGATCATCGCACACCGAGGCGCTTCGGGCTACGAACCGGGAACACCTTGCTAGCCTTCGCACGGGCGGTTGAGTAGGGGCTGATTTCATCGAATTAGACGTCTACTTGGCACCGCGGTGCCAGGCACTTTGGTGCCAGGCACCGCTAGCGGCTGACGAGCACGCGCAGCAGGCCGCCCATTGGGGTGAAGCGCATGGTGTACCCGCCGAAGGTCATGGACGTTTCGCTGCGGTTCCGCACGGCCGGGGTGAACGCCAGCATCCCCTTCTGGGCCCCCACCACCGACCCCACCGCATCCTGGAGGAAGAACGTGACGTGAATGCCGCGCTGGAGGTCCATCGGCAGGTACATGATCTCCTGCTCGATCACGCCACCCCGGACCACCAGATCCACCGTGATGGCTTGATCGTCCGAGACGTAGCGGGTCACCACGCCGCCGCCGGCCGCGGACTGGCCGGACGGACTGAGGCGCAGCTGCTGGATGAGAGGGCTGCGCTCGAACACGGCGATCGGGTCGCCGACGCGCGCGAGCGCGGGAGCAGCGAGCAGGAGAAGGAGTGCCGCACTGAGCCGGAGGCGCATCTGGGTCACCTGTCCACTCCTTACCACTCCTCCGGGCCATGGAGACCTCGCGCGCGGGCCATCAATGACCCAATTGGGTTAGGGCGCGCGGCGCGCCGGTCATATTTAATGGAGGCGTGCCAACGCGTCGGGAGCTGGGTGCCATCGGGGAGGAGGCCGCGGTCGCGCTGCTGCGGCGGCGCGGCTACCGGATCCGGGAGCGCAACGTGCGGTGTCCCATGGGCGAACTGGACCTCGTCGCGGAAGAGGGCGGGAGCCTGGTCTTTCTGGAGGTCAAGGCCCGCTCCACCGTCGATTACGGGGCGCCGTTCGAGGCCATCACGCCCGCCAAGCAATGGCGGCTCCAGCGTCTGGCGACCTACTACCTGACCACCCGCCGGCTCTGGGACCGTCCCTGCCGGTTCGACGCCGTCTCAGTCCTCGTCGACCCCGGCGGCCGGGTCCTCAGCATCGACGTGATCCCAAACGCCTTCGAGGCTGATCCCTGATTCCCAAAATTGACTCAGTTGGGCTAGTGCGCCATCCCGGCGCGCGTTTTACAATCCGCGCAGGGAGGTTCCCGTGTGCTCGCCACAGTCCGGTCAGCCGCCGTGCAGGGCCTGGATGCGTACCCCATCGACGTGGAGGTGGACGTCGGCGGCGGCCTGCCGGCCTTTGCCATCGTCGGGCTGCCGGACACGGCGGTGCAGGAGGCCAAGGAGCGCGTCCGCGCGGCCATTCGCAACTCCAACTACGAGGTCCCTTCCCGCAAGATCACGGTGAACCTCGCGCCGGCAGACGTGCGCAAGGAGGGGCCCGCCTTCGACCTGCCGATGGCCGTCGGCATCCTGGCCGCGACCGAGCAGATCCGCACCCCGCACCTGAACGGCACCGTCGTGCTGGGAGAACTGTCGCTGGACGGCGGCGTGCGTCCCGTCGGAGGAGCGCTCTCGATCGCGCTCGCGGCAAAGGGGCTCGGGGCCCGCGCCCTGATCGTGCCACTCGCGAACGCCCCTGAAGCAGCCCTGGTCGATGGGCTGGACATCCTGCCTGTGGCGTCGCTAGGGGAAGTGATCCGTCATCTGGAAGGCGAGGCGTCGATTGCCCCGCTGCAGGGTCCGCCCAAGGACGGCGCCGTGCCGGAATTCGAGATGGATTTCGGCGATGTCAAAGGGCAGGACCACGCGAGGCGCGCGATGGAAATCGCGGCCGCCGGGGGCCACAACATCCTCCTGGTCGGCCCGCCTGGCGCGGGCAAGACGATGCTGGCCCGCCGTCTGCCGACGATTCTCCCCCCGCTGTCCTGGGACGAGGCCATCGATGTCACGCGCGTCTACAGCGTCGCGGGGCTCCTGCCTGCCGGGGGAGGGGTGATCCGGGCGCGCCCGTTTCGCAGCCCGCACCACACGACCAGCGCCGCAGCCATGACCGGCGGGGGGTCGGTGCCGCGGCCCGGTGAGATCACGCTGGCCCATCACGGCGTGCTGTTTCTCGACGAGCTTCCCGAATTCCACCGCGACGTCCTGGAGGTGCTGCGGCAGCCGCTGGAGGACGGCGCCGTGACGGTGGCGCGGGTACAGTCCACCGCCACGTTTCCGGCGCGATTCATCCTGGCGGCGGCGATGAACCCGTGCCCGTGCGGCCACCTCGGTGACGCGGCGCGCGAATGCCTGTGCTCGCCGGGCCAGATCGCACGCTACCTCAACCGGGTGTCCGGCCCGCTCCTGGATCGCATCGATCTCCACATCGAAGTTCCGCGGGTCTCCTCCGATGATCTGACGGCTGGGAGCGCGGGAGAGCGGTCCGCCGACGTCCGGGCGCGCGTGCTGCGGGCCCGCGAGGTCCAGCGCGAGCGGTTCGGCAGCGCGACACTCACCAACGCCGCGATGTCATCCCGCCACCAGCGGCGCGTGTGCCGGCTCGACGAGGACGCGCGCACGTTCTTGCGAGCCGCCATCGACCGCCTGCGCCTGTCGGCGCGCGCGCACGACCGCGTGGTGCGCCTGGCCCGCACCATCGCGGACCTGGACGGTAGTGCCCAGATCACCGCCGGCCATCTTGCCGAAGCGGTGCAGTACCGTGCATTCGACCGCCCGCTGCGGCTGCTCGGATGAGCCGTCCGCCGGTCCGCTTGACACCCTGTGGTAAGGTAGAGGGTAGGTTTGCGGACGGTGCGCGTGCGTGATGCGGTCGCTGTGATCGCGATCCACGATGCCGCGTATCCGTCGCGCCTGCGGACGATCTACGATCCGCCGTCGTCGCTGTATGTGCGCGGCGACATCGCAACAGCCGAGGCGCCCGCGGTCGCGATCGTCGGCGCGCGGCGGCCGACGGCGTATGGGGTTGCCGTCGCGCAGCAGTTGGCGCGCGAACTGGTCGGCTGCGGGGTGACGGTCATCAGCGGCCTGGCGCGCGGGATCGATGCCGCGGCGCACCGCGGCGCGCTGGATGCCGGCGGCCTCACGATCGCCGTCCTGGGCTGCGGTCCCGATGTGGTGTATCCGTCCGAGCACCGACGTCTGATGGACGAGATCATCGGGCACGGTGCAGTGGTATCGGAGTTCGAGCCCGGCGCGCCCCCGCGGCCCGCGCAGTTCCCCCAGCGCAACCGGATCATCAGCGGGCTGTCGCTGGGGATCGTGGTGGTGGAAGGGCGCGAGAACAGCGGCGCGTTGATCACCGCGGACGCGGCGCTCGAGCAGGGGCGGGAGGTGTTCGCGGTCCCGGGTCGGATCAGCGATCCCACCAGCCGCGCTCCGAACCGCCTGTTGCAGCAGGGCGCCAGGCTGGTCGCACGGGTGGACGACATCCTGGACGAGCTCCACCTGCCTGCGCGGGGACGGCCCGTCATTCAGGCGCCGGTCCTGGACGATCTCGAAACCGTGGTGCTCGCGCGGCTGGACCTGACGCCGGTGCACCTGGACCGCCTGGTGCTGCAGTGCGGTCTGCCGGTCGCCTCAGTCAGCCGCGCGCTAGTGACGCTGGAATGCCGGGGCCTGGTGGCCGCGCTGCCGGGCGCCCGCTACGCGCGGCGCGACGGCGCCTATAGACAAGATGAAGAGGAGTGACGCTGTGAAGAAGAACACCCCGCGGACCGGGAGAGATGGCCCGACCCGCGCGGCCACAATCGAGGCGCCCCCACCGCCCGCGGTGAAGACCGCCCGCCGGCGCGCGCGGCCCGCCGCTGGGGACGGCGCGACGGCCAAGGCGGCCCGCGCCCGGGCCCTGGTGGTGGTCGAGTCACCGACGAAGGCGCGGACGCTGCAAAAGCTGCTGGATCGCAAGTATGACATCGTGGCCTCGATGGGGCACGTGAAAGATCTCCCCCGCAGCCGGCTCGGTGTCGATGTCGAAAACGGCTTCGCACCCCGGTACATCGTCATCAAGGGCAAAGCCGCCATCCTCAAAGAGTTGAAAGAGGCGGCCAAGGCGGCCAGCACCGTCTACATGGCCACCGACCCGGACCGGGAAGGCGAGGCCATTTCCTGGCATCTCTCGGACGCGCTGCGGTCCGTCAACCCCGCGATCAAGCGTATTGAATTCCACGAGGTCACCAAAGACGCCGTGCAACGGGCGCTGGCGCACCCGCGCGAAATCGATCTCAACCTGGTGAATGCGCAGCAGGCCCGCCGGATCCTCGACCGCCTCGTCGGCTACAAGCTCAGTCCCCTGCTGTGGCGGAAGGTGCGGGGAGGGCTCTCCGCCGGCCGCGTCCAGTCCGTCGCGGTGCGCCTGGTCGTGGACCGCGAGAAAGAAATCGAGGCGTTTGTCCCGCAGGAGTACTGGACCCTGCTGGCTCACCTGCGCAAGGCCGGCGAAGCCCTCACCGCGCGCCTGGTCGGCAAGGATGGTGTGCGCTATGGGGCGCCCACCGACGACGGAGCCACCGTCATCCGGACGCGCGAGGAGGCCGACGCCATCGTCGCCGCGCTCGCCGGGACTGCCTTTGTGGTTGGGGAGGTGCGCCGTAAGGATCAGTTCCGCCATCCCGGGCCGCCGTTCACGACCAGCACGATGCAGCAGGAAGCCAACCGCCGGTTGGGATACTCCGCGGCCCGCACAATGAACGTGGCGCAGCAGCTGTATGAAGGCGTCGACATCGGCGCCGAAGGGACCGTCGGTCTCATCACCTATATGCGCACGGACTCGGTCCGCGTCGCGGACTCGGCGCTGCGCGAAGCCCGGGAGTTCGTGGCCAAGAGTTTCGGCGCCTCCTACGTGCCCGATGCGCAGCGGGTGTACCGCTCGCGCCGCTCGGCCCAGGACGCCCATGAGGCCATCCGGCCCACCTCGGTGCTGCGGACTCCAGAGCGCGTCAAGCCGTTTCTGCGCAGCGATCAGTTCAAGGTCTACAAGCTCATTTGGGAGCGCTTTGTCGCGAGCCAGATGGCGTCCGCGGTCATGGACACGCTCTCGGTGGACATCGCCGCAGGCGCGTATCTGTTCCGCGCGACCGGGTCCCGCGTGAAGTTCCCGGGGTTCCTGGCCGTCTACCGGGACCTCCCCGAGAACGGCGACGAGCAGGAGGGATGGCTGCCGGACCTCCTCACCGGCGAGGTCCTGGCGCTGGACTCCCTCGATCCGCAGCAGCACTTCACCCAGCCGCCGCCCCGGTACACCGAGGCGTCGCTGGTACGCGCGCTCGAGGAGCGCGGCATCGGGCGGCCGAGCACCTACGCGCCGACGATCGAGACGGTCAAGCGCCGCGGATATGTGAAGCCGATCAACCGGCGGCTGCATCCCACCGATCTCGGCAAGCTGGTCAACGATCTCCTCGTCGAGCACTTTGCCGACGTGATGGACTACGATTTTACCGCCGCGCTGGAAGAAGAGCTGGACCAGGTGGAAGAGGGCCGCCTGGAGTGGCAGAAGGTCGTCGGCGATTTTTGGAAGCCGTTCGAGGTGGACCTCCACTCCGCCGAGCAGAAGATCGTGCAGATCGAAACGCCGGTGGTGGAGATCGGGCAGGCGTGCCCGCAGTGCGGCCGGCCGCTCGTGCGCAAGTACGGCCGGTTCGGCGAGTTCATCGCCTGCTCGGGATTTCCGGAGTGCAAGTACACGCGGCCGCTGGGCATCGGCGTGACCTGCCCGACCTGCAAGGTCGGCGAGGTCGTCGAGCGCCGCTCCAGGCGGGGCCGGACCTTCTTCGGGTGCAGCACCTATCCGGCGTGTACCTTCACCAGCTGGGACCGGCCCACCGATCGCGTCTGCCCGAAGTGTGGGCAGCACCTGCTGGGCATCCACCAGACCGGCCGGCGGACGACTCTGCGCTGCCTGGACAAAGCCTGCGGCTACACCGAGGCGGTGCAGCCGCCCTCCGATGAGCCCCGCGCCCCCGTCCCAGAGGATCGGCCCGTCTCGTAGGCGAACCCCACGGTGGCCGGTCTGACCCGGCCGCCGATGGTTTCCCCTCACACGGACAATTCCTCCGCAGCCCGCCGGAAGCCCACACCGGCCCCGGGTGATCCGCACCCAGACATCGCTGCGTTCCTGCGGGTCCTGGAAGGGGAGCGCGGGGCCTCACCGCATACGCTCCTCGCCTACCGCCGAGATCTCCGGCAGTTCACCGCGTTCCTCAGGGACGCGGGGATCACGGCCTGGGATCAGGTCACGCCGCAGCTGGCGCGCCGATACGTCGCCGTCCTGGACCGCCGCTATGCACGCAGCGCAACCGCAAGACACCTGTCCGCGGTCCGGACATTGTTCCGGTTTCTGTACCGGGAAGGCAGGGTGTCGGTGGACCCGATGGTGCTCGTGTCCAGTCCGAAACGGCAGCGCCGGCTCCCAAAGTTCCTCACGCCCGACGAAGTACGGGTGATCCTGCAGGCGCCGGATCTCTCGACGCCATCGGGACTGCGCGACCGCGCGATGCTGGAGGTGCTCTACGCCACCGGGATCCGCGTCGCAGAGTTGGTCGCCCTCCGGGTTCCCGATCTTCAATGGGAGGGCGAACTCCGCGTCACCGGCAAGGGACGAAGAGAGCGGGTGGTGTTGGTGGCCGATGCCGCGGTGGAGGCGCTGCGCCGGTACCTGCAGTTCGGGCGGCCGAGGTTGTCCCCCACCCGGGGGACGGAGGCCGTGTTCGTCAACGCCCGCGGAGGGCCGCTGACCGACCGCGGCGTGCGCCTCATCCTCGACCGGGCCATCCGTCAGGCCGCGCTCGCCCGCCGCGTGAGCCCGCACGTCCTGCGGCATACGTTTGCCACCCACCTGCTGGACGGTGGCGCGGACCTGCGGACGGTGCAGGAACTGCTCGGCCACGTGAACCTGGCCACGACCCAGATCTACACCCACGTGTCGCGCGACTGGCTCAAACGCGTCTACGATAAGGCGCACCCGAGAGCCTAACTGCCCACAAGTTGAAAAGTTGGAGAGTTGGAGCGTTGAAACGTTAACGGCCGCTTACTCTTCAACTCTCCAACGCTTCAACTTTCCAACCTCGTGTGGTATACTACGTCGGGTTCGAACCCGCGCAGGAGCTCGCCCCGGGCGAATCGGCCGGGGCGTGGTCATCTGTGCGGGACGGCCCCACATCTCACACGTCTCCCGATCTGGCCGGGGGGTGCCCGCGACGGGTCCCGGCGGGCATGACGGAGGCGGTGGCAGCCAACCACAGGGAGGATAACGCGAGTGCCGGTCGTCACGATGAAACAGCTGCTGGAAGCCGGGGTCCACTTCGGGCACCAGACCCGCCGGTGGAACCCCAAGATGGCCCGCTTCATCTTCACCGAGCGCAACGGCATCCACATCATCGATCTTCAGAAGAGCGTCCCCATGATCGAAGAGGCGTACCAGTTCGTGCGGGGCGCGGTGGCCGACGGCGGAGCGTGTCTGTTCGTCGGCACCAAGAAGCAGGCGCAGGACGCCATCCGCGAGGAGGCGGCCCGCGCGCAGCAGCCGTATGTGAGCCAGCGGTGGCTGGGCGGGATGCTGACGAACTTTGCGACCATCCGGCGGCGCGTGGAACGGCTGCGTGAGATCGAGGACATGCGCGACCGCGGCCACCTGGACGTGCTGCCGAAGCGAGAGCAGGCGCGGCTCATGGAAGAGCTCGCCCGGCTGGAGAAGTACCTGGGCGGCGTCAAGAACATGACGCAGCTGCCCGCCGCCATCTACGTGGTCGATACGCGCAAGGAGCACATCGGGGTCGCCGAGTCTCGCAAGCTGGGCATCCCCGTGGTGGCCATCGTCGACACCAACTGTGACCCCGACGAGATCGACTACCCCATCCCGGGCAACGACGACGCCATCCGCGCGGTCCGGTTGATTACCAGCCGCATCGCCAACGCGGCGCTCGAAGGGCTGGAAGAACGCCGCAAGCGTGAGGTCGTCGAGGAAGGCGCCGCTGCGCCGGCGCTCGAGGAACCCGCCGCACCGGGCCAGGAGATCACGGGAGAAGAAGCCGTTCCCCTCGAGGCCCTGGATGTCGTGCCGCCGGTGAGGGAACTTGTCGAAGGAGAAGAGGTCAAGGGGTGATGATGAACCGCAAGACGACCGTCGAGATCAGCACGGATCTAGTCAAGGAGCTGCGCGCGCGCACGGGGGCCGGGGTGATGGACTGCCGCGCCGCGCTGCAGCAGGCCGGCGGCGACCTGGACAAAGCCGTCGAGCTCCTGCGCGCGAAGGGCCTGGCCACAGCGGCCAAGAAGGCCGGGCGGGCCGCCTCCGAAGGACTGGTGGAATCCTACATTCATACCGGCGGCCGCGTCGGCGCAATGGTCGAGGTCAACTGCGAGACCGACTTCGTGGCGCGCACCGAGGAGTTCAAGCGGTTAGCGAGGGACCTGGCGATGCAGGTGACGGCGTCCGCGCCGCTGTACGTCAGCCGCGAGGAGGTCCCGAAGGAGGTCGTGGCCGCGCAGCGCGTCCAATTCTCCGCTGAGCTGGCCGGCAAGCCCGCGGCCGCGGTGGACGGACGCCTGGAGAAGTGGTTTGCCGACGTGGTGCTCCTGGAGCAACCGTTCATCAAGGACGAAACCCGCCGCGTCCGCGACGTGATCACCGAGGCGATTGCCAAGCTGGGAGAAAATGTGCAGGTGCGGCGCTTCGCCCGGTTTAAGCTAGGAGAGTAGGTCCGACACGAGGAGGACGCGGAATCTCCTCCACAGCGTCCGCTCCCAAGTACCAGCGCATACTCCTTAAACTCAGCGGCGAGGCCCTGGCCGGCGACGGCCATTCGGGCCTCGACGCATCTGTGCTGCGCCTGGTCGCGCAGGAAGTGAAGGGGGTCGTCGCACACGGCGTGGAGGTGGCAATCGTGGTCGGCGGCGGCAACGTGGTGCGGGGCGCCGACATGTCGGCGCGCCTGAAGATTGACGAGGTCACCGCGCACCATATGGGCATGCTGGCGACGGTGATCAACGCCCTGGCGCTGCAGGACATCATGGAGAAAGAAGGGCTGGTGACCCGGGTCCAGACGGCCATCGAGATGCACCAGATCGCCGAGCCGTTCATCCGCCGCCGCGCGATCCGCCACCTGGAGAAGAGCCGGGTCGTGATCTTCGCCGGCGGCACCGGCAGCCCGTACTTCACCACCGATACGGCCGCGGCGCTGCGGGCGATCGAGATCGAGGCCGACGCGCTCCTCATGGCTAAGCGCGGCGTCGGCGGGGTGTACGACAAAGATCCCAACGTGCATAAGGACGCCGTGATGTTCCGGGAGCTCGGCTACATGGACGTCCTCAACCGCGACCTGAAGGTCATGGACATGACCGCAGTCGCCCTGTGCAAGGACAACAACATGGACATCATCGTCTTCGACGTGGCCCGGCCCGGGAACGTGAAGCGCGCGGTGCTGGGCGAAGAGGTCGGCACGCTGGTCTCGGCGGGAAGCCGGAGCCGGCGATGATCAACGACGCCATCGCGGACGCCAAGGCCCACATGCAGAAGGCGATCGAGGCGACCCGGCACGAGTTCGCGTCGCTGCGCACGGGCCGCGCGAGCCCCGCGTTGCTGGAGCAGATCCGCGTCGACTACTACGGGGCACCCACCCCCGTCACACAACTGGCCACGGTGACCGTCCCCGAGCCGCGGCTGCTGGTGATCAGTCCGTGGGACAAGAAGATGGTCAAAGACGTCGAGAAGGCGATCCTCAAGAGCGAGCTGGGGCTCGTGCCCAGCAGCGACGGGGTCCACGTGCGGGTGCCCATCCCGCCGTTGACCGAAGAGCGGCGCAAGGACCTTGTCAAGATCGCGCGCAAGCATGCGGAGGATGGGCGCGTGGCCGTGCGTAACATCCGCCGCGACGCCAAGGAAGTGATCGAGCAACTGGAAGAGGACGGCGACATCTCCGAAGATGAGGCCAAGCGCGGGCTGGAGGAGCTGCAGAAGCTCACGGACAAGACGATCGCGGAGATCGACGCGTTGCTGGCCGCCAAGGACAAGGAAATCATGGAGCTATGACGCGCCCCGCGTTCGAGGTCGATGACCTCATTGGCCAGGAGGTTGAAGAGGCGCGGGCCAGGCTGGCGGCCGCGGGGATGCCGGTCGGCGCGGAGGTGGAGACCAGACCGCCGCGCCCCGTCGCGCTGGAGGGTCCTCTGCGCGTCGTTCGCGCACGCCGCGGCGAGCGAGGGCTCGTCGAATTGGTCGTGACCCGCGAGCGGTTCCGTCCGGCGCCACCCCGTGAGTAGTCCGCAGCCGGGTCCGCGGCGCGCCGGCGCGCCCGCGCTTCACTCTGAAAAGATTCCTTCCCACATCGCCATCATTATGGACGGTAACGGTCGCTGGGCGGCCGACCGCGGGCTGCCCCGGGTCGAGGGCCACCGGGCCGGGGTGGCGGCGGCCCGGCGGACGATCGAGGGCTGTCATGAGTGCGGCGTCCGCGTCCTCACGCTCTACGCCTTCTCCACGGAGAACTGGCGGCGGCCGGCCGACGAGGTCGAGGCGTTGATGCGGCTGCTGGGCGAGGCGGTGACCGACCAGGCGGACGATCTGATGCGCGCGGGCGTCCGGCTGCGCTTCAGCGGCGATCTCGCGTCGCTGGATGCCGGTCTGCGCGACCAGATGGAGCAGGTCACCGCGCTGACGCGCGACAACACCGGGTTGGTGCTGAACGTCGCCTACAATTACGGCGGCCGGGCGGAGATCGTGACCGCCGTTCGCCGGCTCGCCGAAGAGATCGGCGCCGGGCGTCTAGCTCCTCCGCAGATCGACGAGGCCGCCCTGGGCCGCCGCCTGTACACCAGCGACCTTCCCGACCCCGATTTGCTCATCCGGACCGGGGGGGAGCAGCGGATCAGCAACTTTCTCTTGTGGCAGATCGCCTACACCGAGCTCTATTTCTGCGGGGTCTACTGGCCGGACTTCGACCAGTCCCACCTGCGCGCCGCGATCGCCGATTATCAGCAGCGGCGCCGCCGGTTCGGCGGAGTCGAGGATGACTCGTGATGCGGCATCTGCGGGTGACGTTCGCTCGCGCGGGGCTGATGCCGCGTGTACTGACTGCGGCGGTCGGTATTCCGCTGCTCCTGGCAGCCGCGTGGTGGAATGGTCCCTGGTGGATCGGGGTCGTGGTTCTCATTGTGGCGCTGGGTGCCGAGGAATTCGCTCGGCTCCATCCGACCCTGGTCCCCTCGGCGCGGGCCGCCGTGGGACTGGGCGCGCTGCTGCTGGCAGCGGGACTGGCTCGCCTTGGACCCACGACTGCGCCCCGCGTGATCGGCGCGGTTGCGGCGGTCCTGATCGTCGTGGTGGGCATACAGCTCAGGGCGCCGGTGGCCCCGGGGACGGCCCTCTGGAGTCCCTGGCCGACCGCGCTCCTGGGTGTAATCTACCTGGGGCTGCCGGGTGGCGTGTTGATCCGCTGGCGTGCGGAGTTGGGTTTCGCCGGCTTGCTCTGGTTTCTCGCGGCGATCTGGATGAACGACATCGCCGCGTATTTCGTGGGGTTGGCCGCGGGCCGTCACAAGATGGCGCCGGCGATCAGTCCCGGCAAGTCATGGGAAGGTGGATTGACCGGCGCTGCGGCGGCCGGTCTGACCGCCGCGCTGGGGTCGGCCGCACTCGGGCTGGGGCCGTGGACGGGCGTGCTGCTGGGAATCATGGCCAGCGTCACGTCCCAGGCCGGCGACCTCTTTGAATCGGCGATGAAGCGACGCGCCGGCGTGAAAGACTCAGGCGCGCTGCTGCCGGGCCACGGCGGCATTCTGGACCGTTTTGACGGACTGCTGGTCGCCTCGCCGGTCGCGTACGTCTTGGTAAGCTGGGCCGGCCGCCCGTGACGCCCATTCGAGGGACCGGGGACCGGGGACCAGGGACCGGAAGATGAAGCGGATTATTGTTCTCGGGTCAACGGGAAGTATCGGCGCACAGGCGCTGGAGATCGTGGAGCGCACCGGCGAGTTTGAGGTCGTCGGTCTCGGCGCCCGATCCAATGCTGGCTCGCTCGCCCAACAGGCGCGCCGGTTCCGGCCGGCGGTCGTGGGCCTTGTCGATCCCCAGGCCGCCGCCCAACTGCGCGCCACGCTGCCGCCGTCGACTATGGTGCTGTCCGGTCCGCACGCCATGCAGGAGCTGGCGGGATGGGGCGAGGCCGATCTGGTGGTCGTGGCGGTTGTCGGCGTCGCGGGGCTCCTGCCGACGCTGGCGGCGCTGCGCGCCGGCCGCGACGTCGCCCTGGCCAACAAGGAAACGCTGGTCGCCGGCGGCGCGCTCGTGATGCACGAGGCGCGCGAGCGGGGCAGGCGGCTGCTCCCCGTTGACAGCGAGCACGCCGCGATCGCCCAGTGCCTGCGGGGAGAGTCCGCCACGGACGTGCGGAGAATCCTCCTCACGGG
Source organism: bacterium (assembly GCA_044868695.1). GTDB lineage: Bacteria > Sysuimicrobiota > Sysuimicrobiia > Sysuimicrobiales > Kaftiobacteriaceae > JBIOWP01. Next base: position 14,943 of record JBIOWP010000062.1, read on the forward strand.
ATCCGGGGGCCCGCTGCTGCGGCGGCCGCTCGAGGCGCTGGGAGGCGTGAGGATCGAGGAAGCCCTGGCCCATCCCACATGGAAAATGGGCAAGAAGATTACCGTGGACTCGGCCACGTTGATGAACAAAGGCCTCGAGGTCATCGAGGCGCACTGGCTATTCGGCGTGGCGCCTGACCGCATCGAGGTCGTCATCCATCCTCAGAGCATCGTACACTCGATGGTAGAATTCATTGACGGGACCGTGAAGGCGCAGCTGGCGCCTCCGGACATGCGGCTGGTCATCGCGTACGCGCTGCGCGGGGAAGCCCGGATGCCGATCGGCGCGGCGGGGCTGGGGTGGGAGCAGCTCACGTTGACCTTTGAACGTCCGGATCCCGCGCGGTATCCGTGCCTGGCCTACGCGTACGAGGCCCTGGCGCGCGGCGGGACAATGCCGGCGGTGATGAACGCCGCCAACGAGGTGGCGGTCGAACAGTTCCTGGCGGGACGGATCGGGTTCCTCGACATCGCCCGCACGGTGCGGTGGGCGATGGACGCGCACCGGCCGACCGCATACCCGTCTGTCGACGACATCTTGGCCGTGGACGCCTGGGCCCGGACCCAGGCAGCGGCGAAACTGGTGAGCTGAATGGGTGAGAGCCTGAGCGCGTCTGTGATCGCCGCCGTCGTGGCCTTCGGCATCATGATTTTCGTCCACGAACTGGGCCACTTTCTGGTGGCCAAGCGCGTGGGGATCACCGTGCATGCCTTTGCGCTGGGGTTCGGGCCGAAACTGATCGGTTTCACGCGGAACAATACGACCTATGCCATCAACCTGGTTCCCTTCGGCGGCTACGTGAGGCTGGCCGGCGAAGACCTCGATGATAGCGGCGGGCCGGACAGCTTCCGGGCGAAGACGGTCTGGCAGCGGATGGGGGTGCTGGCGGCCGGGCCGCTGATGAACCTGTTTCTGGCCCTCGTGATCCTGGCCGGCCTCGCGCTCGTGTTGGGGGTGCCGGTCGGAGTGACGAACCGCATCGGCCAGCTGATGACGAGGTGTTCCGATGACGGCCGCCAGGTGCCGTGTCCGGCGACGCAGGCGGGGCTGCGGCCGGGCGATGCCATCGTGGCGATCAACGGCGTGCCCATGGCATCCGGCGACCAGGTCATCGACACGATTCACCGGAACCCGAAGGCCGCCCTCAGTCTCACGGTGGAACGCGACGGCCGGCGGTTTGAGGTCCAGGTCACCTCGGTGCGCGATCCGGCCCAGCGCATCGGGCTGATCGGTTTCCGGCCCGAAGCCATCCGCGAACAGATGGGACCGGTCCGCGCCGTGTGGTGGGGGCTGACGAACGTCGCGCAGACCGCCCGCGCGCTGCTTATGGCGTTGGCCACGCTGGTAGTCCGGCCCCGGGACGTGCTCGATTCCCTGATGGGACCGGTGGGCGCCGTGCGGTTCCTGGGCGAGTCCGCCCGCGGCGGCGGCGAACTGTTCTTGTACACCGCGGCAGCCATGAGCGTGATCATCGGCATCTTCAACCTGCTGCCGGTCCCGGCGCTGGACGGCGGCCGGCTGCTGTTCCTGGTGGTCGAGGCGGTGCGGCGGCGTCCAGTCGATCCGAGACGCGAAGGCTACATCCACATGGTCGGATTTGCGCTGCTGCTCCTGCTGCTGTTAACATTAACCGTGCGCGATATCGGAAAACTCTAGCCATGGACCGTAACCACACCAGAAGGGTGCGTGTCGGCAAAGTGGAGATCGGCGGCGGCGCGCCGGTCTCCGTGCAGTCGATGACCATTACCGATACGCGCGACGTGGAAGCCACCCTCGTGCAAATCTACCAGCTGGCGGCTGAGGGATGCGAGATCGCCCGGCTGGCCGTCCCTGATCACGCCGCCGCGCAGGCGCTGGCGGAGATCAAGCCGCGCAGTCCCCTCCCCATCGTCGCCGACATCCACTTCGATTACCGGCTGGCGCTCGAGGCATTGGAGGCAGGGGTCGACAAGCTCCGGATCAATCCTGGTAACATCGGCAGCCGCCAGCGCACCCGCATCGTGGCCAAAGCGGCCAAAGACCGGGGCGTACCCATCCGCATCGGCGCCAACATCGGCTCGCTGAGCAAAGCCATTCTGCGCCGCTTCCGCCGTCCGTGCGCCGACGCGCTCGTGGAGAGCGCGCTCGACGACATCAAGGTCCTGCAGGATCTGGACTTTCACGACATCGTGATCTCGGTCAAGGCGTCCGAGGTCCCCATGGCGGTGGACGCGTACACGATGATCAGCGAGCGGGTGGATTACCCGCTGCACGTCGGCATCACGGAATCCGGAACGGCGTGGGCAGGCGGGCTCAAGTCGGCGGCCGGCATCGGCGCGATCCTCGCGCGGGGCATCGGCGACACCATCCGCGTGTCCCTGGCGGCCGAGCCGGTGGAGGAAGTGAAGGTGGCGTTCGAGATCCTCAAGAGCCTGGGGCTCCGGACGCGCGGGGTCCAGCTGGTGGCCTGCCCGTCCTGTGGACGGGCGGAGGTGGACATCATCGCCATCGCTCAGGAAGTCGAGCGCCGGCTGGCCAAGATCGACGCCCCGGTTAAGGTGGCGGTGATGGGGTGCGCGGTCAACGGGCCGGGGGAGGCGCGCATGGCGGACCTGGGGATCGCCTGCGGCCGCGGAATGGGGCTCCTCTTCAAGGGTGGGAAGATCGTCGCCAGCCTGCCCGAAGACCGGCTGGTCGATGCCCTCATGGAGCAGGTGGAGCAGGTAGCTCGTGAGAAGGCGGCGGCCGCGTCATGAGTCCATGGGAAGGGATGGGGGAATCGGCGCTCCGGCTGCTCCTGGCGATGGTGCTGGGGGGCGTGATCGGCTGGCAGCGGGAGAGCGCGGAAAAGCCGGCCGGATTTCGCACGCATATCCTGGTCTGCGTGGGCGCGGCGTTGTTCACCCTGATCTCCGCCGTGGGATTCTTCGGCACCGGCGCCGATCCGGCCCGCGTGGCAAGCAACATTGTGGTCGGGATCGGATTTCTGGGCGCCGGCACCATCTGGCGCACCGCCGGCAGTGTGCAGGGGCTGACGACGGCCGCCAGCCTGTGGACCGTGGCGGCGATCGGCACGGCGGCGGGGGTGGGATATTACAGCGGCGCGTTCATTACGACCGTAATCGTCGTCAGCGTGCTTACCCTGTTCAAGGTATTTGAGAGCCGGATTCCCCGGCACGGCCTGGGTCACGTCACCATGATCATGGTCGACCGCCCCGGCCAGCTCGGGAGAATCGGCACCGCGCTGGGCGCGTTCGGCGTGAACATCGAGCGCGTCGAGCTCTCCGGCCGGACCAGCGAGCGCGTGGTGCTCCAGCTGGCCGTCCGACTCCCCCCGCGGGTGAGCCGCCATGAGCTCGTGGTCGCCCTGGGAGATCTGGAAGGCGTTGAGGAGGTTCGCTGGGAGGATGTCAGCGCGGCGGCATGATCCCCCTCCGCGACGACAACCCCTCGTCGACACCCCCGGTCGTCACCGTCCTGCTGATCCTCGCGTGCACCGCCGTCTTCCTGTACATGTTCTACGGGGTCGGATCGGAGGCGGCGCTCGAGGGATTCATCGTCACCTACGGCGCGGTGCCCGCGGAGCTGCTGGCCCCCGGCCGGCTGCCGGTCGAAGCGCCGACGCTCGTCACCGCGATGTTCCTGCACGGCGGCTGGGCCCACCTGATCGGCAACATGCTGTTCCTGTGGATCTTCGGCGACAACGTCGAAGATCTCATGGGCCACGGTGGGTTTCTCCTCTTCTATCTCCTGGCCGGTGCCGTTGCCACGGGCGCCCACGTCCTGCTGAACCCGGCGTCCACGGCGCCGCTGATCGGGGCGAGCGGCGCCATCGCCGGCGTGCTCGGCGCGTACCTGGTGCTGTTTCCCCGCGCGCGCATCCTCTCGCTGGTGCCCTTCGGTCTGTTCAGCCGCCTGGTCGCCGTCCCGGCGGTGCTATTCCTGCCCGTGTGGTTTCTCATGCAATTCCTATACGGGGTCGCCTCCTTGACCGGAGAAGCGGCCGCGGTGGCCTGGTGGGCGCACGTCGGCGGGTTTGTCGCCGGCATCGTGCTGGTCCCTGTCTTCGCACGGCGCCGCCGGTGATTGGGTAGATTGTGTAGATGGAGTCGATCGAGTAGATTGTTCTTGATTGTAGGAAAGGATCGCGGCGGCGCGAATGTGGCCACAGGCCACAGCGCAGGCGTGGGAGGAGCGCGGTGAGACAGATTACCGTTGAAGTGCTCTCGGGCAAGCCGGTGTCCGAGCACGAGGTTGAGATCGTCGAACGCAAGGGGCGGGGGCACCCCGACTCCATCTGCGACGCGATCATGGAACGGGTGAGTATCGAGCTCAGCCGGGAGTACCGGCGCGCGTTCGGCGCCATCCTCCACCACAACATCGACAAGGGGTTCCTCGTCGCCGGCAACGCGGAGATCAAACTGGGAGGCGGGCGGGTCACGGATCCGATCCGGCTCATCTTTGGGGATCGCGCCACCTACGAGATGAACGGGACGCGCCTGCCGATCGAGGAGATCGCGATCAACACCGCCAAGCGCTGGTTCCGCGAGAACCTGCGCTTTGTGGATCCCGACGAGCATGTCAGCTACGACGTGCAGATCAAACCAGGGTCTCCAGAGCTCGTGGACATCTTCAGCCGGGAGGTCCCCGGCGCCAACGACACGTCGGCGGCGGTCGGGTACGCCCCGCTGACCGAGACCGAGCGGCTCGTGCTGCTCACCGAGCGCCACATGAACTCGCCGGCGTTCAAGCAGCAGTTCCCCGAAGCCGGAGAAGACATCAAAGTCATGGGGTTCAGGCGGGGCAGCGAACTCAACCTCACCGCCGCCGTCGCCTTCGTGGACCGGTTTGTCGATTCCGAGGCGACCTACTTCAAGCGGAAGCAGCAGATGCATGAGGCGGTGGAG
>JBIOWP010000063.1:0-32019 GCA_044868695.1 bacterium
CACAGGAATGACGAACCCCAGATCGTGCCCAGCAGCCAGAATGCGCCCCACTCTCGTGCACGCATACCGGCAGCATTATCCCAGAGCGCCACAGACCGGGAAAGTGTCAAATGTCACAGTGGAATAGGCCCCGCCGCGGCGGCGTTGGCAAGAGAAAGCCCCGGAGGTGACATGTTCGTGCAGACTGCGCAGACCGACGTGTTGGATGCGTATTCTCAGGCCGTCATTCAGGCGGTGGAAACCGTGGGGCCGTCCGTCGTCAGCGTGGGCATGGCCCGCCGCGCCCCCGAACCGTGGCGCCGGCGTGGCATGCCGGAGATGCGGGGGGCAGGCAGCGGGGTCATCATCACCCCTGACGGCTACATCCTGACCAACAGCCACGTGGTGAGCGAGGCCGACCGCATCGAGATCCGCCTGCAGGACGGCCGCGAGCTCATCGCGACACCGGTGGGCAACGACCCGCACAGCGATCTCGCCGTGGTCCGCGTGCAGGAGACCGGGCTGCCGAACGCTGAGCTGGGCGATTCCGCCGCGCTGCGCGTCGGCCAGCTCGTGATCGCCATCGGCAACCCGCTGGGATTCCAGGCAACCGTCACCACCGGCGTGGTCAGCGCCCTTGGCCGCTCGCTGCGCGCGCAGACCGGCCGGCTCATCGAGAACGTCGTGCAGACCGACGCCGCGCTCAACCCAGGCAACTCGGGCGGTCCGCTCGTCGACTTCCGCGGGCAGGTCGTGGGCATCAATACCGCGGTCATCATGGGCTCGCAGGGGATCTGCTTTGCGATTCCGTCGAACACCGCGCGATGGGTGACTGGCCAGCTGATTCGCGAGAGCCGGGTGCGCCGGGCCTATCTCGGGGTCTCAGGCCAGACGATCCGGCTGGAACGGCGCGACGTGCTCGAATATGCGCTCGCGGCGCCGACGGCGGTACGCGTGATGGAGGTGCAGCCCGCTACCGCGGCCGCCGATGCCGGCGTGGCGCCGGGTGATGTGATCGTTAAAGCCGGCGACCTCACCATCGCGTCGGCCGACGACCTGCAGCGCGCGCTGGGACGTCATCCGATCGGGGAACCGCTGGCCGTGGACATCCTGCGGGCCGGCCGCCGCCTGACGCTGGTGACCCGGCCGACGGAACTGCCGGACGGCGACTGACGGAAGGCTATGACGGCGTCGTTCCGCGCACGAGAGACCGCACCGCAGACGCAGAATCGAGCTGCAGCGCCTGAGAGGCCAGCTGCTGCGCGCCCGCCAGTGACCAGCGGCGGATGGCGGCTTTGGCCGGCGGAATGGCCTGAGGCACCATGCTGAACTCGTCCAGGCGCAAGCCCAGCAGCAGCGGGACCGCCTCCGGATCGCCCGCCATCTCGCCGCAGACTCCCACCCACCGGCCGGCCTTGTGCGCAGCGTCGATGACCGATTTGATCTGACGCAGCACCGCCGGATGGCATGCGTCACCCAGGGACGCGACGCGCTCGTTTGACCGGTCCGCGGCCAGGGTGTACTGCGTCAGGTCGTTGGTGCCGATGGAAAAGAAGTCCACTTCGCGCGCGAACACGTCCGCCAGGATGACCGCGGACGGGATCTCCACCATCATGCCGACCTGAATGCGTTTCGCGACGGCATGCCCGGCGGCGGCGACGTCTCCCCGGGCCGTCTCGAGGGCGGCCTTCGCCGCGCGCAGCTCGTCGGGGGTCGCGATGAACGGGAACATGATGCGCAGGTCGCGCCCGGGGCTGGCCCGCAGCAGCGCGCGCAGCTGCACCGAAAAGAGCTCCGGTCGCTGCAGGCTGATGCGGATCGCGCGCCAGCCCAGAAACGGGTTGGGCTCTTTGGGCAGGTCGAGATAGGGGACGGGTTTGTCGCCGCCCATGTCCAGCGTGCGCGCGATGACGGGTTTGGTACCCATTTTCTCGAGGATGGCGCGGTAGGCGGCCGTCTGCTCGTCCTCCTGGGGCGCCGCGTGCCGGTTCAAGTACAGGAACTCCGTCCGCAGCAGCCCCACGCCCTCCGCGCCGAACTCCAGGGCCGCGGCCGCCTCCTCGACCGCCCCGATGTTAGCCACCACTTCCACGCGCCGTCCGTCGAGCGTCACCGCGGGTTCGTGCGCGGCGCTGCGCTCTGCGGTCGCCCGCTGTTCGGTCAGCGTACGCCGTTTTGCGAACGCCCAGGCGGTCGGCTCATCTGGATCGATAATCACCTCGCCGCGAGTACCATCGACCAGCAGCTGCGTGCCGCTGCGGATCTCGAGTACCGCTGCTTTCAGCCCGACCACGGCCGGCTTCCCCCAGGCTTTCGCAATAATCGCCGTATGTGACGTGGGCCCCCCCTCAGCCGTGCAGATGGCCAGCACTCTCGCGACGGGCAGGGCCGCGACCTGCGACGGGGCGAGGTCCCTGGCCACGACGATCGAGGATTCGCGCAGATCCAGCCCCGCGATCGGACGCCCGAGGAGGTGTTCCAGGACGCGGCTGCCCACGTCCCGCACGTCGGCGGCGCGGGCGCGCAGGGTCAGGTCGGGGAGCTGCTGGAGCTGCGAGGAGAAATGCTCGATGGCGTCCATCCACGCCGCTTCGGCGTTCGTTCCAGCATCGATCGCTGCCTGTGCCTTCGCCAGCAGCGAGGCGTCGTCCAGGAACAGCAGGTGCGCGTCGAAGATCGCTGCTTCCGCGGGCCCGGCTTCGGCTGCGACCTTGGTCTTGAGCTTTTGGATCTCTTCGCGCGCGGCCTTCCGGGCCGAGGCCAGGCGGGACCCTTCAACGTCAGGTTTGCGTCCGGTGCCCCGCGGGACCGTCAGGGCGTAATCAGGCCACACCGCGGCCGGGCCGGAGGCCAGCCCCGGGGCGGCGGGGATGCCGGTGAGCATGCGCGGGCGATTCCGTGAATCCATGTGCGCTTCGAAATGCCGCGGCGCCGGCAGCGCGCGCCGCCGACGCCGCGGCGGAAGCTCTCGTGTCTACTTTCTGCCCGCCCTTGCAACCGCCTTTCCGGGCGTCCAGCCTTTGTCCACGTAGTTCGTCTGGAACCAGCTGGCGGCCACAATCAGGACGAGCGCCACCAGCAGCACGCCCACCGCCCCGGCGGATCCACGCAGCTGGGCGATGTTGCCGACCACGATGCCGTACCATCCAAAGTCGGCGTCGCCGAACGTCGTGTTGGCGAAGCCCAACGCGCCCAGCACCTTGAGCAGGAAGGCCGGCAGGAATGTGATCAAAATGCCGTTGGCCAGGCCGCCCCAGGCCGCGCCCCAGCGGCCGCCCGTGGCGTTGCCGAAGACGCCGGCGGTGCCGCCGGTGAAGAAGTGCGGCACCATCCCCGGCAGGATCAGCGCCAGCACCCAGGCTTTGCCGAGCCCCCAACCGATGAGCAACAGACTCACCAGTCCGCCCAGCACGCTGGTCAGGAATCCGATCAGCACGGCGTTGGGTGCATACGGAAACGCCACCGGACAATCCAGCGCAGGCAGGGCGCCGGGCACGACCTTTTCAGCAATTCCGGCGAAGGCCGGGACGATCTCGCCGATGATGGTGCGCACGCCCAGCAGAATGACCGCGACGCCGACGCCGAAGTTCAACGCGTTGAGGAGTTGCGCCATCAAGTACGATCCCCAGCTGGTGCCCGCCGGCAGCCCGAGGGTCTTCACGGCGCCGGCCAGCCCTACGCCGCCCTTCGCCGCGTACCAGATGGCGAAGAGCAGGTAGATCACCAGCATCGCTACCGCGGTCCCGACCATCGGTTCCCGGAGGAAGCGCAGCCCGGCCGGGAATTCCATCTCCTCGGTGCTCTTGCCTTTCTTGCCGGTGACGCGGGTGACAAGCTGTCCGGCGATCCCGCCCGCGATGTACCCCAGTGAGCCGAAGTGGCCCATGGCCACCTTCTCGCCGCCGGTGACTAGCTTCATCCATGGATGCGCGAACGCCGGCATGATGACCATGATGGTACCGAGCAGCGCAGCGCCGACGATGACCGCCCAGGCGCCGCCCATGCCGACGGTGACGAGGATCACGGCCAGCATCGTGGCCATGTAGAAGATGTGGTGGCCGGTGAGGAAGACGTAGCGAAGGTTGGTGAGGCGTGCGATCACCAGGCTGGCCAGGAAGCCCACGAACATCAGCCAGGCCGTGAGGGCGCCGTACCGCGACTGCGCCAGGGCCACGATCGCCTCATTGGTCGGCACCACCCCCCGAGCCCCGGTCGCGCCGAGCAGGAGCCTGCCCAGCGGATCGAGGGCGTTGATGACGGTGACGGCGCCGACGACGAGGATCAGGAACCCCATCGTGGCCTTGATCGTGCCCCCGATCACCTGGCTCGTGGGCCGTCCCATCGCGATGAGGCCGATCGCCGTCATGAGGCCGACAAGGTAGAAGGGCTTGCTGAAGATCTCGTCGACGAGGAATTTGACGATTGCGAGTAAGAAGTCCATCTGCGTATTCCCTCCTCCTCGAGTGCGCGTAACCGCGCCGCTAGGATGTTCTGAGCGCGGCCCGCAGTTTCTCTACCATCTCCTTCAGGTCCACGAAGTTGCTAATCGTGACGACCCGTGGTTTGACCTTGCCCAGCTGTTCTGCCAGCTCATTGGAGGTGAGGATGAGATCGGCGGTTGGGGCCAGTGCCCGCGCGGTCCCGATGTCGGCGACCTCCAGGTCGGCCTCCACGCCCAGCTGGCGCAGGGCCTTTTCCGCCTGCATGCGCAGCAGCAGCCCGCTGCCCAGCCCCATCCCGCACACCGCAAGAATCTTCATGACGGCCCCGAAGCCAGTTCGTAGTCCCGTATCGCCTTCAGCACCTCCTCGGCCGTCCGCGCGGCGAGCAGCGCCGTGCGCCGGCGTTCGTCCTCGAGCAGACCGGCGAGCGTCGCCAGCGCCTGCACGTGGGAGTGTTCGTCCGGCGCGGCCAGCCCGACGACCAGAATGACCGGATCGTTGTCCTTGTGGCCGAAACGCACCGGAGCGGCCAGCGTCACCCACGAGAGTCCGGCCCGCAGCACCGCCGGTGAGGGTCGCGCGTGGGCCAGGGCGATGCCGGGCGCGATGACGATGTAAGGCCCCAGCTGCTCGACGGTGGCGATCATCTCGTCGGTGTATGCCGGGGTGGTGATGCCGGCGGCCACCAATGCGTCGCCGCCGGCGCGCACGGCGGCGCGCCAGTCAGCGGCAGTGACGTGAATTCGAATCGCGGCGGGGGGAAGAAGTGCCGAGAGAAGGGGCCTGGCCTGCTCGGTGGATGCGGGCGTGCGTTTCACCTCATGGGGTGCGTTGTCCACCACCTGCGGAGTTTCGCACCGGACGAACATTATCCTGCAGTTACTGCTCCCTAATCCCTACTCCCTAATCCCGCCTTGTCGTCAAAGTTTCCCCGCAAAGTCGGTCGTGATCAGCCGTTCCAGCGCCGCGGCCGCTTCCTCCTCGTCCGCGCCCTCGGCCGTGATCTCGATCTCGTGGTTCTGCTCCACGCCCAGCGTCAAGACTCCGAGGATGCTCTTCGCATCCACCCAATCCGTGTTGGTCGTAGCGTTGCGGACCTGGATCCTTGATGTGAACTTGACGGTCTCGTTCACGAACACCGCCGCCGGCCGGGCGTGCAGCCCAACCGCGCCGACCACCGTCAGCCGGTGGTGCTTCACGCCATCCTTCCGTCGACGTCCCGCACGTCGACCCAGGCCTGCGCGGCGGACGACCGTTCGGCCGCGTCGACGACCGCCTGCGCCCGCAGGCCGTCCCTGAAGTCCGGCTCGACCATCCGGGAGGCGAGGACGGCCCGCGCAAACCGTTCGATCTGCCGCCGTCCCAGCTCGCGGGTGATGACCCACTCATCGTCGGAGTTGGGAAGCGCGTCGGGGGTCGGCACGTGCTGTGTTGCCTGCCCGGGCCGCCGGATTTCCAGGGAACTGTGCGCGTGGAGATCGTAGATGATCGCTCCGCGCTCGCCGTACAGCTCGATGCCCAGGTGCATGGTGGGGAAGGGCGGCCGTCCCGCCGCCACCGCGATGCGGCTCAGGCGGACCGTGCCGCGCGCGCCTGAGGCGAACTCCATCAGAAGCTGGCTGTCGTCGGTCACCGGCTCCTGTCCCGGCACGTCGGGCTTGGGGGCGAAGGAGGTCATACCGGCGCAGACCCGGGCGATGCGCCGGCCCGTGATCCACGCCAGCAGATCGAAGACGTGCACGCCGAGGTCGCCTAGGATGCCCGATCCGGCCCGCCGCCGGTCGAATCGCCACGGCCTGCTGGGATCCGGGGTCAGCCACCTTCCCTGCAGATAATGCGAACCGACGTGGAAGATCCGGCCGATCTCTCCCGCGGTCACCATCGCACGCGCCAGCCCCGCGGCCGGCACGTTGCGCCACGTAAATGCCGTCATGTTGGGGACGTCTGCCCGTTCGGCCGCCTCGGTCATCTCCTCCGCGTCGGAGAGCGTCACCGCAAGCGGCTTCTCGCACATGACCGGCTTGCCTGCCCGCGCCGCGGCGATCGCCGGCTGCGCGTGCGCGTCGTTGGGCGCGGCGATGAGGACCGCGTCGACCTGCGGGCTGGCGATGACCTCGCTGGGATCGGCGGTGGCCAGCGGAGCGCCGTGTTGCGCGGCCACCTCCCGCGCGCGGTTCAGATCAGGCCCGCACACCGCGGCCAGTACGGCCGACTGCGACATCGCGATGCAGGGGATTTGCACCCGCTGCGCCCACGACCCGTACCCGATGAGCCCAATGCGGACCTTTGTCCCGGGTCCCTGGTCCCCGGTCCCTGGTCCCGCAGTTGTCTTTTGCGTCATTCCGCGGCGCCGATGCCGATCAGTGGATCTCCCTTCTTGACCGCTAGTGCCGTGACCAGGAACAGCACCGGGCCGCCGGCAGGGGCGCGCAGCGTCTGGATCGTCTCGCCAAAGATGTCGCAGATCTCCCCGATCACCTGGCCCTGCTGCACGATCTCGCCTGCGGACACCCTTGGGTAGTAGGTCCCCTCGGCCTCAGCGTACATCCAGGCGAAGCGCGTCAACGGCGTCGCCCTGCGCGTACGGGCCGGTTTGCCGTCCAGCATCGCGAGCTGCAGCAAGACGTTGCGCAGGCCTTTCACGTGGCGCTCGACCGATGCGGGCTCATAGATGCCCTGCTGGCCGGCCTCCGCGATGATGGCAGGGACGCCAAGCTTGGCGGCCGCGGTGTACGACGTTGCGCGGATCGCGTCGGCGGGAGCCGCGAGCACGTAGTCCAGCCCGTACACGTCGGCCAGCGCCTGCGACTTCGTGTCGAGCGCGTCATCGCCGGTCCGCTGGTAGATGGCAAACGGCACCAGCGCCTCGATCATGTCCCCGCCGTGCAGGTCTATGTACGCGTCGGATCCGGCGATGAGCTCGGTGGTCAGGAAGTGCGTGACGCGTTGCGCCTCGGACCCAGCAGGATCGCCGGGGAACGTCCGATTGATATTCTTGCCGTCGCGGGGGTTCGTGTACATGCTGCGTTCGTAGAACCCGGGGCTGTTGACCAGGAGGACGATGATCAGCGTGCCGCGCAGCTCCTCCGGCTCAATCTCTCGCGCCAGGCGGGCGGCCGACGCTATCCCGACGTACTCGGCGGCGTGGATACCGGCAGAGACTGCCAGAGTCGGCCCGGGCCGCCGGCCCCGGATCACCGCCGCCGGCATCTCCCATGGCGGCTCGATCCCCGGCACGCGCACCCAGCCCTGGGCGCGCCGGCCCGGTTCGGCTGTGAGCGATCCAACCTGCGTACGGCTCATGTCACGCCACCTTAGTCATCGCGAGGCCCGAAGGGCCGTGGCGATCTCCTTGACAGATGATCCTCACAGGGTTCGCTGCGACAGTCTGGCTTCGTCGGGATAGACCCGGCTGTTGAGGGCAATCAATTCCCCCAGGTTGTCCCAGCGCATTGCCCGGCGGCCTTCTTCGAGATCGTGAATCAGTTCTACCAGCCGCGCGTTGAGGGGCACGTCAATACTGCGAGCGCGCGCGGTTTCCACGACGGCGCCGACCTGCTGGTCGACCTCCGTCTTGCGCTTCCGCACGGCCAGGTCCCGCCACACGCCGCTTTTCTGCTTCAGCGACTTCCTGTTGAACGCGGCCAGGTGGTCGAGGCTGGCGGTGATCGCATGCCACTCCCTGCGTGGCCTGAAGGCAAACGCCCCGGGCTCGTATCCGTCGAACCCTTCGCACCGCACGCCTTCCGCCTCGGCGACCAGGATGACCTCCGCCGCCAGGTTCGCCAGGACCGGCCGGCTCGGTGCGTGGTGGAGGACGTCGGCGATGGACGCGTCCACGAGCGCGGTCGCAAACAGCATCGACCCATACCCGAGCTTGCCCCACAGATAGCCCCAGATGTTGGCGGTGGCCTGCGTGTTCGAGAGGAAGCTGGAACGGAAGACCTGTTCCAGTTGTGTGAGCCGTGGGGAGACCGTCCCGTCGAGTTCGCCCAGAAAGAGCGCTCCAGAGCCGCCGTACATGACCCGGCCCGGCGCCAGGTAATCTGCGCCAAAGTTGACAAAGGCGCCGATGGTACGCTTGGCCCCCACTCGTGCTGCGATGACTTTCTCATTGAGCCCGTTCTGCAGCGATACCACGAAGGTGTTCGGACCGAGCAGGGGAGCCAGGGCATCGACCGCGCCGGCAGTATGCATCGCCTTTACGCACAACAGCGCCGCTTCGGGAATGCGCCCCCGCACGGCTGCGGGCAGCGCGTCGGGCGTCACCGCTTCCGCGCGGACCGTGAACGTCTCCCGGCCCTCGATCGTGAGCCCGGTCTCGTTGATCGCATCCACATGGGCGCGTTCCTGATCCACGAACAGCACCTCATGCCCCCCGCGGACCAGGTGCGCCCCGAGCGTCCCTCCGATCGCTCCCGCGCCGATAATGGTAAAGTGCATTCAGCTACTCCTCGTCCCTTCAATAAGACTCCGAGCCTCTTTCAACGCCTGCATCAACCTGTTTCTCCCCCGCACCGCCGCCACCCGCAGGGCTTTTGCCTTATCCGACTCCGGGTCCACCTCAGCCAGACGCGCGGCCTCGGCCAGCGGCGGCAGCTCCGGGATCGCGGTCGCAGGGTCATGGTCGAACCGGCCGGCCCGCGTGTACAAGACCGGAATCAGGATCCGTCCCAGCCGCATCAGCGCGCGGTTCGCGGCGGAGGGCTCCCCGGGGTCCCTTGTGAAACGCTCAGCCGCCTCCCGCAGGCGTTCGGCCTCCGCCACGCATTCCGAGAGGTCAAAACGGTCTCCCAGCGTTTCTGCCAGCCTGCGCACGCTCGAGGCCAGCTCCGCGGCGGTGGCGCCGTAATCGAACGGCAGAATAGGGGAGGTGCAGAGCACATGGACGGCGGCCGCGTAGATCTGCGCGTCTCGGGTCAGCGCGGCGGGATCCATCTTGTCCACGGTGTCTTCGGTCGTGTGCCACCACCAGCCTAGCCCGCCGCCGGCCGCGATGCCGGTCGCGGCGAAGTCACGGCTGGCTTCAGGTCCGTCGGCAGGGTGTTCGGACAGCGACATAAATAGCGACGGGACGCCGATCCCCACGAGCGACTGATCGCCCGATCTTCCCACGCGCGTGCCCTTGTAGTGCTGACCCGCAAGCTCGCCGATCACACGGACGCCAATCTCACGCGTCTCCGGCATGCAGTAGCCGGCATCCAGCACGGTCGCCCCGCGGCCGCCGACCGAGTCGATGTACAAATACACGGCGCACCGCGCGTCGAGCTCGTCCCAGTGCGTATCGACATACCAGGTCGAGCCGGCGTACCGGCCGTGAGAGTGGCCCGACCAGAAGGCCAGCCGCAGCCCGCGTCGCGGCCGTTCCCGGGCCAGCAGCCGGCCGATTTCCATCATCGCGGCGTTCGCGCCGCCGTTGTCCATTGCGCCGTAATGCCAGGAGTCGACGTGGCCGGCCAGCAGGACAAACGTGTCTTCCTCGGCGCCCAGGACATCCGCAGTGAGCAGCGGCAGCTTCACCCAACCCGTTTGCACGGCGGTCGTCAGGTGAAACCGCGGTGTCCGGCCGAACGCCAGAGACGCCCGCACGCGCGACGCTCCCTCGCCCGCGGTGGAGACCACCGGCACAGCCGGCAGCCGGTCCAGCTGCTCGGCGTTGGGGCTGCCCCAGATCGTAGAGACGATCATCTCGTGGACGAGGGGATCGCGGTTGAGGAACACGAGACCCGCCGCTCCCGCAGCCTGGAGCGCTCTGACCGCGGCCGGCACCGCCAGGCCGTCGACGACGGCAATCTTGTCCGCAACCGCAGAGAGATCGTCCCCGGTATCGGCGACGTAGACGCCCCTGGCCGAGAGTCCGTCGGACGGAGTGGACGCGGCGAAGCTGTGCGTGATGCAGGGAATCTCATCGGGGTCGGGATCCACGATGCGGAGCGAACCCGACACCGGCAGGCTGATGAGCGCGTCGTGCTCCAGCAGCTGCGTGCGCAGTCCGGCTTCGTGCAGCCGGCGCTCAATGTACGCGAACGCCTCGCGCTCTTCCGCCGATCCCGACAGGCGCACCCACCTGGCGATGGCGCGCGTGTCCTCCATCAACCGGTCGGCGCTGACCGCGCTCGCCACGCGCCGCGTATCCTGCTCCAAACTCTTGGGCATTAGGGTTCCCTCCTCATCCGAGCATCCACTTGCCGCCGTCGACGCTGATGGTCTGGCCGGTGACGTACGAGGCGTTGTCGGAGGCGAAGAAGACGACGGCCCTCGCGATCTCCTCTGGCTTGCCCAACCGGCGCAGCGCAATCGATTCTACGAACTGCCGCTGGCCCTCCTTGCCCATCGCCTCCCACTGCTTCTCGGTCGCGGGGTTGGACCGCACAAACCCCGGCGCGACGCAGTTCACGCGGATGCCGAACGGCCCCAGCTCCACCGCGGTCTGGCGAGTGAACCCGATCAACCCCGCTTTCGCGCTCGCGTACGCCTGGATGCCGGTGAGGCTGTAGGACCGGCCGGCTCCTGAGGAGATATTCACGATGGCGCCGGACTTCTGCTGCTTCATCATCGGCGCCACCGCGCGCGTGAAGTGGAACGCGCCGTCCAGGTTGATGGCGAAGATGCGTCGCCAGTCGTCGTCGCTGACCTGGTCCACCGGCCGCATCGTCTGTCCCGCCACGCCCCCGGCGGTGTTGACCAGCACGTCGATCCGGCCGTCCTGCTTCGCAGCACGTTGCGCGAACGCCGCCACCTGCGCCGCCTCGGTCACGTCCACGACGCCGGTCACACAGCGCCCGCCGGCCTGGGCCTTGACCTCCGCCTCGGTCTCCGCCAGCTCACGGGCGAGGATGTCGCACGCCCACACCCGCGCACCCTCGCGCGCCAGCTCGACGCAGATCGCCCGGCCGATGCCGTGCGCAGCGCCGGTGACGATTGCGACCCGGTCTTCTAACCTGGTTGTCATCGCAGCCCTCGCAGGCGGGGATCCAGCAAATCGCGCAGCCCATCCCCAATCAAATTGAACCCGATCACGGTAACCAGGATCGCCAGCCCAGGGAAGGTGGCGATCCAGGGCGCCGTGAGCATGTACGATCGCCCGGTGGCCAGCATCGACCCCCACTCGGGCGTCGGCGGGCTCGCGCCCAGCCCAAGGAAGGACAGCCCGGCCGTCTCCACGATCATGAAGCCCACGGTCAGCGTCGCCATGACGATGATCGGAGACACGATGTTCGGGAGGACGTGATGCCGCAGGATCCGCAGGGGCCCGGCCCCCACCGCCCGCGCCGCCTCCACGAACTCTTCCTCCTTGATCTGCAGCACGGCGCCGCGCACCACCCGCGCGAACTGGGGCGTGTAGACGATGCCGATCGCCACCATCGCGTTGATCAGGCTGGGGCCGAGGATCGCCACGACGATCATCGCCAGCAGCAGGTAGGGGAAGGCCAGCAGGATATCCACGATGCGCATCAGCACCGCGTCCACCCGCCGGCCGAAATAGCCCGACAGCACCCCGATCACGACCCCCAGCGCGGTGGCGATGCCGTCCGAGATCACCCCCACCACCAGCGCGATGCGGGCGCCGTAGACCACGCGCGAGAAGATGTCGCGGCCGAACTCATCGGTGCCGAACCAGTGGACCGGCGACGGAGCCTGCAGCTGGTCTCGAAACGCCTGGTCGATCGGGCTGTGCGGCGTCACCAGCGGCGCGAAGAGCGCGGCGGCCACAACGAGCAGCGAGATCGCGCCGCCCGCGAGGAAGTTGGAGTTGCGGAACAGCCGTCTCCAGGACAGCGCGGCGAGGCGGCGCTGCGGCGCGCGGATGGCGACGGCCTCGGCCCGGGCGCTGGTCATTCGAATCGAATCCTGGGATCGAGATACGCGTACAGCACGTCCACGACGAGGTTCGCCACTACGAAGACCGCCGCCGCGATGAGCACGACGCCCTGCACCAGCGGGTAGTCCCTCGCCAGCACGCTCGTGATCGCCAGCCGCCCCAATCCCGGCAGCGCGAAGATCGTCTCTGTGAGCACCGCGCCGCTGAGCAGCAGCCCCAGCTGCAGCCCCACGAGGGTGACCACCGGCAGCAGCGCATTCCGCAGGGCGTGGCGGTTGACCACGCGCCGTTCGGCCAGCCCCTTCGCGCGGGCGGTACGGATGAAGTCCAGTCCCAGCACGTCCAGCATCGTCGACCGGGCCATGCGGGCGACCGCGGCCATGGCCGTGGCCCCCAGCGCCACGGCCGGCAGGACCAGGTGGCGGAGGCTGCTGTAGACCAGGGGCACGTTGCCGCTGATCAGACCATCCAAGAGCGGCATGCCGGTCACGCGGCGGTAGACCAGGCTCTGGTCGAGCAACCCGCCCAGGGGCAGCCAGCCCAGGATCCCGCCGAACACCAGCAGCAGCAGGATGCCCGTCCAGAAGACCGGCATCGACACGCCGACGAGCACCCCGATCATCGATCCGGTGTCCACGGCCGAATGGGGATAGCGGGCGGCCAGCATCCCGATGAGCAGCCCGACGACAACCGCCAGCACCAGCGCGGCGAGACTCAGCTGCACCGTCACCGGCAGCGCCTGCAGGATTTCCCAGATCACGGGCTGGCGCGTCCGCAGGGACACGCCGAAGTCTCCGCGCACGGCCCCCGCCAGAAACCGCAGGTACTGGATGTAGACGGGACGGTCCAGGCCCAGCTGGTGGCGCAAGCGCTCCAGGTCGGCCTCGGTACCCTTGTCTCCCAGCAGCAACTGCGCCACGTCACCCGGGATCACGTGCATCCCGAAGAACACGAGGGCGCTCACACCCAGCAGCACGGGGACAAGCTGAAGCAAACGCTGGCGGATGTACGTCAGCATGCCGTCATTCTCGCGCACGGACCGAAACCAGAGGCCCTGCCGGGTGCCGGCAGGGCCCCCAGATTCCGGCGGGTCGCACGCGGCCTACTCCAGTGACACCCGCTCCATATAGAAGAACATCTGCAGCGGGTTCAACAGGAACCCCTTCACGTTTGCGCGCGCGGCCCGGACCTGGTTGGTGTGGTTCATGAAGATCCACGGCGCGCCGTCGTGGAGGAGCTTGTTGGCCTGTTCGTACAGCCTCGCCCGCTTGGCCTGATCCGTCGTGCGCCGGGCATCGCGCAGGAGCCGGTCGTACGCGGGGTTGTGATGCCGCGCGGTGTTGTTGGCCCGCGCCCGGCCGTTGGCGATGTCCCACTCGAACAGGTCGCCCAGGAAGTTGTCAGGGTCGCCGTTGTCCCCGGACCACCCGGCGATCGCAAACCCTTCCCACGGCTGGCGGCGGAACCGGTCCAGGTAGGCGCCCCACTCATACTGCGTGATCTTGACGTTCACGCCGACTTTGGCCAGATAGCTCTGCACCGCCTCCCCGAGCTTCGCCCCGCCGATGGGGTTGTACCCGCGCGGGTTGGCATACACCATCATGTCCGTGGAGAAGCCGTTGGGGAATCCGGCTTCCGCCAGCAGTGCCTTCGCCTTGGTGACGTCGTAGGGGTACGGATGCACGTTCTTGTTGTAGCCCCACAGGACCGGCGGGATGCCCTGGCTGGCCGTGGTCGCCCCGGCGTACAGCCCCTGGTTGATCGCGTCCTTGTCGACCGCGTAGTTCATCGCCTGGCGCACGCGGCGGTCCTTGGTGGGGCCCAGGTCGTTGGCCATCGCGACGCCGAGGATCGTGAGCCCCGGCTGGCGGAAGAGCTGCAGCGCCCGGTTGTTCTGGATGCGCGTGTAGTCCGACGGCGGCACGTCGGCGAGGATCTGCACCTCGTTGCGCTCCAGCGCGAGCATGCGGGTCGCGCTCTCCGGCACGATCTTGAAGATGATGCGGTCGACCTTCGGCCGGCCGCCCCAGTAGTCTGGGTTGGCTTCCACGGTCACGTGGTCGTTGCGCACGGCCTCCACGAACTTGAACGGGCCGGTGCCGACCGGATGCTGGCCGGCGTCGCAGTTGTACTGTTTGGTCGCCGCCGGGCTCATGATGCCCTGCCAGACCATCGCCACGCTGGTGAGGAACGGCGCGCTGGGCTCCGGCAGCGTGAACCGCAGCGTGTACTCGTCGACGACGGCCATCTTCGCCACCGTGCCGTCCTTGACCGAGCCGAACGTAAACTCGTCGAACGTGTCGACGCCCTTGCGGGCGAGGACGAAGCAGGGGTTGTTGGGATTGATGGCGCGGTCGATGTCTTCGCCGACCGTACGGGCGTTCATCGGGGTGCCGTCATGGAACTTCACGCCCCGGCGGAGATTGAAGGTGAAGACCTTCCCGTCGGGCGACACCGTCCACGACTCCGCCAGCCCGGGGCCCACTTCGCTGGATCCCGGTTTGTAGTTCACCAGCGAATCGAAGATCGTAGCCATGATGAAGCCCGACTCGTTGTTCTGCACCGTCTGGGGATCGAGCCCGGTCTGGTCCGCGCCGATTGCGATGACCAGGGTCTTCTGCGGCTGGGCTCCCGCCGGTTCACCGAGACCGATCGCGAGGAGCCCCGCGGTCACACACACCAGCACAAGCCAGCTCCCGACAACTCGTCTCATCTCTCACCCTCCCTATGGGTCGCGCTGCTGGAAGATGCTAATAGAGTTTGTGAGGCCTGCGAGTTCTCCCTGCCCTAGCCGCCGGGCCGCAGCACGTCGGCCAGCCCATCGCCGACCAGGCTGAACGCGACACCGGTGATGAGTATTGCCAAACCCGGCATCGCCGATAGCCACCACGCCGTCGCCAGGAATGTGCGGCCTTCGGCGATCATCAGGCCCCACTCCGGCGCCGGCGGCTGCGCGCCGAGCCCCAGAAAACTCAGTGACGTGCCCAGCAGGATGTTCAGCACGACGTCGGACATCGAAAAGATGATCGCAGGGGTGATAACGTTGGGCAGGACGTGGCGCAGGATGATGCGGCGGTCGCTGTTGCCGAGCACGCGGGCCGCCTCCACGTAGTCCCGGGCGCGTACCACCAGCGTCTCGCCGCGCACGATGCGCGCGTAGGCGATCCATCCCACCAGCCAGATGGCGATGAACATGTTCCGCAACCCGGTACCCAGCATCGCCACCAGGCCGATGACCAGCACGAAGAAGGGGAACGCCACGACGATGTCCACGACGCGCATGATCACGGCGTCGAGCCGGCCGCCGTAATAGCCGGCCAGCAGGCCCAGCGCCGTCCCCGCCACCAGCGTCACCGATGTCGCGAGGATTCCGATCATCAGGTCGATGCGGGCGCCGTAGAGCAGCCGGGCCAGCAGGTCGCGCCCGAAGTTATCGGTGCCGAGCGGGTGGTCCGCGCTGGGTCCTTCGAAGGTGCGGTTCAGGTCGTGGCGGCTCGGGTCGTACGGCGTCAGCAGCGGCGCGCCCGCGGCCGCGCCGGCGACGAGGGCCATCAGGATCGATCCGATCACCAGCGTGGGGCTGCGTCTGGCCATCGGTCAGTCGAAGCGGATGCGCGGATCCAGCGCGACGTACGCCAGGTCCACCAGCAGGTTGATGAGGATGATCAGCACCGCGAAGATCAACGTGATGCCCTGCACCACCGGATAGTCGCGCTGGTAGATGGCGGTCACCAGCATCGCGCCGACCCCGGGCAGCGAGAAGACCGTCTCGATGACCACCGTCCCGCCGACCAGATAGGTAAGGTTCACACCCAGCACCGTGATGGTGCTGAGGATCGCGTTGCGCAGCACGTGCCGGCGCATCACGGCGCCTTCGGCCAGGCCTTTGGCGCGCGCGGTGCGCACGTAGTCGGCGCGCAGCACCTCCAGCAGCCCCGAGCGCAGGCTGCGGATAAGGATCGCGGCCAGGGCGAGCGCGACGGTGAACGACGGCAGGAAGAGGTGGTGGAACCGGTCGGGCCACGTGTCGCCGTAGCCGGAGACCGGAAACAATCGCAGCTTCAGACTGAACACGAGAATGAAGATGATCCCCAGCCAGAACGACGGGACGGCCAGCCCGACCAGGAACGACGCGCGGATGGCGTGGTCGAGAGGCCGGTCTTTGCGGCGCGCGGCGAGGATCGCCGGGGGGATCGTAAAGACCGCGGCCAGCAGAGCGCTGAACAGAACCAGGAGCAGCGTCGGCGGCAGGCGTTCCAGGACGAGCGCGGTGACCGGCTGCTTGCTGATGAGCGAGTCGCCCAGATCTCCGCGCACCAGACCGGCGAGAAACCCCAGGTACTGCAGGTGAAACGGCCGGGTCAGACCCAGGACGTCCCGCAGGCGCTCGACGGCTTCCGGGGTCGCCCGGATGCCCAGGATTGCAATGGCGGGATCGCCGGGCACGAGCTTCAACAGCAGGAAGACGAGAAAGGTGACGCCGACCGCCACCGGCACGAGGTGCAGTAGCCTCAGCGCGATGAAGCGGGGGAGGCCGGTCATGACAAGGGGGCGGCGGGCGGAGCGAGCGCCCCGCCCGCCGCGGCAGCTAGCGAGACAGCCAGGCCTTGCTCAGCGACCAGTAGCCCAGCGGGTTCTGTGAAAAGTCCTGCACCCACTTGCGCGTGGCGTTGCGGAACGGGCTGTAGTACAAGGCCAGCATGTGCTGGTCGTTGTACCAGACCCGCTGGATCTGCCGGTACAGCTGCTCGCGCTTCGCTTGGTCCGGCTCGAGCCGTGCCTGCTGGGCGAGCTTAGAGACGGCGTCGTTCTTGTAGTTGGTAAAGAACGACTTGCCGCCCTGCGTATGGTCGATCGCGAAGCTGACCAGCTCGTCGGGGTCGATGATGTCGTTGGTCCAGTACTGCAGGGAGATGTCGTAGTCCCCCTTGTCCTGAGTGGGGATCAGCTGGCCGGGGTCGATCTGCTGGATGTTGGCGGTGACGCCGAGGATGCGCAGCTGCTCTTTAATCAGCGTCGCCACCTGGCTCCACGTCACGTCGCCGGCGCTGACTAGGAGGTTGATCTTAAAGCCGGTGGGCGCGGACGATTCCTTCATCAGCTGCAGCGCGCGGCCGGGGTCGAAGGGGTACGGCTTCAGGGACGTGTCCCACGCGATCGCGCCCTTGGGCAGGAAGGAGCTGGCCGCCTCTCCGTGGCCGAACAACGCGGTCTTCACGATGGCGTTGCGGTCGATGGCCAGCGAGATCGCCTGCCGCACCTTGACGTCACTCAGCGGTTTGCGCGCGTTGTTGATCATCAGGTAGTCGGTCCGGGTGGACGTATTGAGGATCATGTTCACGTCCGCGTTATTCACGAGTTCGGTGATGCGGCTGAAGGGCACGAACCCGATGGCATCCACTTCTCCCGCCAGCAGCTTCAGCACGCGCGTGTTGTCGTCGGGGACGACCAGGAAGCGTACCGCGTCCAGCTTCACGTTCTTGGCGTCGTAGTAGTTGGGGTTCTTCTTGAGGAGGATGTAGTCGCCGCGCTTCCACTCCGCCATGTAGAACGGTCCCGAGCCCAGCGGCTTGCCGGCGAACGCGGCGGCCCCGACCTTCTCAAAGTACGCCTTGGGGTAGACGCCGGTGTCGAACAGCGCCAGGTCGGACAGGATCGGCGACCAACGGTTCTTCAAGCGCACCCGCACCGTCCGTGCGCTGGGGGTTTCCACTTTGTCGACCGCCGCCAGCGTCCAGCTCCAGGCGGCTTCCTTGGCCGAGCGGGCCCGGTCGATGGCGAAGGCCGCGTCGGTCGCTGTCAGCGGGGTGCCGTCGGAGAACTTGAGATTGGGCCGCAGGAAGAAGGTGTAAGTCTTGCCGTCGGCGCTGACCTCCCAGCGCTCGGCCAGGCCCGGCACGATCGTCCTGCCGTCGTCGCTGAACTTGACCAGCGACTCGAAGATATTGATGCCGACCCAGATATCGAGGTTGGCCGTCGAGGTGGGAAGGTCCATGGTGCTGCTGTCTGCGTCGCGGGCCAGCCGCAGTTCGCCGCCCATCTTGGGCGTCGTCTGCGCCCCGACCACCGCGGAAAGGACGAGAATAGCGAAAAAGGCCAGGAAATACCTGTTAAACTTCGCTGTCATCGGTGACCTCCGGGGGAAAATTGGAAGAACTGTTCGTAGGGGGCTAGAGGAATCCCTTGTCTGGTCCCTGGTCCCCGGTCCCTGGTCCCGGGTCTAGCTTCTCACGCCGCGGGGCACGCTGACCGTCCACTCCGCCGCCCGCTCGAAAGCGTAGGCCACCTGCAGCACCCGCTCGTCCTCCAGCCACCGTCCGGCGATCTGCAGCCCAATTGGGAGCTCATCTTCAGCCGTGCCGCAGGGCACCGTGATCGCCGGCATCCCCGTGAGGTTGAACGGCGCCGTCCGCCGCGCCTCGATCACGCCCTCCTGACCCGCCACCGCGGGGTCCTCCTTGGGCGCCACCCAGGCCACGGTCGGCGCGATGAGCACCTCGACCTGCTCCAGCGCGGTCTCGCACTCCGCCATCAGCTTCGACCGGAAGCGCTGCGCGCGCACGTAGTCCGTGGCCGCGTACATCGCCCCCAGCTCCAGCTGCGCCCTGGTCATCGGCGCATAATCCTCCGGACGGGTCCGCAGCCAGCTTTCGTGCACGGCCGTCGCCTCAGGCCCGATGACCGGCAGCAGCGCCTGATCGGAGTATAGGATGCTCGGCACGCTGACTTCCCACACCGTCGTCCCGCCGGTCCGGAACACGCGCAGCGCGCGCTCAAACGCCGCGCGCACCCCGGGCCGCAGGTCGTCACCCATCAGCTCCTTGATCACGCCGACCCGTGCGCCGCGCAGCGTGCCCTCAATCACCTTCCGGGGATCAGGGATCGGCCCGTTCACGGCGGTCGGATCGTCCGGGTCCGACCCGGCGATCTCCTGCAGGACCGTTGCCGTATCTTCCACTGTCCGGGTCAGAGGGCCGACGTGGTCGAGCGACCAGGAGAGCGGGAAGACTCCCGCGCGGCTCACCAGCCCGTACGTCGGCTTGTAGCCGACGATGCCGCAGTAGGATGCGGGGATGCGGATCGACCCGCCGGTGTCGGTCCCCAGCGCCGCGTACCCCATGCCGGCGGCGACCGACGACGCCGCGCCGCTGCTGGACCCGCCGGCCGTCCTGGACGGATCCCAGGGGTTGTTGCACTGGCCGTAGTCCGGGTGGACGATGCCGTAGGCGAATTCCAGCAAGTTGGTCTTGCCCAGTAGCACCGCCCCGGCGTGCCGGAGTCGGCGCACGACCGTGGCGTCGCGCGAGGGCACGCGGTTGCGCAGGATGCGCGACGCGCAGGTGGTCTGCAGCCCGGCGGTGTCCATGTTGTCCTTCACCGACACGGGCACGCCGTGTAGCGGCCCGCGATCCTGCCCGGCCCGCAGCTCTTTCTCTGCCGCGCGGGCTTCGGTCAGCGCTTCCTCGCGCCGGACGCTGATCCAGGAATTCAGCGGCTTCTCGAACCGGTCGATCCGGTCGAAGATGATGCGGACGGCTTCAGCAGGCGACGCTTCCCGGGCGCGGTACTTTGCGCCCAGTTCCCTGATGCTGAGGAAGCAGAGCTCGTCGGCCGTCATCTGATGTCTCTATTCCGAGGGGGATAACGGAACGCGGCAGGCGGTTCGTGAGCCGTAACATCGACTTCTTCGAGCTTCACTGCGTCCTTCAGGATGCTTGCCACCAAGGGGACGAGCTCGTTCTCCCGACCCGCCGGGAGTGGCAGCCCGGCCGCGCTTGCGAGGTTTCTGACGACCTCTGGCGTGATCTTGACCCGCTTCGACTCCATCGCCGACCAATCTCCGTGATCCGCCTACGTCCTAGAGAAGAATCGGCAGGCCGACCCAAAAGATTAGATGGAGTAGGGCAAAGTCCCTAGTCCCAGTCCATAAATCCCGTTTACTGCTGCTTGACGCGCAGCGCCATCGCCAGCTTTCGCTCGACCTGCCACCTCCAGACCGTGACCCACAGCGCCCCAAACCCCGCCACCATGGCCACCAGACGCGCCACCCAGCCGTAGGGGAGGGCGAAGAGGACCGCCAGGATGAGGGTGCCGATGGCGACGGCCACATAGATGGAGACAGGTTTTCCGCGACCCCGCCCGATGGGGGCCGCCAGGATTCTGCCGAGTGCGGTCGCGACAAAGGCCTGCGACGGGTAGACCATGGCCGCGAGCAGGAGCATGGCGGCCGCCGCCAGGGGGATCCCGATGACGGTGGCAGACAGGATGAACGAAACGACAGGGACCAGCACCAGCAGGATCACCCCCGCGAGGATGCTCATTGGGAACCGCTTGAGCGCGTTGCCGGCGACCTCGCGCGTCCCGTCTGGGGCGACGGCGACGATCGCCAGCCCGATCAGCATCAGCCCAAGGCCTTCCCAGATCCGCAGAACGAAGGCCGCCGGCAGCCCGAGCATCGTGAACTCTTGTTCGGAGGGCCGCGCCACCCGCTCGATCTTGCCTTTGATCTGAGCTCCCTGGCGGACCTCAGGCGGCAGCTCGCCAGAGTAGCGCACGTCGCCTGCGATGACCGCCGACGGCAGGATCGTTAGGCGCCGGGCGTCCACCCGCAGCCCGGCTCCGACGTTGCCTGCCACCACGATCGTGTCGCCGACCAGCCGCGCGTACCGGCCGATGTCTCCGGCGACCTCGATGCTTTGTCCGGCGGCAAGCAGGTCGCGGCCGACGCGCGTCTGCGGGGATACGGTCACCGCTACTCCCGCCACGACGACGTCAATCCCGACGGTGCTGTCGATGCTGACCCGCTGGCCTGCGGCGCGGATGGTCCGGCCGACCGCGCCGCTGACCTCCACCCTCCGGGCGGCGGCCAGGACCCCGCCGGTCACATCGCTCCCGAGGGTCACCGCGCGTCCCACAGCGGCCACATCCCCGTCGATCGCGCCCGTCACCGCCACCGTCTCCCCCGCGGCGTACAAGTCGTCGTGGAGACTTTCCGTGACCGTAACGTTCTGACCCGACTGAATCACAAACGCCATCGCCGGCAGCGCCATCCCCAGTACCAGCGCCACGGCCATTAGTGCCCAAACACTCCGCCTGCCCAAACCACCGCCTCCTTTATCTAATCCCTACTCCCTAATCCCTACTCCCGCAGTTTAGGGTTTTGGTGGGTTCCATCTCCACACCGGCAGCAGCGTATCCACCGGCGCATAGTCATCCACGAGCAGCGGCACGTCCGACGTCGGGATCGGCGCCTCATAGTAGTCTGCCGCGTACGTGAAGAACTCCTTGTAAGTCACTTTCGGGGCCAGCTGCCGTGCCCTTATCAGTATCTCGCCGCGAGTCACGTTCCTCTCATCCGACGCCACCAGTATGATATTCCTGATGACGTCCGGGTCGAAGTACGGCCTGTACGACGTGGGGAACGGATAGAGCCCGGCAAACTCGCTGCCGAACGTCTTATACATCGCCCGAAATAAGGCGCTCCGCTCCCCGGTCAGCGCGCCAATGATGTTGGACACGAGGACCCCTCCCGGCGCCAGCCGCGACTTCGCCAGCTGCACGAACTCCCGGGTCGTCAGGTGGAAGGGGATCGAATCGGCGAAGTACGCGTCCAGGATGATGATGTCATACTGGTCCTGGGTTCTGCGGAGGAAAAGCCGCCCGTCCTGGACGTTGATCCGCAGCCGCGGGTCTTCCTGGAGTGCGAAGAACCGCTTCGCCACGTCCACCACCGCCGGGTCCAGCTCCGCCACGTCGATGGTCATGTCCCGGTAATCCCGCCAGAACCGCTTCTGGACCGACCCGCCGCCCAGCCCGACCATCAACACTTTCTTGGCCTGCGGCCGGAAGATCAGCCCTAGGTGAACATACGCCGCGTACAGGAAGGGGCTGTCGTACGGATCAGCCAGGTACATCCCGCTCTGATACGAGCGGTCGAACCTCAAGTACCTGGCCGATCCGTCTTCGGACACAACGATGTGATGGTAGACGCTGTCCGCTTCATAGATGAGGCGAAACCCACCCGTTCCCGGAATCCCTGCCGCCAGAGAAGCGGGAATCGCGAGGCCCAGCAGCACGCCTGCCAGGCAAAGGTTGCGTTTCCGGAGGGGTGGCACACGTTTATTCTAATCCCTAATCCCGCCGTGGCGTTTGCTGTCATTGCGAGGGCCGAAGGCCCGTGGCAATCTCCATAAGCCGCATTCAATCGCCCGTGGTACCATAGTGCCTGATGGGGCTATTTCGCGTGTCCGCCCGCCTGACCGGGCCAACAGGCCGCAGCGAGCAGGTTGAACTACTCGTTGACAGCGGCGCTACTCTGCTCGTGGTTCCTCGGGATCTCGCCGACCGTCTGAGCGTTGTCCCCAAGCGTCAGCAGACGGTAGTGATCGCTGGAGGAAAGCGCGAGGTCTGGCCTGTGGCAGAAGTGCAGCTGAGCCTCGACGGCCAGCAGGTTACGACCCCTTGTTTCGTCGCACCGGGAGGACCACCGCTGCTCGGCGCGGTGGCACTGGAGAGCCTGTTCCTCGCCATCGATCCAGTCGCAAAACGCCTCGTCCCTGTTGAAGGCTTCGTGGCAGGGTGAGGGGTCGTTTGTCATCGCGAGGCCCCGAAGGGGCCGTGGCGATCTCCTTGGCCTCAGCGGCCTTCGAATATGGCTCGTAGCGCAGCGAGACTGCTCACCGCGCCACACCTGATCTGGGCGGCAGATTCCTTAAGGGCTCGCTGAAACTCTATGTCTCTCTGCTCCGCAGCGATTTCAAGGGAGTCCCTGCTCTGCCCAGTCTTCACGGATCACCTCGACACGCCCATTGATTCTATTCGATAGTACTCTTTGTTGTCATCGCGAGGCTCCGAAGGAGCCGTGGCGATCTCCTCAGAACCCACCCCACGGAGTATGGTATAATCCATACAAGTATGGATATAGGAGGATTCTGTGAAGAAGGCTCAGTTCACCATCGACGGTGAGACCTCGCGCCTCATAGAAGCTTTGGCGAGGCAGCGGGCCGGCAACAAGAGTTTTGTTGTGCGCGAGGCCGTTCGGCGCATGGCCGAGCAGGAGGGGTTTGAGGGGTACCTTGACTGGTTGGAGCAGCAGCCCCAGGTGCGCACATCGCTCGAGCGAGGGCTCGCGGATCTGAAGGAAGGTCGCATGGTTCCACACAAGCAGGTCGTAAGACGTGCCGGAAGATCAGCACGCCGGTAGGCCTGTCCGATGGACAAACGAGGCCATCGTGGCTTTGGCTTCGCTATCGACGGCCGTACGGCGGTCTATGCTCGACAGGATTGAAATGGTAGCCCAATTTCCGGCCATGTATCCTGCCCGCCAGCGAGGCCGATTCACAGATCTCCGCTACTTTGTCGTCGCCCGGAAGTGGATTGTCTACTACCACGCCGAAGAGAGCGCCATCTCTATCGTTACTATTGTCCCGGCCCTATCTCGGCCGAAGTGATTCGAACGGTGGAGGCTAACCCATGAGCGAGGCAGTCTACATCTCAAAGGTAAAGGTTCATCAAGAGAAACGCCCCAAGCGTCGGGCCTACGTGGCCGGCTTCAAGGATCCCATCTACTTCGGCGTCCACGCAGAAGTCGCCGATTTTTACAAAATGACCCCCGACGAGGAACTACCCTCGACCCTCGACTACCTGGTGGCCGCGGCGGCCGGCTGACTCACCGGCACCCTTGCCGGCGCGCTGGAAGCGCGCGGGATACCCAGTCACCCCGACAAGCTCTGGACCGAAGCCGAGGGCACCGTCGCCGCCCCCGAAGGCGTGCTCAAGGTGACGCACATCCGCGTTAAGTACCATTTGAGGATCCCAAAGGGCAAGCGCGAAGAGGCCGACCGCGCCCTCGCCGTCTTCGAACGCCGCTGCCCCGTGGCGCAGACGCTGAAGGGCTGCGTTACCATCGAGCACGAGTCAGAAATCATCGAGGAGTAGTCTGAGTATGGCTTAGGGTCGCTTATCTCACTGTCGCGCTCGCCTCGTTGCTCCGCAGCGACTCATTATCGGCCGTATCAACTGCGGTGACAACGTAAAAGTAAGTCAGCCCTACGGTAAGCCCGCCGTGGCGGTAACTGCTCCCCGTTGAGATGTCGACGAACTCGTACGGCCCGCCGGCTGTTGTCGCGACGTAGATCTTGTAGTGAGAGAAATCCGGCTCGGTATTATCCGCCCAGTCAAGGTCGATCGATCTGGGTTTTTTCGCGTCTCGCGCCGTCAGGGCGCTCGGCGCCGCCGGGGGAGTCGTGTCTCCTCCCGACCCACCCGAGGCTGTCCAGTCGCTGTCAAATACGTCTTTGAGGTAAAGGTACGCGTCGTTGCTGCGTACCTGAAGCGCCGTCTCACGGTTGACCTTCGAGGAGGTCTCCGACCCGTTGATGCTGCCGACGTGCACGTAGCCGCTGCCGGCCACGCTCACCAGCACCATCTTGTTGTGGATGCCGCTGCCCGCCGGATCGCCCAGCCGCGTCTCGAGAGTCAGGTGCTCGGTCTGCGCGATGCCGTTGACATAGGCGGCCGTGGCCGCGTTGCCCCGCGGATCATTGGGATCGTCGAAGAACCTGTCCAGCAGGATCCGCACTGCGGCCCCGCGCCGCGCCGCTGCGATGTATTCCTCCAGCCGTGGGTTGGGATCGATGGTCGGGTTGCTGGTCGACGGCCCCCAATACTTTCGCTCATACAACTGCTCAACCAAGATAGTGTCTCCAGCGCCCGCGCGCTTGACCAGTCCGATAAGAGCGTCCGCATCCCGCAGGCAGTTCTCGGGGCACTGCACCACTTCGAATTCGAACGTGCCGAACAACTGCAGCGGCGTCGGCTTGACGAGCGTGTAACAGGTGCCGCCTGAGGATCGGTTGGGCTGGAAGCCCGCCGGTGGCGCCCCGAAGTTCGGGTCTGAGGCCGTCCACCGGAACAGATCCTTGTGGTTTGCCGGATCCAGGTCGGCCGCGAAGATGTTCTTGAAGTGGTTGACGAGCGATGGGGCGGTGGAGTAGAAGTACGCGCCGCGGTTCCCGCACGTGCCGTCTGCTTTTGAGTCCGAGGGCATTCCGCCATAGTTCGGGTTTTCTGATCCGATGAGCAGATTATTGCCGTCGACGACGAAGAACTTGGCGTGCTGGAAGGTGTACCGGTCGTGGACGTCAATGGCGTCGTCGTTGTACATGAAATACACCTGGCCGCCCGCCTGCTCGATCTGCTGCGCCGCCCAGCGCTCCTGGTCGGCGATGCCGCTGACGGGCTCACCCTCCAGCAGCACGCGCACGGTGACGCCCGCCTGCTGGCGGGCGACGATCGCATCCACCAGGTCGGCGTTCTCCATCGTGAACGTTTGCAGGTCGATGGACGTTGTGGCGCTGTTGATGATATTCCTGACCTCCTCATAGACGTGGTCGGGCGCCACCATCACGCGCAGCTCGCCGTTCTCGGTCACCTTCTTGGTTTGAAGGAATGTGTAGAGGTCCCACCCGGGATACTGGACCTTCTTGCCGTTGATGTCGTCGTCTTTGGTCTGCGCCCAGTCCGCCGCGGTGTCAGTGTCCGCCACGGGAAGCGCCGTGCTCTGCGCAAGTTTCCGATACAGGATCTGGCCTTCAAGACCGAAAAAGCCGTTGTCGTACGGCTGGACGGCGGCGCCGCTCCAGCCGGGCTGGCCGGTGTTCCCGGCCTTGTACACGACCGCGTCGACAATCTGGCTGCTGGGGTTGAGCAGCACCACCTCGTCACCAGTGTTGGCGAGCGTCGGCGCGGTGCCGGTCATGTCGGGGACGGTGGGATCGGAGTTCCCGGCATACTCGAAGTTCGGCTTGAACCCAAACTCGGCAGTGAAGGAGGTCGCGGCCCTGGTCGCCCACACCCGCTGGCCGGCGCCGAGGACATAGGCGGGAAACGTCACTGTGCCCTCATTGTCAGTGATTTTCCAATTCAGCAGATCGATGCCCGCGGCGCCGATGTTAGTGATCTCAACGGCTTCTTCCGGTTCGTTCGTCAGGTAGGGATCAAACAACACCGCGGAGATGACGAGAGAAGTGGACGTGGCTTCCGACGGTCCAACGCCGGAAGCCACCGTGGCGCCAGCGACGACAAGGGCAAGCAGTACCGACCATACCTTATGCATCGTCATGCGGCCCTCCTTATCTCGAGTCCCACATAGCCCTATCTTGAGTTTTTCCCTCCTAACCCGTTCCTAATCCCTATGCGGTTCGTCTGTTATTGCGAGGCCCGAGAGTCGCCGTCATTTGTACTCGCGAGGCGCGAAGCGCCGTGGCGATCTCCTAGGCTGGTGCAGGATCTGGCCTCGCTCCGCGGACTCGGCCGATCGAAGCAAACTGGACTTGCGCCCCGCCGGCCGGAGCCCCTGAACCACGCACTGCGTTTGGGTTCAGGGCCAGAGTTGCTTCGGCCGCCGTCTGCGGCCATGTACCCAAGCGGAGCGAGTGGTACGTGGCTGCCCTGAGCGAAGTCGAAGGGACGCTGCGCTCGGCTCAGATCCTGCACCAGTTGCCAGCCTACCGTCGCTTCCTGTCTGCTGATGGTATCAAATGTGATACATTCTTCTTGGTTAGGCGGAGAGGGCAAAGATGAAAGAGATACCCAAGAGTTTGAGGGACTGCGTCTACGACGCCGAGAGAGAAGAGTTTCTTGTCACCTTTCGTGATGGACGTATGTACAGACTCCCCAGAGGTGTGCTTCCAGAGGATGATGGGACAGAGATTCTCAGCGTCCAGGTCGAGCGCGATGGCTCGGCGTTTGTGGTTCGGCAGAGATCGGGGAAGTCGTTCGAGGTCCCCTGGGACTTTGTGCTGCACCACCTGGAACCGGGGTACGCGTACTTCAAGGGTGGGTCCTCCCAAAGGCTGCTTGAGAAAGACATGGCGGTTCGAATCGGCCGGAGGCTGCGTGGCCTTCGCGAGGAGAAGGGGTTCACAGCTGATGAGCTTGCCCGGCGCTCGGGGATGCACCGGCCGAACGTCACTCGAGCGGAAAGTGGGAAGCATGTCCCGAGCGTCGATACCCTCGTACCGCTTGCCCGTGCGCTAGAGGTCTCGCCAGCGACCCTGGTTTCGGATCTTTGGAGATCTGATGTAGCCCTGCGCGAACGGGGGCCGAGATATCGGACGAAGCGGTTGAGGCGAGGGCGCCTAAGAAGGTCGAATTGAAGCGGGTCACTTTCGACGTGACGAATCCGTGGTGGAGCGCCTATACGGCTTGAGCCACTCCGGTTCCTTCCCGTGAAACGCCTGAGCCAATGATGTTGCGCAGGGGCAGGTGCGCTCGGCCGGCAAATGGTTGAGGGCGGTGATCGTGGCCTGCTCTATCTGCTGCTGGAGCCCCGACTTGAGATAGAAGTCGAACATGCTGCCCTCGCCCACGTGGACCACGGCCGGCGCCAGTCCGGCTCCGTAATTGATGATGCCGGAGATCGACGCGTAGCATATCTCGGCTTCCCGCGCGAAAACGACTTCAGGCACGAGCGGCGTCCCGACGATGTCGCCGCCCAGCTGCTGAAACATCCTGATCTCGGTCGGCGTTTCGAAGCGCGGCCCCTCAAAACAGACGAAGACCCCCCGGTCGATCACTCGATCAGACACGTCCTGCGCCCCCGCGACGAGCGCTAGGCGCACGTGCGGGCAAAAGGGTTCGGTCATATCCACCCGCACCCAGCACTCTTCTTCATCGAACAGCGAGCGTGGGCGGGACTTCGTATGATCGATGAAATCGTGCGGAATGACGATGTCCCCCGGCCGCAGCATTGGGTTGATCGAGCCGATGGCGTTCTGAGAGATGATGCGCTCCACGCCCAGTATCTTGAACGCCCAGATGTGCGCCCGATGGTTGATCTTGTGTGACGGGACCGTCATGTCCGGTCCGTACCGCTGGATGCATGCCGTTTGCCGCCCGCCCATCATGCCCACGAAGACCGGAACGTTTCCAAACGGCGTCTCTATCACGCGGGTTTCCACGTCGGTGAGGAAATCGCGGCGAAAATGGAAACTCGACAGCAAGCCTATCATGTTTCCGACAACCTTCCCTTCTCTTTTCGATACAGTCGCAGGCCCTGTTCGCGCAGAACAATGCGCGGACCTGCCCTCGCGAAGAGGAGCAGGGGCGTTTCGGAAGAAAAGGCAAGGGACTCCATTGTCCACTCGTACACCACAGGAGGCTCTGACCATGACCCGCTTCATGCCGCGTCCCTTCACGGCAACCCGGTTCTTGCTGGCCATAGTGATCGCCGCATTACTGACCGTGACCGTCTCGGGACAATCGGGGCCCCCGCGGCGTGGAGGGACCATCGTCGTGCTCATCGGCGGGGATCCCCCGCTGTTGAATCCACACTTTTCCACGCTCCCCTGGGTGTCGATGGTCAGCATGGCAGTCTTCAACACCCTCGTCGTGCTCGACCCGAACATGAAGCCTTTCCCGGGTCTCGCGGAATCCTGGAGCGTGTCTCCCGATTTGAAGACCTACCAGTTTACCCTCGCTGAGGGCGTGAAGTGGCATGATGGTCGGCCGCTGACAAGTGAGGATGTAAAGTTCACATTTGAAGAGGTCGCAGCCAAACTGAATCCGAATGGTCCGATCGCGTTTCGCGGGTTGGACCGTGTGGACGCGCCCGACTCGCGGCGCGTCGTCGTGCGGTTCTCTCAGCCGCATCCTGCCTTCTTGCAGTATCTCGGCTGGCCCATTACCGGAGCGGTGCTGCCGAAGCATATCTACGAAGGCACCGACATCCGGCGGAACCCCGCGAACTTGAAACCGATAGGCAGCGGTGCGTTCCGGTTCGTGGAGTGGAGCCGAGGCAGTACCATAACGCTGGAAAAGAATCCGGACTACTTCCGGCAAGGACGGCCCTACCTCGACCGTGCCGTCTTCCGAGTGGTACGGGATTCTGCCGCGCGTGTGATCGCACTGCAGAATCGGGAAGTGGACTTCATCTTGGGGTTCGATCTGCCCCTACGCGATAGCATTCAAGTGCGGCGAAGCCGCAACCTGAAAGCGATCTTCAACATGGACCGGGCCATCTCGGGCCAGCTGTTCATCGGCCTGAACACGTCCAAGGCTCCGTTCAACGATATCCGTGTTCGGCAGGCCGTGGCCCACGCGATTGACAAAAACATCATCTGGCAGCGTATCTTCTTCGGGTTGGGGGGCATCGCCACCGGTCCGGTCTCGGAGTACATCGGCCCCCAGTACAACCGGAACGTTCCAAAGTATAACTACGATCCCCAGCGGGCCAACCAGCTCCTCGACGAAGCGGGACTGCCCCGCGGGCCTGACGGGTTCCGAACACGACTTCCGTTTACGGTGGACGCCAGCTCCGCAGAATTCATGCGCATTGCGGATATTGTCCGAGAGCAGCTCGCTGCTGTCGGCATCGATGTGACCATAGAAGCGTTCGATTTCAACACCTGGTTTGACAAGGTGTATGTGAAACGAGACTACGACATGTCCACCGGGCGCCGGCTCACCGGTCCCGACGCCATCTTTGCAATGTTCCGAGAGTTCCACTCGAGCAACACCCAGCCGGCGCAGCGCAACTACTACCTCTACCGCAGTGCAGACGTGGACAGCGCGGTGGAGCGAGGGTTGGTCGAGACCGATCCGGCGAAGCGGCTTCAGGCCGCCCACCAACTCCAGGTGCTCATCGCCCGGGATGTCCCAAACATCTTCCTGATGGACACCCCGCAGCCCAATGCGTACCAGAGCGCGTTCATGGGACTGGACAACAGTCCGTGGGGCGCGGTGCGGCTCGAGGAGGCCTGGTTGAGCAGCCCGTAGATAGACGCGGAACCTGCGCGTTTCGGAAACCGCAGCATGAGTGTCTTCATCGCACGACGCCTCCTGCAGGTGGTCCCGGTCATCCTGGCGATTGCCATCCTCACGTTCCTGATCGTCCACCTGGCGCCTGGAGACCCGGTCAACATCTTGCTCGGGGAGTACGGCTCGACGCCTGAGTTTCGCGAGCAGATCCGGCGTGACTACGGGCTGGACCGGCCCACCCTGGTGCAGCTGGGCGTGTACCTGCGGCATGTGCTCACCGGTGACCTGGGATTCTCGTTCTACTTCAATCAGCCCGTGGTCGACCTTGTCCTGCAGCGGCTTCCGGCGACGATCTTGCTGATGGGGACGCAGCTCATCTTCGCGCTGATAGTGGGCGTGACGCTGGGTGTCGCGGCCGCGCGCCGCCCCTATTCGGCGCTCGATAATGCCACGACCTCCGTGGCCCTCGTCGGCTACTCCATGCCGGTGTTCTGGATGGGGCTCTTGCTGATCCTGTTGTTCAGCACGCGGTTGAGTCTCTTGCCGTCGGGAGGCATGACATCGGCTCGTGAGCACGTTACAGGCGCCGCCGCCGTTCTCGACGTGCTGCGCCATCTCGTGCTGCCCGCGTTCACCCTGGGGGTGGCGAATCTGGCGCTGTACGCCCGGTTGACGCGGACAAGCATGCTCGAGGTCCTCTCCCAGGACTACATCCGGACCGCCCGCGCCAAAGGGCTCGGCGAACGGCAGGTCACCCGGCGCCACGGGCTGCGCAACGCGCTGCTGCCGGTTGTCACGATCACAGGGGTCGACCTGGGCCGCATGATCGGAGGCGCCATCCTGACCGAGACGGTGTTCGCATGGCCGGGGGTCGGCACCCTCACGTTCACGGCCCTGCAGACCAGAGATTACCCCGTCATCATCGGCATTTTCATATTCCTGGCTACCGCCGTCATCCTCGCGAACCTTCTGGTGGACGTCGCGTACAGTTTCGTTGATCCGCGCATCCGCTATGGATGAACGGGCAGAATCCATCGGGGGCCTCCGCTCGAGCCCGGGTTCCGCTCGAAGGGCCATCGGGCCGCGGAGGACATTTATACAGCGGTTTGCTCGTAACCGCGCCGCAGTGGCGGGAATGGCGATGCTCACGCTTCTGGTGACCGCGGCAGTGCTGGCCGGCCTGCTGAGTGCTGAGTCGCCTCGTGCCATGGGCGACAGTCCCCTCGGCGCGCCGACGCTTCGGCACCCGTTCGGCACAGATGACCTGGGTCGCGATATCTGGGCTGGGGTGCTCTATGGCGCGCGGGTCTCGCTGGCCGTCGGCATGCTCGCCGCGTCAACGTCAGCCGTCATTGGCATGACCGTGGGAGCGGTTGCTGGATACTACGGAGGCCGTTTGGACGATGTGCTGATGCGTACCACCGAATTCTTTCTGGTGATACCGAGTTTCCTCCTGGCGCTCGTTCTCGTGGCGGTGACGCGTCCGAGCATCTGGAATGTCATCTTGACGATCGGGTTGCTGGGGTGGCCGGGTACGGCCCGGCTGGTACGCGCCGAGTTCCTGTCGCTGAAGGAACGCGAGTTCGTGATGGCGGCCCGATCGATCGGCGCGAGTTCGGCTCGTATTGTCCTGCGCCAGATCCTTCCCAGCGCCGCTCCGCCCGCGATCGTGACCGCGTCCCTCGGCGTTGCCACGGCGATTCTGGTTGAAGCCGGGCTCTCATTCTTGGGCCTCGGCGACCCCAACCTCTTCTCCTGGGGTCTGATGCTGCGCAACTCCAGGGACTTCTTGCGGATCGCCTGGTGGATGCCGACGTTTCCAGGTCTGGCGATCTTCCTCACCGTACTCAGCGTGAACATGGTGGGCGACGGATTGAACGATGCCCTGAATCCGCGGCTGGTTCAGCGCGGTCTGTAGACGTCGTGGGCTGGGGAAGCGGAGCTGGGAGGAGAGGGAGTCAATGGATCTGTTGCTGCGAGGGTTGGCGATTCTGCCCTGCGAGGGGCCATTTATCC
>JBIOWP010000064.1:0-18002 GCA_044868695.1 bacterium
TCGTTGTCGATCGTCTTGGGCACGTGCACGCTCTGGATGGCGCCGGCGTACAGCATGAGGCCTGAGAGGATGGTCAACCACGCCGCGACGGCCATGGCGACTTGGAAGCGTTTCTGTGAGGCGAGACGCTGCATGAACCGCGCGCCTTCAGGTCCACCCCCCGCGACCGCCGGCTGCAAGAACCCCACCAGAAAGAACGTCGTCCCCGCCCAGAAGACCCCTGAGAAGATGTGGATCACCCGCAGGATGATCAGCGGCACGTTCATGGAATACA
The DNA here is from genome assembly GCA_044868695.1 of bacterium. Lineage (GTDB taxonomy): Bacteria > Sysuimicrobiota > Sysuimicrobiia > Sysuimicrobiales > Kaftiobacteriaceae > JBIOWP01. The sequence continues at coordinate 275 of JBIOWP010000064.1, forward strand.
GCCTCCTTGGTAGCCCGTCATTGCCGCCACTGGCAGTCAGCGCACTTCCGGTCCTATGAGCCTTCTTCTACCTGACCGTCCGCGTCTGCGACTTCAGGGACCATCGACGGCGCGGGCCCGACCTGAGCAGAGCCCCGTAGCCGTGCCAGCATCCGCCCCCATACCAGACCGACCAGGTCGGCGACCCGCCCGAAGACGCGTACGCGGCTCAGATCGTCAAACAGCGAGTAGATCACCGGGATCGCGACCAGGGTGAGCACGAGCGAAAGGACCTGGCCGCCGATGATCACGGAGCTCATCGCCCGATTCGTCTCCGCGCCGACGCCACGGGAGATCGCAAGCGGAATCATCCCGGCGACGAAGGCGATCGTGGTCATCAGGATGGGGCGGAGCCGGTCCCGGCTGGCCGCCACAATCGCGGCGTTCCGGTCCAATCCCTGGGCCCGCAGCTGGTTGGCGTGGTCAATCTGCAGGATCGCGTTCTTTTTCACGACGCCGAACAGGACCAGGATCCCAAGCTGGGACAGGATGTTCAGGGACCCATGCAGCAGGAGGATGGAGAGCAGCGCAAAGGGGACCGTCAGCGGCAGTGAGAGCAGGATCGTGATCGGATGGATCCAGGACTCGAACTGGGCTGCCAGTACGAGGTACATGAACACGAAGGAGAGCATGAACGCCGTCATGAAGGCCGCCGCCTGCTCGCCCTGCGCTTCCGCCGCCCCCGCGAAGTTGGTCGCGTATCCGGCCGGAAGATCGAGCGCGCGAATCGCGGAGTCCAGCTGCCGCAGGATGCCGGCCTGGTCGGTGTTGGGCAGCAGGTTCGCGGTGAGAGTGACCTGACGCCGCCGGTTGAAGCGGTCGATGACACTGGGCCCGACGCCGCGGTCGATCCGCACGACCTGTTCGAGCGGAAGCGCCCCGACCGGCGGTGTGCCGACCGTGAGCTGGTTGAGGCCCTCCAGATTCCTGCGGTAGGCAGGCTCGGCGCGCATGTGCACCTCATATTGCTCGCCGCCCTCCGTGTAGGTGGAGACCTGCATCCCGCCCACGAGGACGCGCAGCGCCATCGCCGCATCCATTACGCTCACGCCGAGATCGGCCGCGCGAGCGCGATCGACCGTGATCCCGAGTTGCGGCTTGCGGCTGATCAATGACGAGTTGACATCCACGACTCCCGGCGTCTCACGCAGGACCTTTTCCCCCACCTCCGCGGCCCGCGTCAGCACGGCGAGATCAGGTCCGCTGATCACGTAGTTGATCGGCTCGAATCCGCCGCCGAACTCCGACGCGAGGCTGACCTGCGTCCGCAGCCCAAGATACGCGTACTTGGGGAGGACCTCGTCGCGTACTCGCGCCATCAGGACCGGCTGGGACAGTGTTCGCGTGGTCACATCGGTGAGTCGGACAAAGAGCGTGAAGCGATTCGGCGTGCGCTGAGGGTCATCTCCCACGGTGACGACCGTGTACTCGACGCCGGGGAGGCGACGGACCTCCAGCCCCAGCTGCGTCGCGAGGCGCTCCGTCGCCTCGAGGGTCCAGCCTTCAGGGGCCCGCACGACGACTTCAAACTGCGATTCGTCGTCTTCGGGAAGGAAGTTTTGGTTCACCGCCGCGCCGATCGGTGCGATGCTGAACAGCGTGACGAGGATCAGGACGACCACGACCCATCGCCGGCGGAGGGACGCTCCCAACAACCTCAAATACCAGCGTTCCAGCGCGCCGTAGATCCGGCCGCGCGATTGACCCGCGGGCGCCGAGTGGATCGCCCCCTCCGTGGCGTCGGATGCGGCCTGCCCGCTCCCCGGGGCCGACTGGCCGCCTCGCCTGGCGGACAGCCACCGTGCGGCGAGAGACGGAGTGAGGGTGAAGCTCACCAGCAAGGAAATCCCGATGGCGAACGCCATCGTGTATCCGAAGCTCGACATGAACCGCCCCACGATCCCGCTCATGAACGCCAGCGGGAGGAAGACGGCGATGAGGCTGAGCGTGGTGGCCGACACGGCCGGACCGATCTCCCGCGTCCCCTCGATCGCCGCCTGCGCCGGCGCCATGCCCTTCTCGTGGATGAATCGATAGATGTTCTCCAGGACGACAATGGCGTCATCGATGACGATGCCGACCACCAGCGCCAGCGCGAGCAGCGTGATGGTGTTGAGCGTCAACCCCATCGCGGACAGCAGCGCAAACGTGCTGATCAGTGACGTAGGAATGGCGATCGCCGCGATAATCGTGGAGCGCCAGTTCCAGAGGAAGACGAGCACGACCAACGCCGCGAGGATCGACCCCAGAAGCAAGTGCTCCTGGACGGCATGGGTGGACGCCTCGACGAACACCGCCTGATCACGGATGCGCCGCAATTCGTATCCTGAGGCCAGGGTGGACTCGAGGGCGTGGACTCTCTCCTTGACCGCTTCCACCACCGCAAGCGTGTTGGTGCCCGACTGCTTTCTCACCCTGAGAATGACCGCGCGCGCGCCGTCGACGTTGGCGACAGTTTCGGCCTCCGCGGCGCCATCCTCCATCCGGGCGACGTCGCCCAGCGCGATGGGCACGCGGTCCCGGCTGGCGATGACGACGCGTTCGAGCTGCGCGAGAGAGTCAACCCGCCCGAGGGTGCGGATCGTAAGGCGCTCGGCGCCCTGGTCGAGGCTTCCGGCCGGGACCTGCACGTTCTGCGCCTGCAGCGTCCGGATGACCTCGGCGACACCCAACCCATAGGCCTGGAGTTTGGCCGGATCGACGAAGATGTTGATCTGGCGGGCCTGGCCGCCGATGATCTCCACCTGGCCGACACCGGCCGTCCCTTCCAGCGCGGGGCGGATGACTTTGTCCGCGTACTCGGTGATGTCGCGGACCGGCCGGCTCGACGACAGCGCATACATCAGCACCGGCACGGCGCCGGGGTCGAAGCGCTCGACCACGGGGGGTTCGATCTCCGCGGGGAGGTCGGGCAGAGCGAGGTTGATCTTGTCCCTGATCTCCTGAACGGCGACGTCGATGTCCTTCTCAAGGAGAAACTGAACGAAGACGAGGGAGAATCCCTCCGCGGAAGTGGAACTCAGCGTGTCGATGCCGCTGATCGTGTTGACGGCTGCTTCGATCTTGTCGGTGACGTCCGTCTCGACTTCTTCCGGAGAGGCCCCGAGCACGCGCGTGCTGATCGAGACAAAGGGAATGTCGATGTTGGGCCACCGCTCGACGTTCAGCCGGTAGTAGGAGAACACGCCGAGGAAGACCAGCGTCAGGATGAGCACCGAGGCCAGAACCGGCCTGCGTACAGACACCTGGGCGAGCCACTGCATGAGCGTTTCCCCCTTACCGCTGCGGCGGTTGCGGCGCCACGGCCTGATTGTCAGTGAGACCCTCTTGACCTTCGACCACGACGAGCTCACCTGGGCGGACCCCTGACGTGGCTTCCACGCGCCCGTCCTGACGGTCACCCAACGTAACGGTACGCCTGACCGCGCGGCCGGCCTGAACCACAAAGATCACCGGCCCGCCAGCGGTCGTCAGCACCGCCCGCTCCGCAATCTGCAGGACGGCGGCCCGTGTTCCGGTCACGATCGTGCCCCGCGCAAACACTCCCGTCTGGAGCATCCGCGCGTGGTTGGGAACCCGGACCTTGACGACGAACGAGCGGTTGGCCGCAGAGGCTCCGGGACTGATGTCCGCGATCCGTCCCGTAAAGATCCGGCCCGGCAGGGAATCCACTGTGATGGCGGCGGTCAGGCCTGGCCGCAGCGCCGCACGGTGGCGCTCGGGCACGGCCAGTTCCACGTACACGTTGTCCATTTGCGCCAGGACAAACGACGGCACGACCGGCGATACGGCCTCACCCGGTTCCACCGACCGCTGGATGATCGTGCCGGCGAAGGGGGCGGTGACGGTCGCGTCGCGCAGCTGGATCTGCGCGCCGGCCAGCGCGGCCCGCGTCAGGTCGAGCTGCGCCAGTGCGGCCGCGAACTGCGCCTCTGCGGCATCGAGCTCCTGCCGGGAGACCGCGCCGGTCTGATAGAGTTCCCGCATCCGCTGCACGCTGGCGTCCGCCAGGTCCAGCGCCGCGCTGGCCTGCGCCGCGCCGGCGCGGGCCTGGGACTCGGTTGCGGCCAGCTGGTCGCTCCGCAGACGCATCAGTGGGGCGCCGAGCGGCACCCGCTGCCCTTCGCTGACAAAGACCTCCGCGACGATGCCCGACAGCGTCGACGCCACCCTGGCCTCTCTCAGGCTCGCGACTGTGCCGGTAGCCGACACGCTCGCCACGACGTCCCCGGGCTGGGCAGCGACGACCGTCACCGGGACCGGCGACGGCTGCGCCAGTTGAGTTTCCGCCGTGGGCGCGCCGCCTCTTGCCCGAACCGCGAGAAAGCCGCCGGCGAGCGCGACGATGATTGCGCCAACGATGAACACTCGGATCCGCATGATGTGCCTCCTCATTGTGATCCCATTGCCAGGATCAGTTGAATACGCGCGGCGTTCTGGTTGAACCGCGCAGACGCCAGCGCCTGCTCCGCGAGGGCCAGGTTCGATTGAGCTGTCAGCAGCTCCAGCGATGTGCCGACACCGGTCTGATAGCGTGCCGTAGCGAGGCGGACAGACTCGCGGCCTTGCTCACCGGCTTTGGTGGCCGCCGCCAGTTCGCCCGCCGCCCGCTGAAGCGCGAGCCAGGCCGTTCGCACGTCCAGCTCCACCTGCTGGCGGGTCTGCGCCTCTCTGATCTTCAATTGCGCGAGCTGCAATTGAGCCTCGCCGATCCGCGCCTGTGTGATGCCGCCGTCGAACACCGAAAACATGACGCTCAAGGTCACCGACCAGCTCCCAAAGACGGTGGCGGCCTGCCCGTCCGCGTTGGTGAAGGCATACCCCACGCCGAGGCCCAGGGTTGGCCGGCCGCCGCTCCTCGCGACCTCGACGCCCGCCTCGGCCGCTTCGGACTGGGCCCTCAGGGCCGCCAGGTCCGGCCGGCTGCGCAGCGCCCGCGCAATGGTGTCCGCAAGCGTGCCGTCGATGGGCCGTGGGGTCAGGGTGTCCGTGAGCTCCAGCGCCGTGTCCAGCGGGAGGCCGAGCACCGCGTTGAGGCCGGCCTGCGCGTTCGCGACGCCGGTCTGCGCCTGCACCAGCGTCTGCTCCGCGTTCGCGACGGCCACCTCCGCCTGAAGCACGTCGAGCCGTGACGCGACCCCGGCAGTGAACCTGATCCGGGCGACGCGAAGGCTCTCATTGGCCGAGGCCACTGCCCGCTGAGCCGCGGCGACGCTCTCGGCCGCCAGCAGCGCCTGCAGGTAGGCCTGCTCGGCCGTAAACACCACCTGCTGTTTCATCCGCTCGTAGGTCGCCTGGGCGCCCCGCAGATTCGCCTCGGCCAGCGCGGTCCGCGCCTCCAGGGCCCCGCCCGTCGACAGGGGATACGTCACAGTGAGTCCCGAGGCGTAGACGTTGGGATCGAGCGGCGGAAGCTCTTGTGTGCGGGTGTACGCGCCTGACAGGATGGCCTGGGGCTGCTTGGCACCCTGGGCCGCGGCGAGCTGCGCGCGGGCGATGGCGGCGTCGAAGGCGGCCGCCCGGAGCTGCAGGTTATCGCGGAGCACGATGTCCGTCACCTGCGCGAACGACAGGCGGGACACCGGCTGCGCTACGGCGTGCGCGGGAATCATCCCGGCGAGGACGGCGGCGAACAGTAGCGAGACAATCCCTCGGATCATGCCCCTTCGTCTCCTAGAACGTCTATGTACTCGTCGAACAACGGGCGCCGAGATCGACGCAGAGATCAACCCTACCAAACCCCGGGATCGATCCATGTGACCGATGTCACACTTTCCCCCTGTCCGTAAGGGGAGATGGTCGCCTGGTCTGACGGATCGCCTGGAGCAGCCGGTCTCCATTCTCGTGTTTCGAGACGAACACGGTCGCGCCGGCCGCCAGTGCGCGGTCGCGTGAGAACGCATCGTCACGGAGGCTAAGAACCACGACCACGCTCTCGGGCGAGACGGAGCGCATCGCCTCGATCAATCCGGGGGTGTCGAGTTCCGCTGATTCGACGTCCACCAGGATGACATCGGGACGAAGGACTGCCGCTCTTGACAGCGCGGCAAGCATGTCATCGGCTTCGCCGACCACGGTCACATCGGGCTCTAACTTAAGCCGCATCCGCAGGCCGGACCGGATGGCGGGCTGGCTCTCGACGAGCAAAAGGCGTATCATCGGTCTACCTCTAAGTAACGGCCATCGCAGCCTCACGAGCATCGAGCAAACGGTGGGCTGCGACGTCCAGCCTATGGGTGGTGGGGAGTTCCGACCAAAGGCGGACGACAGGGACCACACAATGGTGGACACTAGCGTCCGGAGATGGCAGCCATGGTGACCCGGATTTTGATTGCCGATGACCATAGCGTCGTGCGCCAGGGGCTGCGTATGTTCTTGGGCCTCGACCCCGAACTGGAGGTCGTCGCAGAGGCCACCGACGGGTCGGAAGCCCTGCGTCTGGCCCGCGAGTTGCGGCCGGACGTCGTCCTGATGGACTTGTTGATGCCGAAGATGGATGGGATTGCCGCAACCCGGGAGGTCAGGCGGGAACTGCCAGACACCGAAGTGCTGGCGCTGACGAGCGTCCTGGAGGACGCCGCGGTGGTCAATGCCGTCCGGGCCGGCGCGATCGGCTACCTGCTGAAGAACACCGAGGCCGACGAGCTGTGCCGCGCCATCAAGGCGGCCGCGGCGGGCCAGGTCCAGCTCTCGCCGGAGGCGGCCGCCCGTCTAATGCGCGAGGTCCGGGCACCTGAGAGTCCCGAAACGCTGACCGAGCGTGAGACCGACGTTCTCAGGCTGCTCGCCGAAGGCAAGGCCAACAAGCAGATCGCCGTGACGCTCGGAATCGGCGAGAAAACGGTGAAGACGCACGTCAGCAATATCCTCGCCAAGCTGGGCGTGCAGAGCCGTACGCAGGCGGCGCTGTACGCCGCCAGAATCGGTCTCGTCCCCACGACGCAGGTAGGAGCGCGCACATGATGCAGCCCGCCGCCTCGCTGGGAATGCTCTCCGCCCCGTTCGAAGCCTCGTCGGAGGCGGTCATCCTGATCAGCGAAGATGACCGGATCCTCTACGCCAACCCGGCGGCATGCCGGATCACCGGTTACCGGCTGGATGAACTGCTGGGCGCGCACGCCTACGGGTCGATGCCGCCCGACGCGCGCGAAGCGCTCCAGGCAGCGATCAAGCACCATGACGCGACGCAGCCTCCCGGGACCATCATGCGCGGCACGTCGGTGATGACCCGGGCGAACGGGGAGAACTACGAGGCGGAATTCACCGCGGCCCTGCTGATGCTCGACGGGCGCTGCCTGGTGTCCGTCATGTTCCACGACGTCTCCGAAGTGCAGGGGATGGCGCGCAAGGTTGAAGCCCTCTCCGAAATCGCCTCGCAGGTGGCATTCGCGGAATCAGCACTCGAGACGACGCTCTCGAGCCTGGCGAAGAGCGTGGTGCGGGCCACCGGGACCGTTGCCTGCGCGGTGTGTCTGGTCGACGAGAACGGAGAGCTTCGCCAGACCGCCGACGGGCGCTTCGTGTGGGGGGCCTATGGTCTGCCCAACGATCCGGACGTGGAGGCGCAGTGGAGGGCGGCCGCTCAGCGCGGGGCGCGGCCCAATGTCGATTCCGTCCGGGAACGGCGTCCCATGGTCCACGCGGGCGCCCGCACCAAACTTCTTGATGACCCGGCCTTCGAGCCCATGTATCCCTACCTGCGCGAGGCCCCCTGGGAAGCCGTTGCCTCGATGCCCATGCTCTATCGCAATAACGCCATCGGCGCGCTCAACGTCTTCTACCCCCGGGGAAAGAACCCGGGCCATATGGAGATCGCGTTTCTCACGGCGATCGCCGGTCAGGCCGCCGTCGCCGTGGAGAATTCCAGGCTGATTAACGACGCGAGGGAGAAGGCGATCCTCGAAGAACGGCAGCGGATCGCGCGCGAGCTGCATGATTCCGTCTCCCAGGCCCTGTACGGTATCGCCCTCGGCGCGCGCACCGCGCGCACGCTGGTGGACCGCGATCCTGCACAGGCGGCGGGGCCGCTCGACTATGTGCTTTCCCTCGCCGAGGCCGCCCTCGCTGAGATGCGGGCCCTGATCTTCGAGCTGAGGCCGGAAACGCTCGAGACCGAGGGGCTCGTCGGCGCACTCACTATGCAGATCGAAGCGGTCCGTGCCCGGCACGGGCTCGAGATCCATGCCGAGTGGTGCAGTGAACCCGACCTCACTCACGCGGTGAAGGAAGCCCTCTACCGCATCGCCCAGGAGGCGCTCACGAACATCACCAAACACGCCCGCGCCCGGCGGGTGGACGTGCGCATGGCCTGCGACTCGGATCAGATTACGCTTGAAGTCAGCGACGACGGCGTCGGGTTCGCCTCGGAAGATTCGTTCCCCGGCCACCTCGGGCTGCGTTCGATGCGGGAGCGCGCGCGCAATGCGGGCGGCACCGTTGACGTAGAGAGCGTGCCGCTGCGGGGAACACGTATCCGGATCCGCATCCCCTACGAGAAGAGGGCCGCGCCGCGCTCCTCCCCGAGAACTTCCATCATTTCTCCCTAGAATTGCTATGAGTCTGCGATAGGCTCTTTGGCCTACCCTGCCCCAAAGTTCGCTCTCTGGTACGACCTTTGCTTCCTCTGCTCGGGGTAGGAGGCTGTCCGACATGAGAAGGGCTGTCTCGGGGACACTAGCCGCGCTGGTGCTCTCGCTCCTGGCCGGGGCCGTGACTCATCCGGCGTACGGGCAGGCCGCGCCTTCCGGTTTTGAGGCGGAGTTCTGCGGGAAAGTCCTGGCAAACGCCTCGGCCTACCCTCCTGCTATTGTGGCGCGGTGCCAGCAACTGCTCGGCCAAGCTAGCCAGGTGCCCACTGCGAGCGGGAGTACCGGCACCACCGGCTCCGGCACCACGACTGGAAGCGGAACCACAAGCGGAACGAGCGATACGAGCGGAACCGGAACAGGCAGCGGGACCGCCGACACGAGCGGAGCTGGGACGAGCGGCGCGACCGGCGATACGAGTGGAAGCGGAACAAGCGGTGGGACCGGCGACACAAGCGGAGGCAGTTCGGTCGGCGGCACAAGCGGCGGGACAAGCGGGGGAACCAGTGGGGGCACAAGCGGCGGAAGCAGCGGCGGCGGCAAGGGCAACGGCAAGGGCGGCGGTGGCGGGAACGGTGGCGGTAACGGCGGTGGGAACGGTGGCGGTAACGGCGGTGGAAATGGCGGCGGTAAGGGGAAAGGCGGCGGCTAGGGTGTTCGGATGGTGCGGTAGGCGGCGAGTGCCCGGTCGATCAGTTCGTCGGTGCTTCCCAAGTATGCGGAAACGTCGAAGACCTGCTGCAGCGTGTCTGGCGCGAGCGCGCCGCGGACCTGTTCGTCGGATGCCGCCAGCTCTCTAAGGTGAGTTCCCGTCTGCGCGGCACGGTCGCTGAGCCGCTGGACGATGCGATAGGCTTCGGGCCGTCCAAGTGTACGGGCCAGCGCCATCGTCAGCGCCTCGGCCAGGATCAAGCCTCCGGTTAGATCAAGATTCGTTCGCATCCGCCCCGTGTCCACCTCGAGATGTTCCAGCGCGCGGTGCACCCACTCGATCGAGGCCGCGGTGAACCGGAACAGGTCCGGCACGGCCTGCCACTCTGCCTGCCAGCCGCCCGCCGCGCGTTCGTGTTCTTGCACGCCCGCCGCCAGGACCGTGGGGACCACCCCCAGCGCCAGGTGCGCGGATGCCCTGGCGGCCGTAATTTCCACCGGGTTGCGTTTGTGGGGCATCGTCGATGAGCGCCCCGCGGTGTCCGTCGACGTCCCCGTGACTTCTCCAACCTCGGTCTGCGTGAGCAGCGAGATGTCGGCGGCGACTTTGGCCATCGCCCCCGCGACCAGGCCCAGGGCCGAGGCGATCTCGGCCATCCGGTCGCGTTCGGTGTGCCAGGGCAGGTCCGGCGTGCCCAGGTTGAGCTCGCGGGCCAGCAGCTCCATGACGTGGACGCCGTCGGTGCCCAGCGCCGCGAGCGTTCCGGCCGCCCCGCCCAACTGCACGACCACCGCACGCGCCTGCAGTTCGCGCAGCCGCTCTACCAGACGCGTCACGTGTGCCAGCCACCGCGCCGCTTTGAGGCCGAACGTAATCGGCACCGCGTGCTGCATCAGGGTGCGGCCGGCCATCGGCGTGCGCCGGTGGCGTTCGGCCAGCGCCGCGCACGCGCCCGCGACATCGAGGAGGCGCCCGGTCAGCAGGCGCAGGCCGTCCCTGATCTGGAGCATCATCGCGGTGTCGATCGCATCCTGGCTGGTCGCACCCCAGTGCACGAACCGGCGCCCGTCGCCCTCGACGCGTTCGGTCAGCATCTTGACCAGGGGAATCGCGGGTGTCCCGGCCAGGGCGGCATCCCGATAGAGCGCGTCGACGTCGAACAGGTCCACCTTGCAGCGGGAGGCGATCGCTTCGGCCGCGGCCCCAGCGATCAGGCCTGCGCGCGCCTGCGCGCGCGCCAGCGCGGCTTCGAACTCCAGCATCCGGGCGACCAGCGACCGGCCGGAGAAGGCTGCCGACATCTCCGGCGTGCTGAACTGCGTGTCCCCGATGTCCGTCACGATGCGCGGCCCGCCGCCTGTCCCGACCGGTTCAGTAGATCCTGGAGCACGGTGAGTTCCTGTGCCGTCGGAGGCGGGGTTGCTGTGACCTGTTCAGCAAATCGGACCGGCCAGCCGGTGCGCTCCGCGATGGTGTCGCGTGTCACCCCCGGGTGCACCGAGGCGACCACCAGTTCTTTCGTGGAGGGCTCAGGGCGCATGAGGCACAGGTCGGTGACCACGAGGCTGGGACCGGCCGTGCGCAGGCCGAGGCGCGTCCGGTGATCCGTGCCGGTCCCGAAGCCGAACGACGTGACGAAGTCGACGGCGGGCACAAACGTCCGGCGCGTCTGAGAGGCGATCACGAACACCTGGCCGCAGCAGCTGGCGATCTCCGGCGCCCCGCCGCCGCCGGGCAGGCGGACCTTGGGTTCGGCGTACGCGCCGATCACCGTGGTATTGATGTTGCCGAACCGGTCCAGCTGCGCGGCCGCCAAGAAGCCGATCGTGACGCGGCCCCCCTGCAGCCAGTACGCAAACATCTCGGGGACCGACACGGTCACGAGCGCCGTCTCGCACAGTTCCGGGTCGCCGATCGACAGCGGCAGGACGTGCGGCTTCGCGCCGATCGTCCCGGATTCGTAGATGAGGGTGATGTCCGGGGCGTGGGTGAGCCGGGCCAGGTTGCAGGCGGCGGAGGGCATCCCGATGCCGACGAAGCAGACGTCGTCGTTCTTCAACGCCCGCGCCGCCGCCACCATCATCATCTCTTCAGCGGTGAAACTCACGAGGGGGTTCCTGCCCGTGTCATGACGTTGGCTTCCATCCACGCCAGGAACGTCTCCCGCTCGCGCGCGATCCCGTCCCACGCGGTATAGAATGCGTTGTCCCGTTTGTAGTAGCCGTGCGCATAAGACGGGCGCGCGCCTCCGGGCGCCGCGACAATCGCGTCGACGGTCCACGCGGGCAGAACCACGGAGTTGGGGCTGGGCGGGCGCAGGTCGGTCACGATTTCTTCCACGGTGACGACCGCGCGGGAGGCGGCCAGCACGGCCTCCTTCTGCACGCCGACGATGCCCTCGATGAGCACGTTGCCCGCGCGGTCCGCCCGCTGCGCATGCACGACCGCGACGTCGGGCCGGATGGACGGGATCGCGGCGAGCCGCTCGCCGGTGAAGGGGTCCTCGATAGACCGAATGGCAGGATTCACCCTGGGGAGATCGGTGCCCGTGTACCCGCGCAGGATGGCCAGCGGGAGGCCCGCCGCGCCCGCCGCGTAGGCGTGCGCCATTCCGGCGTGGCTGTGTTCTTCGAGCTCGAGCGGGGCGGGCCAGTCGTGCTCCACCGCGTCGCGAAGCCGGTGCAGCGACCCGACGCCGGGATTGCCACCCCAAGAGAAGATGAGCTTGCGCGCGCACCCCATCCCGATGAGCTGGTCGTAGATGAGGTCGGGGGTCATCCGCGCCAGTGTGAGGTTGCGTCTCCGCTGCCGGATCACCTCATGGCCGGCGGCGAAGGGGATCAGGTGCGTGAACCCCTCCATGGCGACGGTATCGCCGTCCCGGACATACTCTGCGATGGCTTCGGCGAGTGACAGGAACCGTGGCACGCTGCTCCTACCGCCGCCTACAGGTTGAAGAAGACGGTCTCCGCGTCGCCCTGCAGGACGATGTCGAACCGGTACGCGACCCGGCCGTCGACCCCCTGGCGCCTGGCCACCAGCGTCGACCGGCGCGGCTCGGATACCAGGTGCAGGACGGGATCGGCAGCGTTGGCGGCGGCATCGTCGAAGTAGACACGGGTCCGCAGGTGATCCAGCAGGCCGCGTGCGAAAACGAACAGGTTGAGGTGCGGCGCCTGCATGCGCTGCCCGTCGAAGGGGACGGGGCCGGGCTTGATCGTCTCGAACCAGAAGTAGCCGCGCTCATCTGTGCCGGCGCGCCCGAAACCGACGAACGCCGGGTCGAGCGGGACGGGGCGCACATCGGCGGCGTGACGGTAGCGGCCGGCCGCGTTCGCCTGCCAGATCTCTACGAAGGCATCGGAGACGCCTGCGCGATCTCCGTCGTAGACGTAGCCTTCCACACGGATGCGCTCGCCCAGGGTCTGGGGCGTTCCCATCACGTTCATCGTCTCGTGCAGCATCCCGCCGTGGAAGAATGGACCGACGGTTTGAGGAGGGGTGAGGCCGCGTCCGGTCATCGCCGCGCGCGCTGCGTCGCCTCGAACGGTTCGAACGGTGTGGCGCGCGCGCCGCGCAGGACGATGTCGAAGCGGAAGCCAAGGGCGTAGCCTTCCTGGGTCACGTCGTGCGCGTACTGCGCGACTAGGCGCGCCCGCGCCGCCTCCGTGGGCACCGAATTGAAGATGGGATCAAGCGGCTGCAGCGGGTCACCGGGGAAGTACATCTGGGTGACCAGCCGTGAGACCCACGCCGGCCCGAACAGCGAGAAGTGGATGTGGGCCGGCCGCCAGGCGTTGGGATGGTTCTGCCAAGGATACGCGCCCGGCCGGATCGTGACAAAGCGGTAGACACCCTGGTCATTCGTGAGGCAGCGGCCGAAGCCCAGGAAGTTCGGATCAAGCGGCGCCTGATGCTGGTCCACGCGGTGCCGGTACCGGCCCGCGGCGTTGGCCTGCCAGATCTCGATGAGCGTGCCGGGCAGCGCCGCGCCGTCCTCGTCGAGGACGCGGCCGGTGACGATGATCCGCTCACCCATCGCCTCCGCGCCGGTGCCCATGTTGGTCGTCAGGTCGCTGTCCTCCACGCCGGCGTCGCCCCGCACCGTATGGTGCAGGGCGTCGCTGATCGCCGGCCCCGGGCCGGTAATCTCCGACAGCGTCAGCGGCAGCCGGACCAGCGGCTGGTGCGGCGCGCGGCGCACCGTGCTGCGGTAGGCCTCATACAAGTACGGCGGGAAGGTCGAGGGGTCGCGTCCCGGACCGTCCATTACGGCTCACCCGCTTCGCCCAGATGCGTTTTGGCCATCGCGAACGCGGTATTGGCCGCCGGGATGCCGGCGTAGATGGCCACGTGGAACAACGCTTCGACGATCTCTTTCGGGTCCACGCCGAGGGTGCGGCTGGCGCGCAGGTGGAGCGCGAGCTCTTCCCGGCCCAGCGCGGCCAGGATCGCGATGGTGATGAGGCTGCGCGTGCGCCGGTCCAGATTGGGTCTGGTCCACACCGACCCCCACGCCGTCTCGGTGATGAACCGCTGGAAGTCGGCATCCAGCGCGGTGGTCTGCCCCTGGGCCCTGGCCACATGCTCGGCCCCCAGGATCTCTTTGCGAACCTTCATGCCTGCGTCGTACCGAGAGTCCATTAGCCCGCCCCGCCACCGTGTGACGTCGCAGTCTTCCTGACCAGGTACGCCCAAACCTGTTCGGGCGAATAGACGCGGCGGCGTTTGGCCAGCGCCTCGTCGTCGCTCGACCAGGTGCGGAGCTCGCCAGCGGCCATCGCCAGCAGCTGTTTGCGGCAGGCCCGCTCGAGCAGGATCGCCGCGACCACGGCCGCCTCGACGGTTTCGGCGGCGGTCACGGTGCCGTGGTGCACCAGCAGCGCGGCGTTGCGCACGCCCAGCGTCTCCGCCACTGCCTGGCCCAGCTCGCGCGTGAGGATCAGGTCGCCGGTTTTGGTGAAGCGCGCGATGTCGGGTGGGACGAAGATCGTCCCTTCATGGGAGATCGGACGCAGCGGCCGTTCGAGCGAGGCGAACGCGACGGCGTGCGGCGCGTGGGTGTGGACGACGCTGTTGACGTCCACCCGCGCGCGCATGATCTCAGTGTGGATGGGAAACTCCAGATGGCGGCGGCCCGTCCCTGCCAGCACCTCGCCGTCCCACCCGACCAGCAGCACCCGGTCCGGCGTGATCTCCTCGAAGCCCCAGCCCGTGGCCTTCATCCATACTCCGCGGCCGGCGGGGTCGCGGACGGAGACATGACCCAGGAAGAAGTCCCCCAGATCCTCGGTGGCCAGCACGCGTGAGGCCGTGGCGATCTGTTCGCGGATCGCCTGGTCGTGCGCGGTCAGGGTGGCCTTGCTCATCGTGTGTAGGAAGATTCGTCCAGCGAGAACTCCACGCCTTCACCATGGAGAGCGATGAGGATGACGCCCATCTCACCGGTCACGTGATCGTCCGGCCTTCGACTTTTGTGCGCTCCGCCGGGGTCGGCGTTCGAGGGCGGGAGCGGCGGCCGCGCCGCCGGGGCGCTGATAGAAGGCGGCCTCCATCCGGACTTCCACGCCGTCCCGCCGGAGGGTGGCTTCGTACTCATGGCGGATGAACGGATCTTCATCCCAGTAGGGGATGGCGCTGCCGCCTTCGTCCAGGTGCATCGCGTTCTTGTCCAGGACCTGTTCGCCGGGACGCCCGGGCTCACGCCCCGTGCCCCGGCCGAACGGCCCGAACCAGGCCATCAGACGCAGCGGATCGCGGCTCACCCCGAAATGCTGATGGAAGTGCTGGCCGCCCATCGGGGCGGCGCTGACCATCCCGACCGGTTCGTAATCCTGTCGGAGCACGTGATCCGCCTGGCCCGTTTCCCACGGGCGCGTCCCGAGCTCCCGCGGCCAGGCGTACGTGTAGCCCTTGCCCGCGATGCAGATCAACACGGCCGCCGATTCGTGCGCATGCGCCTTCGAGTAGCGGCCCGCCTCGTGCTGGCCGATCCAGTGGTAGAAGACGTTCTTGGCCAGGTGAGGTTCCAGGCGCCGGAATCCCGGCGAGCGGCGGTTGTCAAGCGGCAGCGGAACGCGCACGGCGTCGGGGATGATGGCCGCCGTCACCATGGCCAGACCGCGGTACGGGTCGGGTTCGAGTTCCAGCGGGCGCGGCGTGAAGTAGTCCCCACTGCCGTCGTACCGGTCGCGGAAGACATAGGGGCAGTTGAAGACGAAGTCCTGGTTGGTGAACAAGTTGAACGCGCTGGGTGCGCTGGTGCCGGCGAGCAGCAGGGCCGGTCCGGAGGCCATGCTGTTGATGAGCCGGTGGTGGGTGTTGAGCGGGATCGCGAACAGCGAGCCGGGCTGCCACTCCAGGATCTCGTGCCGGGCGCCATCCTCGTGCCAGATCTCCGCGGCGCCCCGTCCTTCCACGACGAAGATGATTTCCTCATATAAGTGGCGCTCGGGATGGAGCGCCTGGGCAGCGGGGATCTCGACGAGGTAGCATCCCCAGATCCCTTCGG
Organism: bacterium; assembly: GCA_044868695.1. Taxonomy (GTDB): domain Bacteria; phylum Sysuimicrobiota; class Sysuimicrobiia; order Sysuimicrobiales; family Kaftiobacteriaceae; genus JBIOWP01. The sequence continues at coordinate 16,062 of JBIOWP010000064.1, forward strand.
TTCCGTACAGCTGAATGAACGTGCCCTTCCCGCCGACTCGCGCCCACGGGGCGAGCGGGAGGTCCTGCACCCGCTTGACGCCGATCCCGCGGTAGATCGGGATCCCCTGGGATTCCATGAAACTGTCGTAGGGAGAGGGAGGTCGCCGCCACTTGCCATAGCCCGCCCGCGCGTCTCCCCGGGGTTCCTGCCATGCGCCGGTCATCTGCCCACAGCCCTCCAGAGCAGCCCGGCCGGCAGCGGCAGGTGCAGCAGGTTGACGAACAAGAGGTGAAACACCAGCCCTGCCAGGAAGGCGAGGACGACTGAGATTCCCCATCCTTCTCTGCCCTGGGCCCGCAGGTACCCGAGGACGAAGAGCGGCACGGCAGCCTGAAACCCCAGGAGGATCACCGCCCCAAACAGGCCGGCGATCCAGGCCGCGATCACGGCGGTCTTCCGTGTGTCAGGTTCCTCTTCATCGGCGGCCTCCGCCGGCAGTGCGGCGCCTCTAAGACAGAGCACGCTCTCCGCCGCGGCCAGCAGCAGCAGTGGCAGCGCGACGACGCGGGGGTAGAGCGCGGCCTTGATGCCCCAGCCGCGTGTTTCCAGCAACGCCCATCCCGCGACCAGGGCGACCGCTGCGCTAAAGAGGAACCGGCCGCTAACCCGCACCGACAACTCCCGGCACGTCCGCCTTGGCCTCGGCGCGTCGCTGTTGAATAAGGGAAGAGACGATGACCGTGACGGTTAGGATGAAGAGGAGCACCACCACGGGGCGTGTCAACCAGGTGGCCCCATAGCGCGCGACCGAGATCCACAGATACCGTTCGGCGATTTCCCCGAGGACCAGACCCAGGACCAGCGGCGCGCGCGGCCACCCGAATCGCACCATGAGATACCCGAGAGCGCCGAAGAACAGCATGACGATCACATCACCCAGGCTGTTGTTGTTGGTATACGAGCCAAGGAAGGTGAGTACGATTAGGAAGGGGATCAGCAGCGATCCGCGCACGGCGGTGATGCGCGCCAGCTGGTTCAGGAACACCAGGCTCGCGGTGACCGTGATGATATTGGCCAGGACGATCGTCCACACCATCGAGAGCGTCACGTTCAGGTGCCTGGTCAGCATGTCCGGTCCGGGCGTGAGGCCCACCAGCAGGAACCCTCCAAGTAGGATGGCCATCGCGGAACTGCCCGGAACGCCGAACGCGACCGTGGGAATCAGCGCTCCGCCTTCCTTCGAGTTGTTGGCGGCGCCCGGACCCAGGACGCCCCGGACGTCGCCGCGCCCGAAGCCCGTGCGGTCCTGCGGCGTTTTCCCGCTCTGTGCCGCGTGCGCGTAGGCGATCCACTGCGCCACACCGCCGCCCAGCCCCGGAATGATCCCGATGTACGTGCCGATAATGCTGCAGCGGATGGTGAGCCAGAAATGGCGGAAGGTGTCCTTGATCCCTTCCAGCACGCCGCCCAGCCGTCCGGTCGGCGCGGCTCCCGCGATCGCCGTCCCGCGGACCGCGAGGTCGATGATTTCGGGAATCGCAAAGAACCCGACCAGGGCAGGCACGAGGTCCAGCCCCTGCCAGAGGTAGAGCGTTCCAAATGTGAACCGGAGGTGCCCGGACTGCGGATCCGACCCCACCGCGGCGAAGAGCAGCCCCAGACACCCTCCCAGGAACCCGCGGATCATTGCCCGGGACCCGCGGGCACTGAGCGAGGCGATAAATGCGATGCCCAGGATGGACAGCATGAACAATTCAGGCGACCCGAACGCGAGCACCAGCGGTCGGACGACCGGGATGGCGAGCGCGAGCGCGGCAGCACCGACCAGCGCGCCGACCAGCGAGCTCATCAGCGCCGCCCCGAGCGCCCGTCCGGCCTCGCCCTTCTTGGCCATCGCATGTCCGTCGAGAATCGTGGCGGCGGTCGTGCCTTCGCCTGGAATACCGAAGAGGATTGACG
>JBIOWP010000065.1:0-4105 GCA_044868695.1 bacterium
CTCTGCAGCCGGCCGTCGATCAGGGCCACGCCGACCCGCACGGCGTGAGCCGTCCCATCCGGCCGGAGTGTGGCCATCGCCGCGGAATGATGCTGTTCGAGAAACGCCCGCTGGGAAGCAGTTAGATTCATGTCCTTCTCCGATCCCCCCGCGTAAGCGCCGCCCACGATTTCTCCGAGGTCGTCACAATCCCTTTGATAGGATGTCAAGGACAGAGTTGCTGCGACTACTGCATCCGAGGTATCCTCCCTGTAGGCCTTATGGCAGGAGGCTGTTATGCAACACCACCACCACGAGCATGCCCATCAGGTAGGTCACGCGGAAATGAGCGCGAAGCCCGAGCACCCGGCGCGGGCCGGGCACGACAAGCATGCCGGCCACACCCCGCAGATGTTTCGCAACCGGTTCTGGCTCAGCCTATTGCTGACGCTCCCGATCCTCTACGCTGACCACATGTTCCAGCAGTGGTTCGGTTACCGGGTCGTCGAGTTCCCGGGTTCGCTATGGGCTGCGCCGGTGCTCGCCGTGGTGCTCTACGTCTACGGCGGGCGTCCTTTCGTCCAAGGTGCGTACCGCGAGTTGACCGCGCGCCAGCCGGGCATGATGACGCTCGTCAGCTTGGCGATCTCGGTCGCGTTCGTCTACAGCATGACAGTGACGCTGGGGCTGCTCGGCGGCACACCGCTGTACTGGGAGCTGGCGACCCTCATCACGATCATGCTCCTCGGCCACTGGATCGAGATGGCCGCGGTCCAGGGCGCGAGCCGCGCCCTCGAGCACCTGGCCTCGCTCATGCCGGCCATCGCCCATCGCGTGGGACAGGGAGGGGATGTGGCCGACGTGCCGGTTTCCGAGCTGCGGGCGGGCGACCGGATCCTTGTCCGGCCCGGCGAACAGGTACCGGCCGACGGCATCGTGGTCGAAGGCGCGAGCAGCGTCAACGAGGCATTTCTCACGGGCGAGTCGCGCCCTGTCCCCAAGGAGCCGGGTGTGGAGGTCGTGGCCGGCTCGGTCAACGGCGAGGGTGCGCTCGTCCTGCGCGTCGAGCGGACGGGCGACGCGACCACCCTGAGCCAGATTCAGCGTCTGGTTCAGGACGCGCAGACGTCCCGCAGCCGGTTTCAGGCCTTGGGGGATCGGGCGGCGCTGTGGTTGACCCTCGTGGCCATCGGTGGCGGCATCGTGACCGTGTTTGCATGGCTCGTTCTCGGGTTTAAGCCGGATTTCGCCATCACACGCATGGTGACCGTGATGGTCATCGCCTGCCCGCACGCTCTGGGCCTGGCGATCCCACTGGTGACGGTGAATGCCACGGGTCTCTCGGCGCGTCACCGCATCCTCGTGCGCAACCGTGAGGCGTTCGAGCGAGCCCGGGACATCAAGACGGTGGCGTTTGACAAGACCGGCACGCTCACCGAGGGCCGGTTCATTGTACGCGCGGTTTACGTGAATGGACAGACAGACGCCAAGGCGGCCCTCGCGGTGGCAGCGGCGTTGGAGTCGCGGTCCGAGCACCCACTGGCGGAGGCGGTCGTCGAGGAGGCGAAGGCGCGCGGGATCCCGGTCGGCGGGGCCGTCGACTTCAAGGCTGTTCCGGGCCGGGGCGTCGAGGGTGTGGTCGAGCACCGGCAGTATCGGGTTGGGCGCCCAGAATGGGTCAGCGAGCTGGGCCTCCGGCTTGACGGCGCCCTGCGCAGCGGGCTGGCGGAGGCCGAGACGCGCGGCGAGAGCGTCATTGCGCTGATGGACCAGACACAGGCGCTGGCGCTCTTCTCACTCGCCGACAAGGTCCGCGATAGCGCGCGGGAGGCGGTGCGCCGCCTGCAGCAGATGGGCCGCGCGGTTGTCGTGATCACCGGCGACGCGGACGCCGTGGCGAAGACCGTGGCGCGGGAGCTCGCCGTCGACCGCTACTATGCCCGGGTCCTACCCGCGGACAAGTCACGCATCATCGCTGAGCTGAAGCGGGATGGCCCCGTCGCGTTCGTGGGCGATGGGATCAACGACGCGCCCGCCCTCCTCGAGGCGGATCTGGGCGTGGCGATCGGTGCCGGCACCAACGTGGCGATCGAGTCGGCGGACCTGGTGTTGATGGACAACGATCCGCTGGACGTGGTCCGCGCGCTGCGACTGGCGTCGGCGACCTACGCCAAGATGGTGCAGAACTTGTTCTGGGCGACCGGGTACAATACGTTTGCCCTGCCGCTGGGCGCCGGCGTCGCCTATGCGTGGGGGCTGCTGCTCTCGCCGGCCGTGGGCGCAATCCTGATGAGTGCGTCGACCGTCATCGTGGCTGTCAACGCCATGCTGCTCCGCCGCCTGCGGCTCACGTAGCAGGGAGGATCGAGTGAAGCGGGAGATCAACATTCAAGCCGGTCCGGTGAACGCGAAGGCCGAACTCAACGACACCGAGACGGCGAAAGCGGTGTGGAACGCGCTGCCGATCCGCGCGAGCGTCAGCACGTGGGGCGAAGAAATCTACTGTGAGATCCCCCTCCGCGTGCCGCAGGAACTGGGGCAGGACATTGTTCAGGCAGGGGATCTTGGATACTGGCCGCCGGAGCGCGCGTTCTGCGTCTTCTTCGGACCGACGCCAGCCAGCAAGGATGATGAGATCCGGCCCGCGAGTCCTGTGACGGTCATCGGCCATTTGCGCGATAATCCGGGCGCGTTCAAGAATGTGCGCGATGGAGCGCGAATCGTTATCTCGCGCAGCGAAGCAGGGCGATAACTAGGCTGAGACTTTCGGGGGAGTTACGGCCCGCCGATCTTGTCGATGACGTCCTTCACTGTGTCAACGACCGGCTCCGCGGTTTTCTCGGCCGCGTCGACAACAGGTTCCACGGTACTTTCCACGTTGTCTACAACCGGTTCCACGGCACTTCCTACCGCATCCACCACCGGTTCCGCTGCCTTTTCGACTGTGCCGACGATGGGTTCGACAGCTCTCTCGACCGGACCAATGACAGGCTCCAGAGCCTTCTCAACCGGGCCCAGGACAGGATCGAGAGTCTCCTGCACGGGGTCAAGGACAGGGTCCACGCTCTCTTCGACGGGATCGAGCACTTGTTCAGGCGGCGGCAGGATCTCATCGGGTGACGGGAGCGGTTCCGCCGGTGGAGTCCCCGGGTTTTCAGGAACGGGCGACGGCCCGGGCACGATGCGCGGCGGCAGGACGGTTCCCGAAGGTGAGCTACCCTGTGGCCCAGCATCCGTTGTAGATGCGGGCCACCCGGCGAAACTGCCAATGCTTGGAACGATGGGAGTCCCGCCGGTCTGGGTCTGACCGGTGGCCGGCGAATCTGTTACTGACGGCCGAGCCGCTTGTGGGGCGAAAGCCAGACGGATTGCCGCGATCGCGTCGCCGACCAGCACGATGGGGCTCCGCAGGAGAAAGCGAACCGCCCAGGGTGGGGCAGCCACGCCAAACAGCACAACTGCAGACGCGGCAAGTACTGCGAAGAGCCCTGCTCGTGGTCGCACGCGCACGCGGTTTCCCTCCGGCATCCGTCAGTGTAGCCCCAAGTGACTTGGGTAGCAAGCGCTGCGTGACCTAATTACAGAGCAAGAACCCTGCCACAGGCCGGCGTCCGGGGGCTGGAGGGGGACTAGCCCGCAGCGGGAAGGGTATCCTCCACACGTATGGTCCGCCTCTGGTCCCGGCTTACCCTGCTGCAGCGCTTCACGATTACCAGCGCGGCGATCGCCGTGGCACTCGCAGCGTTCCTCTCTGAGGTCACCGTTCGGGCGATCGAATCATCTGCGGTCAGGGACGAGGCGCAGGTGGCGGCGGAGCGCGTGGTGCGGGCGATCTCCCCGCAGCTCCGGCCGGCCGACCTCAGGAAGGCGCTCCCGCCGGAACGGCGGGCCCTTTTTGACGACCTCTTCCGTGCCCACGGGATCTCCGACCGGGTAATTCAGATCCGGCTGTGGCGGGCAGACGGGGTTCTTCTGTATAGCAATGTCCCCGAGCCGGAGAGGGCGCGAATTGCCGGAGGCAACCTGACGACGGACAGAGGACTTGCGGCGTTCTTTGAAGGCCGGAGTCAGGTGGAAAGAGCGACGCCCAACGAGGCCCGGTTCTTCGTTCCCGTCATCTTTGCAG
>JBIOWP010000066.1:0-3040 GCA_044868695.1 bacterium
GCCGTGGGCGGCGCCGCGTGCTGCACGGCGCCGCCCACCACAGCTAGTTAGGATCAGCCAGGTACGGGAACTTTGGCAAGAGTGGCCTGTGGCCTGACCCGTTGGCGTTCGGTCCGGCGTAGGACACGTTGTCGCTTTCTACCGCAGGCACCGTACCCGGAACGATGACACTCAGCGTGATGTCAATCACATCGTCGGTGATCCTGCGGCCACGGATGGGTCGGCCGGCGGCATTGACGGCGGCCGCGTAGCCGCTGGGCCCGGTTGTATCAATCCGCATCACGTCCGGCAGAAACGCTGTCGCGATCGCCACGGCTTGCGCCGGGGTATTCCCGAGGGCGAGCAGCGTCTGCGCCGCCTCCGCAAGGATAGGGTTGGCCAACGGATTGGGACTCGCCAAAATGGCGGCCTCAACCTCTGGACCCACCTGGTTGAGCGTGTTCAGAAAGTCGTTGGTGACGATCAGGCCTTCGTTGATGGCCGGCTGAGCGAGCCGCTCCACCTGGGTGCAGCTGCCGCCTGCGCACACTGAGATCGTGGCCCAGACGTCGAACGTGGCCGCAGTGGTTGAGCCCCGCAAGAGGTCAATCGGCACCCGCATCACGACGGCGTTGACGTTATACCCCGCCGTAAAATCGAGCGCACAGGCGACCGGCGTGGTCGAACATGACGGCCTGAAGCCCACTGCAGGTCCTATGCCGAGGGCCCCCGCGCGGACCCGGAAGAACTGCTCGACGTCAAAGAAAAACGGGTCTTCTCGCAGACCCGCAAAGATGCTCACCTGGCCCGCGTCCAGCGAGATCTTGTTGACGATGGGTTCTGCGTTCAACGGGGTTGTCGTGCCCGCACTGACAGTGGTCGGCACCCCCTCCCGGATGACGGTCAGTGTGATGGGCTGCCTGCTCGTGGCATCCGGTGCACCAAATTCAAACCGCACCACCACGTCAGGGGACACCAGCCCACTGGGGGCGAGCGTCTCGCCTGGGACGGCGTTGTTATCAAACACACGCTCGATTTTGAACTCGTAACGAGCGTTCGTGCTGAAGTAGTACTGCTGCCTGGCGATCGACCGCGGGTTGGTGTTCATGATGAGGATGAGATCCTTCGGAGAGGAGCCGATGTTCTGGTCCTTTTCCCGGAAGGCGTAGACATCCGTCAGGTTGACATTCCGGCCCTTCGTGTCCGTCTCGCCATCGTCGTGGTCAGAAGCGACGAGCAATCCAGGAACCACTGCGACCGCGGCGACAGCCACCATCGCCAGCGGCACCAGCCAACGTCGAGTCCATGCCATACGCCACCTCCGTCACGGTCTGGAATGGCGCACTCCCACGCCCCGGGAGATCCGTGGAAGCCGCGCCTTCGCCTCGACCATTCGCATGACCCGGGCCGGCGGATTGGACCATCCATGAGGGCGTGCCGCGCGAAGAACAGCACAGGAGGGACCGCGCCGGATGACCACAGGAACCATGCTGCGATCCGTGGAACGGCCCCTTCGGTCCTGTGCGGTGGGGTGGGAAATGGACCGCAGCGCAGCGCAAGCGGATGATGAGGCGGCCCTGCTGGCGCGGATTGCGCGGCGGGATGCGACCGCATTTCAGACACTGTACGACCGGTACAGCCGCGGCGTCTACTCGCTCGCCCTCCGGATGCTGGGGAACGCTCACGCCGCCCAGGAAGTCGCCCAAGAGATCTTTCTCACCGTCTGGCGCGGCGCAGCCGAATTCTCACCCGAACGCGGCAGCGTCCGCTCCTGGATGCTGTCCCTCGCCCATCATCGCACGGTCGACGCATTGCGCCGGCAGCGGGTTCGAACAACGGAACCGCTTCCCGAGGGAGACACCGGGGCGAGTGCCGGCCCCGACGTCGTGGAGCAGGTCCTCCGCGGTGTCGAAGGCGCGACCGTGCGCAGCGCCCTGATGGTGCTCTCACCTGACCAGCGTGCAGCGATTGTGCTGGCCTACTACGGCGGGTATACCCAACAAGAGATCGCGAGCCGGCTGCGGGTCCCCCTCGGGACGGTTAAGACGAGAATCCGTGATGGGATGCAACGCCTGCGGGCCCTGCTGGTCCAGGCGGGGGAGGAGCGGCGGTGACGCACGAACAGGTCTCCGAGTTCCTGGCCGCCTTCGCGCTGCACGCGCTGGACGAGGAGGAGACGCGCGCGGTGTCGGCTCACGTGCAATCCTGCGCACAGTGCCAGCGCGAACTGGTGTCGCTGCAAGAGGTCGCCGGACACCTCGGCGCGGCAGTTCGGCAGGTCTCCCCGCCGCCGGGGCTCCGTGAGGCCGTGCTGGACGGGATCCCGGGACGAGGGGGCGTGATTACGCTGGCGCGGGGATGGGCGGTGGGACTGGCTACCGCTGCCGCACTCCTGCTCGTCGCCCTGACGGGTCTCAGCGTGGAGGCGAACCGGCAACTCGCGGCGCTCGCCGCCCGGCTACAGGCGCAGGAGCAGATCCTCGTTCTGCTCGCCGCGCCGTCGTCGCGGTCGGTGTCCCTCACCGGGAGCGTCGCAGCCGCCGTGCGCCTCGTCTATGATCCGGACCGCGGGCAGGGGGCCCTGGTGGTGTCCGACCTGCGAGACCCGGGCCGGGAGTTCGTGTACCAACTGTGGCTCATCGCCGGGACGCAGCCCGATAGTGCCGGCATCTTCCGGCCGGTGCCGGGTCAACCTGTGGTCCTACCGGTGGTTGCGGACTTCGCGCGCTACCAGGCGGTGGCGATCTCGATCGAGCGCGGGCCGTCTGGTGCGCCGCAGCCAACTTCGACGCCGATTCTCGTGGGAAAGATCTAGTCAGCCGAGGCTCTCGACGACCATCGCGATGCCCTGCCCGACCCCGATGCACATCGTCGCCAGGCCGTAGCGCCCCTTCCGCCGCCGCAGCTCGTGCACCAGCGTGGTCACCAGGCGCGCCCCCGAAAACCCGATCGGATGTCCCAGCGCGATGGCCCCGCCGTTCGGATTGAGTTTCTCCGTGGGAATCTTCAATTCGCGGATACAGGGAATGACCTGGGCGGCAAACGCCTCGTTCAGCTCGAT
>JBIOWP010000067.1:0-4750 GCA_044868695.1 bacterium
GACATTCCCGGGAATCATCGCGCTCGGGCAGGGACTCGAGTTTCTGACGGAACTGCAGTCCTAGCGCTACGACCTCGAGTACTTATCTAAGAAGTCCATGATGGTGTGCTCAATGATCTCGCGGTGCTTCGTCTTCAGCATGTAGGTCCCGTGCTGCACGGCGGGGATGACCACCAACGCCTTGGGGTGCGGGGTGTGATCGTACATGTACCGGGCGCTGTGGATGAACGGCGAGTCGCCGCTGCCGACGATGAAGAGTTTGGGCGTGGTCAGCCCGGTCAGATGGGGACGCGCGTTCAGCCCGCCGAACTGCGTGCCGCTGGCCATCACGACCACCCCGTCGACACGTGTCGTGCCGGCGACCACCAGCGACGCGGTTCCTCCCATGCTGGCGCCGATCAGGAACACCTGCCGCGCCCCGTGCGCGCGCACATACCGGATGGCCGCCTGGACATCGCGGTCGACCTGCGCGATGACCAGCTGTCCTCCCGACCGGCCGACGCCGCGGAAATCGTAAGTGAGCGCGCGGTACCCGGCGCCGGCGAGTACAGGCGCCAGCGTGAACCACACCGACTGGTCCGTTCCAAACATGTGGGACAGAATAACGGCGCGAGGACCGCCGCCCCAGAGCCGGCCGCGCAGCGTAATCCCGTCAGACGTGGCAAAGGTGACCTGCGGCGATTGAGCGGCCGCGGGCAGCGACAGGACGGCCAGCACCAGGAGTCCGGCCAGGCACCGCCCCGCCCGCATCAACCCCGGCTGGACCCGGCCTGCTCGCCGTTCTCCCCACCGGCAACCGGAGCCGGACGCGACAGCGCCAGGCCGGCCGCCCGCGCCGTTGCGTGGCGCTCCCGGAACTCCTCGACTGTGACGTAGAGGGTGGGAATGAACACCAGAGTCACGAGCGTGCCTAGCGCCAGCCCGCCCACGACTGCCCGCGCCAGCGGGACCTGGAGTTCCGCGCCTTCGCCGATGCCGATCGCCACCGGCAGCAGACCCATGATGGTCGTCGCCGTCGTCATGAGGACGGGCCGCAGGCGCGTGGCCGCCCCCTCGATTGCGGCGGCCTGGGGCGTAAGGCCCTCTCGCCGGTGGAGCGTCAAGATGAATTGAATCAGCAGGATGGCGTTGTTTACGACGACGCCGGCCAACACGATCAGACCGATCAATGACTGGATGTTGAGAGTCGTGCCGGTGAGAAACAGCGTCAGCAGGGCGCCGCTGAGCGCAAACGGCAGCGAGCCCATGATCAGCAGCGGCTCCAGCAGCGCCTCGAACTGCACGGCCATGACCGCAAACACCAAACCGACCGCCAGGACGAACCCCCACGTGAGCTGCCGGTAGGCCCGCAGTTGCTCCTCGTAGGCCTGGCCGAGGACGAGGCTGAATCCTTCCGGCACCGTCAATGCGGCAAGCGCAGCGCGCACATCATCCATCACGCTGCCGAAGTCGCGCCCGCTGATGCCCGCCGACACCGCGATGACCCGCTGGCGGCTGCGGCGTTCGATCTGCGTCGGAGCTTCTCCCCGCGCCAGGACAGCGACCTGACCGACCAGGACCCTGCGGCCCGCCGGCGTGATGAGGGGAATGGACAGTACCTGGGCCGGCCGGAGTTCGCGCCCTTCCTGCTGACGGACGACAATGTCGGTCTCCCGGCCTCCGGCGCGGAGCGTCGTTGCGACACCGCCGGCCACTGCGGTCTGGATCGCCTCGGCGACCTGCGGGGGCGTCAACCCAAAGGCGGCCGCCCGCTCGTTGTCGATGCGCAGCACCGCTTCAGGCAGCTGCTCTTCGCGGGCGACGTTCGCATCGGTGATGCCCGGAATCCCCTCGAGCAGGTCGCGCACTTCCTGCGCCAGCAGGATCCCCTGGCGTAGGTCAAACCCCCGGATCTCCACTTCGACCGGATCGGCACCGCCGAACCGGAGGAATCCGAACGCACCGCTGCTCGCGCGGACGAACACGCGACCGCCGGGAACCTGCACGCGGCGGCGCAGGTCATCGGCGATGGCCTCCGTGGTACGCGACCGCTCACCGCGGCCGACCAGGCGGACGCGCAGCGTGCCACGGTGTGATCCTCCACCGAACGCAGTGCTGCCTCCGGTGACGGTCACATACTCGGCTTCAGGCACGGTCTCCTCGATGACCCGCTCCAGGCCTGCCAGCACTCCATCGGTCACCTCAAGCCGGGTCCCGGTCGGCAGCGCGATGGAGACAAAGAGCTCTCCTTCATCCGCCGCGGGGATCGTCTCCCGGCCTAATAGCGCCTGGCTGCCCATACCGACCGCAAAGATCAGGGCGGCGGCGCCGTAGACCGCCGCGCGGTGCTGCAGCGCCCAGGCGAGCACACGCCGGTACCCCGCGTGCAGGCGGCTCGCCGCCCGGCCGGCGGATGCCCCCTCCAGCCGCGGCAGGCGGGCCGCGAGAGTCGGGATTAGCGTGAGGGCGACCACCAGCGAGCACAGCAGCGCGAACGCGACTACGGCGGAAAATTGGAAAAACAGCTGCGTGGTGATCACGCTATTGCGCATGAACATGACCGGCAGGAACACGACGACGGTCGTGAGGGTCGACGCTACGATGGCCGACGCCACCTCGTCGGTCGCGGCCGTGGCCGCGTCTTCACCGGTCCGGCCCCGCTCTCTGTGACGGAAGATATTCTCGAGCACGACGATCGACGCATCGATCAACATCCCAATCCCCAGGGTCAGGGCGCCCAGGGTCATCAAGTTCAGCGTGTAGCCGAAGAAGAACATCAACGAAAAGGCGGCGATGACAGAGACGGGTACGGCGGTCCCGATGATGAGGACGCTGCGCCAGTCGCGCAAGAAGACTGTGAGCACCCCGACGGCGAGGATGCCGCCGAGCATCAGCGCCTGCTGCACCGAGCCGATGCTGCGCCGGATGAACCGGGCGCTATCGTTCAGCACCAGGAGCTCCGCGCCCTGCAGGGACGGACCGACGGTCCGGACTTCCCGCTGCACGCGATCGGACACAGCCACGGTGTTCGCGCCGGACTGTCGCTGGATCTGGAACAGGACGCCCGACTGGCCGTTCACGCGCACGAGGCTGGTCTGCTCCTCCTGGCCCTCCAGCACTCGGGCGACATCGCCGACATACACGGGCACGCCGTTCCGCACGGCGACCACAGTGCGGGCAATCTGCGACAGGCTCTGAGATTGGCTCAGCACCCGCAGGCCCAACTGGCGCGCGCCCTCGATGACCTGGCCTCCGGGAGCCGTGAGATTCGCGGCTCCCAGCGCGGCAACCAGCTCCCGCTCGGGGATCGCCAGCGCCTGCAGCCGGACGGGATCCATCTCCACGAGAATCTGCCGGCGGAGCCCGCCTAAGATCGTGGCGGCGGCGACACCCGGGATACGCTCCAGCCGGAACAGAATCTGTTCGTCCGCGAGCTGCCGCAGCTGGATCTGGCCCACCTCAGGGGACCGGCTGACAAGCCCAAGCTGCACGATCGGGAACTGGGAAGGATCGAACTTGAAGACGATGGGAGCCGACGCGGCATCAGGCAGTCGACGGCGGGCCCGTTCGATGGACGCGCGGACGTCGGATGCGGCCGCATCGAGGTCTGTCCCGAAGGGGAAGGTCACCACGATCCTGGAGTTCCCTTCAGAGGATGTGGAGATGACGTCCTCGACGCCGACAGCGGTGCCGACGGCTTCTTCGAGGATACGCGTCACAAGATTTTCCACTTCCTCGGGACCGGCGCCAGGATATTCTGTACTGATGCTCAGGCGAGGAAACGACAGTTCGGGCAGCAGGTCAATCGGCAGGCTGAGCAGGCTGACGACGCCAAGGAGCACGACGACGCCGTAGATGATGAAGGTGCCGATCGGACGCGAGGCGGCGACCTTGGAGAGATTCATGGACGGCCGGACCCTTGATCCGGCACCGCCACGGGCATCCCGTCCCGCAGCGTGCGGTGCCCGGCCACGGCGATCACGTCGCCATCGGCCAGCCCGGTGGTCACCTCCACCAGCGTGCCGTTGGAGGCCCCCAGAGCGACCGGAGTCGCGTAGGCCGTCTGCCCGCGGATCACGAACACGATCGGTCCGGTCTCACGCTCCAGCACGGCATCGACGGGCACGGCCAGCACCTGTTCCCGGCGCGCCAGCACGATCTCCGCGCTGACGAACATGCCGGGGCGGAGCACATGCGCCGGGTTCTCCAGCTCGATGCGCGCGTCCGCCGTCCGCGTCGAGCTGGAGAGCGTAGGACTCACTGAGACCACACGCCCAGTAAACGTCCGTCCAGGCAGGGCATCGGTCCGGACCGTTGCCTGCAGGCCGGGTGTGACACGAACCAGTTCCTGTTCAGCCAACGCGACGACGACGACCACCGGGTCAATGTCGATCAGCTGCAGCAGCAGGGTCGACGGCGTGACGGTGCTCCCGCGATTGACCAGCCGCCGCCCCACGACGCCGTCCGCGGGCGCGGTCACGATCCGATCGGCCAGCTGGCTTTCGGCCTGCCGCAGCGCGACCTCAGCTTCGGCCACCTGCGCGCGCGCAACCCCGATCGCTTCGGGACTCGTCCCACGCTGCAGCAGCGCCACCTGTTCCTGCGCGGACCGTGCCCGCGCGTCCTGCAGCGCGACGTCCAGCTGAGCGGCGTCGATCCGGTCCTGGGACACGTATCCCTGGCGGAACAGTTCCTCCGCACGGCGGAGCTGCGCCCGGCTGTGCTCGAGGCTGGCGCGGGCCTGCCGGAGTGCTTCTTCCGCCTGGCGGAG
>JBIOWP010000068.1:0-12801 GCA_044868695.1 bacterium
GTTCGTAGAAGCGGTGTGTGCGTTCCAGGTACTCCGGCTTCACGACGCGCGACCATCGGCCGGCCAGCACCCGGGATCCGGCCGCGCTCCCCATCCAATAGTTCACGCTGTCGCCGGCAATCGCGGCGGCGGCCAGCAGCACCACGAGGACGCCGACCTGGAGACTTCCCCTCGCCGCCAGGGTTCCCGCGGCGAACAGCAGGGAATCTCCCGGGAGGAACGGGGTGACCACGAAGCCGGTCTCGGCAAAAATCACCGCGCCGAGCACAGCATACGTCCATCCGCCATAGTGCCGGATCACGGCGTCGAGGTGCACGTCGATGTGGAGCACGAAGTCGATCAGCGTCTGCATCTCGTCGGCGACCACCCCAGGGGCGCGGCCGTCAGGACCCCGCTCCGTGAAGGCGTGCGCGCCGCTGCTGGCGGCGGGCGCGGCGAACCTGCGCCTCCGTCCAGTGCCGCCGTTCGGCCGCGGTGGACGGCGCGTAGACCGGCACCGGCTTCGGCCCTTCCGCATCGACGTGGACCATCGTGAGGAACGCCGTGCATGTGTGCCGGCGGACGCCGGTGAGCGGGTGCTCCGCCACCACCTTGACGCCGACTTCCATTGACGTGCGGCCGACGTGGTTGAGCGCCGCCTTGTAGGTCACGATTTCCCCCACGCGGATCGGCGCGTAGAACGCCAGCGCGTCGGTCGACGCCGTGACGATGGGCCCCCGGCAGAACCGCAGCGCCAGAATCGACGCGGCCTCATCGAGATGCATCATCAGGCGGCCGGCGAACATCAACGTCCCCAGGACGGCGTCGTCGGGAAACACCACGCGGGCAATCTCAAGCGTGTGGGTCAGACCGGCGCTGTCCTCCTCGACCTGCCCCGCCCGCACCGTCCGGTCGGCCAGATGCCCCGCGCGCTCGGCCCGCCGTGCCCTCGCACGCTCGAACACCACCGCTTCTTCCCGGCTCGCCGGCGCGATCTCGGCCCCCACCGGCCGCGAGCGGCCGTCGGGATCGATGGCCACCATCGCCAGGTGGCTTGAGGTCGCGAGGCGCGGTCCGCCGCCGCGGGGGTTCTCCGCGACCACCTCGACTCCCACCTCGAGGGACGCCCGGCCGATGTACTCGACCTGGGCCCGCGCCGTCACGACGTCCCCGACGTGCACCGGACCGAGGAAATCCAGATCGTCCATCGCACCCAGCACGACCGCCCCGTGGGCGATCCGCATCGCCGCCATCGTGGCAGCCGTCGTGATCCAGTCCATCATCCGGCCGCCATACAGGGTTCCGCGGACATTCGCGTCCCCGGGGAGGACCAGCTGGATCATCTCGAGCCGGGACTGGGCGATCGGGAAGGTGTTCAGCCCGCCACGCGCTCCATCCAGGTGATGACCGTGGCGATGCCCCGGTGGAAGTTGGGCAGGTGGAACTTCTCGTTGGGGGCATGGAGGTTGTCGTCGGGCAGGCCGAACCCGAAGAGGACCGTGGGGACTTTGAGCACGCGGTCGAACTTGGCCACAATGGGGATGCTGCCGCCTTCCCGCACGAACACCGGGTCGGCCCCCCAGATCTCCCGCACGACCGCCGAGGCGGTCCGCACCGGCGGCATGGTGGGCTCGATCAACACGGGATCTGCACCGGCCAGCTCGCGGACCTCCACCTCGACGCCGGGCGGCGCGAGCCGCTTCACTTTTTTCTCAAACGCCCGCAGGACCGTCCGGGCCCGCTGGTCGGGCACCAACCGCATGCTGACTTTGGCGACGACCTTCGCGGGAATCACCGTCTTCGAGCCCGCTCCCGTCCAGCCGCCGGCGATGCCGTGCACGTCCAGCGTCGGCCGCGACCACCGGCGCTCCAGAATCCCGTAGCCCGCCTCCCCCGGCGCCGTCGAGACACCCAGGTCGGCCAGGTACTCCTCCTCGCGGAACGGGAGGCGCTCCCAGGACGATTTTTCTTCCGGCGACGGATCCCGCACGGAGGCATAGAATCGTGGAACGGTCACGCGCCCGCGGCGATCGTGCAGCCCGGCGATGATGGCCGCGACGGCGTTCACGGGATTCGGCGCGGCGCCGCCGTGCTGTCCGGAGTGCAGGTCGTGGGATGCCCCGCGGATCTCGACTTCGGTGTACACCAACCCCCGCAGGCCGGTCACGATGCTCGGCAACCCTTTCGTATATAGCGACCCATCCGACACCCAGGCCATGTCGCAGGACACTTTCCGCGCGTGGCGGTCGATCCACCGGTTAATGCCCGGGCTGCCGATCTCTTCCTCTCCCTCCAGCAGAACCTTCACATTGAGGGGAAGCGCGCCGTCGCTCCGCAGGAACGCCTCCAGCGCCTTGATCACCCCGAACGCCTGACCCTTGTCATCCGACGCCCCGCGGGCAAAGAGATCGTCTCCACGGAGTGTGGGCTCAAACGGGGGGGAGGTCCACTCCGTCAGGGGATCCACCGGCTGCACGTCATAGTGGCCGTAGAACAGCACCGTGGGGCGCCCCACCGTCTTCATCCACTGCCCGTACACGATGGGATGGCCCCCCTCGAGCGGGATGAGTTCGGCGGTCAGGCCGAGCTCCCGCAGGTGGGCCAGCAGCCAGTCGGCCGCGCGGCGGATGTCCTCGCGATGCTGCGGCAGCGTGCTGATGCTCGGAATGCGCAGCAGCGTCCGTAGCTCGTCCACGAACCGATCGCGGTGCTGTTGTGCGTAGGCCAGTGCGCTCACACGCCCCCACCTCCAGGACAGAAGGGTTCGGCGAAGCGCATCACTTTCCCGCTGACGCACGAAGCGCGAGCTTGAGCGAGACCTCGACCGGATCCTCGGCCGCGAAGATCAGAAAACGCGGAATGGGAATGTGGAAGTCGGTCAGGCGGATGGTCACCCGGCCGTCGACGAGATAGCTGTCGCGCAGCGCGATCACGCGGACGGGAAACTCGATGTCGCGCGTCGTGTCGGTGATCGTGAGGGCGCCTCTCACGAGCGCGCGGAAGGTCACTCCCGTCACCGCGTCGACCGGCACCACGGTGCCCGTGAACGTGATGGTGGGATACCGGTCGGTGAGCAGGAAGTCTCGCTGCATCTGGCCGTCCCGCAGGCCGACGCCGGTGGTGATCGAACGCGCATCGATCCGGGCCTCGACCTGCGCGACAAACGCGTCACCCTGCTCCGTGACCACGGCGCTCGCCTGCACGCCGTGGGCCACTCCGGTGAACCCGCCCCGGTTATCCTTGACGGCGAACTCCACGCGGCTGGCCCCGGGCTCGAGCGTGAAGGAACCGACCGGCAACAATGAGAGCGCGGCGGCGGCGAGGAACCCTGCGCTTCGCAACAGTGTCATCGCTCCTCCTACGTACGCGGCGCGTGTCACGGGATGTTCACGAGACCGGCATCAAGGAAAACGCGCGAACGGGCGCCAACCCTTCCCTGCGGGCTGGTGCATGATAAAGCTCCGGTTTCTCCTGAGTACCCTGGCCGACGCGGGAGCGCGTGAGACCTCGGCACGCGCGCTGGCCGCCGCCTGCGCCCTCGGATACGCGGGCACCCTGGCCGTCATGGTGGTGTCCGGGACGGGCCTGCGGCGCTGGTTCTTCGCGCTGGTCATCTGGGGCGCCCTGATCTATGCGCCCCTGCGGATTCTGCTCGAAGCATTCCAGACCATCGCGCCCCAGATGCGGCGCACGATGTTCGCGCAGGCCGCCACCCGCCCCGACCGGTACGGCAGCCGCCCTTCGATCGAGCTGATGGTCGACGGACTGTTCGCCCGCGCCGTCGTGATGCCGCGCATCGCCACGCCGGTGCACACCGCGAAGGCCAAGGAAGGCGCCGCAGCGATCCTGGCCGGGGCGCTCCGCGAGGAGGGCGACGGAGTGCAGATGGCCGCGGTGCGCTGCCTGGCCGGTGTGGAGCGGTGGGCCGCCGCCGCGGCGGCGTGGGCCGCGGCGCGCGCCCCGGCGAATATCCAGGCCCGGTGGGCGGACATCCGCGCGCTGGCAGGGCTGGCGGCCGCCTCGAAAGTCCTGATCGCCGCGTACGAGGATCGTTCCGGCCGCCTCTTCACCGCGGGATCCGCCGGGGGCGCGGGGGCGGCCGCGTACCTGGACGCGTGTCTGGACCTGTGTGACCAGCTGGCCCTCGAAGTCGATGTGGTGCCGTGGAGCGAACCGGGGCTGGACCTGGGTATCGACGCCGCCGTAGGTGACCTCATCCGCCAGACATGGAGGACTTTCAGTGACACCCCCTCCCCTGCGCCCACCGCGCGCAAAACCTTCGTAGACGCCGTCTTGACCCGGACCGCGGGACCAGGGATCAGGGACCAGGGACCAGGGACCAGAGGTAAGATCTAATACGCACGCAGCCGCCGTAAGACCTGGTCCCAGGTCCCTGGTCCCGGGTCCCATTGTCGTTAGATACTCACTTCCGCCCTACAAGGACGATCCATCGTTTCAAGAACGACGGCTGCGGCGTTGCTTCGTAGCCGATCTGCTCCAGCGCCTCACGCCGGGCCTGCCGGAGGGCCTCGGTGACCGCGTGACGCGATGGCTGTGCCGCGCCGGCTAGTTCGAGCCACGCCTCAACCGTCTGGCGGCGCTCCACCACCTCGGCATGGCTCAGCGCGACCCCGCGATGCGCCAGGAGCGCGCGCCACTGGCTGGGAGGCAGGGCTCCGACGTGGCTCGCATCCCGCAGGAGTTCCAACCGCTCCATGAGCGAGCAGCCCCGGGGGTCTTCCGGCGGCGCCTGGTCCACGATGCCCAGGCGGCCGCCGCGCGCGAGAACACGCAGCATTTCCGCGATCCCACTTTCGATCCGCGCAAAGTGGTGCGGCGCACGCCGGCACGTGACGACCGTGAACACCGCATCTGCGAACGGCAGCGCTTCCGCATCCCCCGCCACCCACGCGAGGCCCGGATCGCGCGCTGACAGGCGGCGCGCCTCCTCGAGCATGCCGTACGTCAGGTCCACGCCGACCACGCGACCGACGAACGGCCGGACCGCCATCGCGGTGAACCCTGTGCCGGTGGCCACGTCGAGCACCCGGTCGGAGCGCACGAGATTGAGGTGGAGGAGCAGCGCGTCCAGGTCGGCGTCGCGGCGGTGGCTGGCACTCCGTGCATACGCGGCGGCCTGGCGCGTGAACTGCCGCTGCACCGACGACTTCGCGCCCGACGCCCGTTCCACCGCCCGGCCGACGATGTCGTCCCGATGGGACGTCAGCAACTCGTGCTGTTCGGGCCAGAACATCGGCGGGAGCGCGTCCAGGGGAAACCATTCCGCGCGACCTGCCGCGGACGCCGCGGCCGCGTCCGCCGTGAAGACGAAGTAGTGTGTCTTCTTCCAGGATGTCCGGCTGAAGTCCAGCCGTTCACGGACGCCGAGTGCGCCCAGCGAGATCAGGTTGTCGAGTCCCGCTTCCTCGCGGATTTCGCGGCGCGCCGCGTCCTCCAGTGACTCTCCGGGCTCGACGTGCCCCTTCGGGAGAACAAACCCCGGCAGATCACCGTCTCGGACCAGGGCGACACGTACCCGATCCCCCTCCGCCCACACGACCACGCCGCCGGCCGAGGTGTGCTCGGTGATCCCCGGCGGCTTGCGATACCAGCTCTCGTCGATGCGCATCGCTGTGGAAGTAGTGTTCTCCGCGCGGAAGGACCGTTCCTCAATCGCGAGAACACAGTTGTGGCCATGCCCCTGCTCCTCCGCGAAGACGACGTCGCCCGCGTCCTCCCGATGGACACCCTCATTGCCGCCGTCGAGGACGGGTTCCGGCTGCTGGGACGCCAGCAGGCGTTGAACCGCCCACGACAGCGGTCGACCACGAAGGAGGGCACCGTCCTGCACGTGATGTCGGCGGCGATCCCGGCGCTCGGCGTCATGGGTCTCAAAGCGTATACGAGCGGCCGGGACGGCACACGGTTCATGGCCATGCTGTACAGCACGGACACCGGCGAGCTGATCGCCATGATGGAAGCCAACCGGCTGGGGCAGATGCGCACGGGCGCGGCCAGTGCGGTGGCGACAAAACATATGGCCAAACCCGATGCCGGGGCGCTCGGGATCATCGGCACCGGCTGGCAGGCCCGGAGCCAGGTCATCGCCGCGAGCCGGGTGCGGCCCATCGCGCTGGTAAAGTGTTACAGTCGCGATGCCAGGCGCCGCGAAGAGTTCGCCGATGAGATGATCGCGGAGCTGGGGGCCGAGGTGGTCGCGGTCCGCAGTGCCCGCGAGGCGGTGGAGGCGGTCGACATCGTCGCGACCGCGACGACGGCAAGCGAGCCTGTCCTGCTCGGCGAATGGCTCGTTCCAGGGATGCACGTGAATGCCATCGGGTCGAACTGGACCACCCGACGCGAACTTGACGCCGAAGCGGTCCGGCGCTGCGACCGCATCGCGGTCGACGACGTCCAGCAGGCGCGGGAGGAGGCCGGAGACCTTGTCGGCGCCTCCGACGCGGGCCTGCCCGTCTGGGATCGCGTGGTCGAGCTCGGCCGGATCGTGGCAGGCGACACGCCAGGGCGCGCGGCGCCGCGCGAGATCACGCTGTTCGAATCCCAAGGCATCGCCCTGGAGGACGTCGCGGCCATGAAGCTCGCCTACGATCGCGCACGCCAGCTGGGAGTGGGAGAAGAACTCAGGAAAGACGTGGGGGGTGTAACGTGGAATTCGCCGTGTCGCTAGACGCGCCGGAGCTCTGTGCCTGTGACGCGATCGGCGTCGGCCTCCTGGCCGACGCGCCCGCGCAGGAAGGCCCCGCCGCGAGACTCGACAAAGCTCTGGGCGGACTCCTCTCCGCCGTCATCGCCGAGGAAAAGTTTGACGCCAAGCCGACTCGAACAATGGTGGTGCACACACACGGCCGGATCCCTGCCAAGCGGGTCATCGTCGCCGGGCTGGGCCCTCGGGCCTCGGTCACCCTCGACCATCTCCGGCAGGCCGCCGCGGCGGTGATCCGGCAGGCCTCGCGGGTCCACGCGGACCACCTGGCACTCCCGGCGCTTGCCCTCACGACATTTCCGGTTGAGGCGGTCGCACAGGCGCGGGTAGAAGGCGCCGTGCTGGGCGCGTACCGCTTCACCCGCTACAAGCAGGATGAGGGCGGCCGGGTCTCGCGGGTCACGCTGCTGGCCGCGGATCCCGCCCAGCAGCGCGGCATCGAAGCCGGCCTCGCGCGGGGGCGGCTGTTCGCGGAGGCCGCGGGATTCGCCCGCGACCTGGTCAACGAGCCGCCCAACGAGCTGCCGCCGATCCGGCTGGCGGAAGTCGCCGCGGAAACCGCCCGCAAAGCCGGCCTCCGCTGCACGGTCCTCGACGTCGATGCCATGAAAGCGCTGGGCATGGGCGCGATCCTGGCCATCGGCGCCGGCAGCGACCAGCCGCCGCGGATGATCGTCATGGAGTACGCGCCGCCAAAAGCGAAGCGGTTCGTGGCGCTGGTCGGGAAAGGCGTCTGCTATGACAGCGGGGGCATCAACCTCAAGACGGCGGACCTGGAATGGATGAAATCCGACATGGCCGGCGGCGCCGCCGTTCTCGCGACGATGCAGTGCCTCCCGGCGCTCCGCCTCCCCGTCAGGGTCCTGGGCGTCGTGGCGGCGGTAGAAAATCTCCCCAGCGGTCGAGCGGTGAAGCCGGGCGACATCGTCCGCGCAATGAACGGCAAAACGATCGAGATCAACAATACCGACGCGGAAGGCCGCGTGATCCTCGCCGATGCCCTGGCCTACGCGGCGCAGCAGGACCCGGAAGAAATCATCGACCTGGCCACGCTCACCGGCTCTGCCATCGTCGCCCTCGGGTACCTGGCGGCCGCGGTGATGAGCAACGATCAGGGGTTGGCGCAGCGGCTGCTGCAGGCGGCAGAGCAGGCCGGCGAACGCCTGTGGCAGCTCCCACTCTATGAAGAGTTTCTCGAGAACATGCGCAGCCCCATCGCCGACCTGCACAACTCGGGGTCGCGCTACGGCGGCGCCCAGAAGGGGGCGATTTTCCTCCGTGAATTCGTCGGCGGCCGGCCGTGGGCGCATCTGGACATCGCACCGACGGCCTTCCTCGAGAAGGATGAGGGGACGAACCCCTACCTCCCCAAGGGCGCGACCGGCTACGGCGTGCGCACCCTGCTCACGTACCTCTCGTCACGGACGTAGGACCCAGATTTCCTGCTGTGCCGGGAGGACGGCCGCCGTCAGCGTCGCCGCCTTCCCGACGTGCTTCACGCGCGGTTTGCCCGTAAGGAACGCGTCCGGGGTCGCGATCGGCCAGTCCTTGTTCACGTCGGTCTTGAAGTGCATCGGGATCACGATGCGCGGGCGGAGCTGGCCGATCACCGCGTCCGCCTCCTTCGGACCGATCGTGTAGTGCCCTCCGACCGGGATCATCAGCACGTCGACGCGGCCGGCGTCCCGGAGCTGTTCGCTCGACAGCGTGTGGCCGAGATCGCCGGCGTGGAGGATGCGCAGTCCCTCCACCTCAAAGAGAAACGCCGCGTTCTTCCCCCGCTCGGAGCCCTGCGTGGCGTCATGGTAGGTGTGGATGGAGGAGATCGCCACGGGCCCGACGCGCTCGCGGACCTCGGCCCACTCTGTGCCGCCGTCGCGCAGCCCGCGGATCACCTGGGGGGAGCCCTTGGCCATCTGCACGTAGCTGTGGTCGGAGTGCTCGTGCGACAGGACTACGGCCGCCGGGCGGACGTCGGGGAGCGGGTACCCGACCTCTTCGTTGAACGGGTCGATCAGGATCGACGTGCCGTCTGCCTCCAGCAGGAACGACGCGTGCCCATAATAGGTGAGTTTCACGATCTCCGCCTCCTACCCCGTGCGGCTCAGCGCCGACTCATACACCCACGCCGCCAGCACGCCGCCGAGCAGCGGACCCGCCCAGTAGACGAGCTGGTTCCGCCAGAAACCGGAGAACAGGGCCGGACCGAACGCCCGGGCGGGATTCATCGCGCCTCCGGTCAGCGCACCGGCGGCCAGGATGTCCATCGCGATGACCAGGCCGATCATGAGCGGCGCGATCGTCCGCGGACCACGCGCGTCCACGGCAACGCCGAAGATGACGAAGACCAGCAGGAACGTGAGAATGGCTTCGATGACGACCCCGACCCCGGACGTGATGCCGCGGGCCAGTGCCGGCGTCCCGAGGTGAGCGGCCTGCCGGGCCGCCTCGGGGAACGACGCCGTCAACAGCAGCGCGCCGACGGACGCGCCGGCAAGCTGGGCGAGCACGTACCTGGCGCCCTGGCGGACGGTCAGGCGCCGCGCCGCCACAAAGCCGGCGGTGACGGCCGGGTTGAGATGCCCGCCGGACAGGTGGCCCGTGGCGGACACCAGGGTGGCGATGGCGAGGCCGTGGGCCAGGGCAATGCCGGTGATGCCCACTCGCCCTCCGGTGAGCTGATCTGCGATCACCGCGCCGGCGCCGATAAAGATGAGGGCAAACGTCCCAACCGCTTCTGCAAGCTCCGCCCTCCACGAGGATGAACTCATCGTCTCGCTCCTTTTCCCTAGGCGTGCAGTTCAATCATGTCGCCGTCTTCGAGCACGTGGTCGCGTCCCACCATCTGGCCCTGGTATTCGTCCGCGCCCCAGAGGCGCGCGTACTTGAGTCTGGCCACAAAGTCCTTGTGGATGGCCTGCGCGGCATCGAGCACGGTCGCGCCCTGCTTCAAGATGAACGGCGCGGAATTATCCGCCTTGCGGCCCGGTGCCTTGCTGTAGACGCGGATGACCTCGAGCAGCTGGAACATCGCCCTCCGCAGCTCCGGCTGCCCCGTCCCCCGCGTGGCGGACACGGGAACAACCGGTAGCGCGCCGTGGGCCTGGCGGACCAGCGCCAGGCGGGAGGGCGCTCCTGGCGCGTCGACCTTGTTGGCAACAGCCAGGGCCCGCTTCTGGTGCGGCTCACGGGATTCCGCGCCGAGGGCAAGCTTCGACCGCTCCAGCAACGCACGCACGCCATCGGCCTGCGCCAGAACGTCATCGGTGGACAGGTCCACCACCAGCGCGATGGCATCTGCGCTGCGGATGATGCTGTAGAGCCATCCCTCGGTGATCTCGGGGGTCACGGGCGGCAGATCGACCAGCTGGATTTGCACGTTTTCATACGCCATCATCCCGGGAAGGGGGACGCGGGTGGTGAACGGGTAATCGGCGATCTCCGGCTGCGCGTTCGTCAGCGCCCGGAGCAGCGAGGACTTCCCCACGTTCGGCGCACCGACCAGGGCGATCTGCCCGGCGCCCTCCCGATCGACGTGATAGAACGGCCGGCCGCGCGCCGCGCTCCGCTTCTGCTGCGAGCTAGCCCGCAGCTTCGCGATGCGGCGTTTCAGGTCGGCCTGCATCTTCTCCGTCCCTTTGTGCTTGGGGATGGTCGCCAGCATTTCTTCCAGCGCCGCGAGTTTGTCCTGCGGCGTCGTGGCCGCCTTGAACCGCCGGTCCGCTTCGAGGTATTGGGGTGTCAGATTGGCCGGCATCCGCTACACGACGGAACTAGAAGATTTCAAACTTCTTCAGCACACGTTCGTCGAGTTCCAGGCCCAACCCAGGTCGCTGGGGCACGTCGATCATCCCCTCGCGCGGCTCGGGAAACGGCTCACGAAACAGATCCCGCAGCGGGTTCGGCGCAAAGAAGTACTCGTATGTCATCAGGTTGGGCACGCTGGCGGCGACGTGTAGCGACGCCAGGTGCGACACGCCGGCCGAGAAGCCGGTGTGCGGGGCGTACCGGAGGTTGTGCGCGTGGACCAGCGCGCCGACGCGCCGCGCGCCGGTGAACCCGCCGACGCGGGCCACGTCCGGCTGCAGGATGTCGATCGCGCCGCGCCGGATCAACTCGCGGAATCCGAAGACGCCGAACTCGCTTTCCCCGGCCGCGATGGGGATGCCCTGCCGCTCCCGGACCCGCTGGTATCCGTCGAGGTCGTCGGCCGGCACAGGCTCCTCAATCCACGCGATGTCGGCGTCCTCGAGCTGGCGGCCCACCGTGATCGCGGTGGATGCGTCGTACGCGCTGTTCACATCCAGCATGAGATCGACTGCGGGACCGACCGCCTCGCGGATCGCTTTCACCGATGCCACGTCCGCCCGCCGGCCGCCCATCTGCCGGTTCCGGCCGATCTTGACCTTGACGGCCGTATGCCCGCGCCGCACCTGGTCGACGGCCTGCGCCGACATCTGCGTGACCTCGGCAAAGTACACCGAGGACGCATAACACGGCACGCGGGACCGCCCCGCACCGCCCAGCACTTTGTACACCGGCAGCCCCGCCGCTTGGGCGACAACGTCCCACAGGGCGGTATCGATTCCACTGATCGCCTCGAAGACGAAGCCGCGGTAGTGCCCCCACCCGCGCAGCTGCTGGAACATCTCGTCCCAGAGGCCTTCGGCGTCCCGCGGATCGCGGCCGGTGATGACCGGCGCCAGCATCTGCTCGACGACGGCTTTCGTCACCTGGGGCGCCTTGCGGACGATGCACTCGCCGATCCCGCGCAACCCGTCGTCGGTGGAAATCTCGACGAGCGTCGTCGAAAACGTCGGGAAGGCACCGATCCCGAACTGAATCGGCTTCTCCAGGGTCCCCGCCAGCATGCGGCACTTGACTCCTGTGATCTTCATCGGAACATGTCCTTCGCCGGCTCCCGCAGCAGGGTGCGCGCCCCGGCGCGGCCCGGCTCGATCCGCACTCCGCGGATCAACACCACCGGCGTCCCTTCGGCGGCCTGGCCCTGCAGCAGGCTGGCGGCGGACGCCAGCTCGTCCGCAACGCCTTCCACCGAGGTCTGCAGCACGTAGCCGTACAGATCCTCCCGGCCGACGTAGCTGTGAAGCGGCTCCATGCCGGCGAGGCCGATGGCGACTCCGATCGCGCCCTCGCGGAATGGCCGGCCGTGCGTGTCGTTGATGATCACCCCGACCCGCACGCCCAGCGCGTCGTCCAGCGTCCGGCGGATCGCCTCAGCGGAGGCGTCCGGGTCCTTCGGTAAGGTGGCCACCCATTGTGGACCAAGACCGACGTTGCTGTGATCAACGCCCGCGTTCGCACAGATGAATCCCAGCCGGTGTTCGGCGATGATAAGCCCGGGCCGCACCCGCACCACGGCGCGAGACTCGTTGAGAATGACCTGACACAACCGGGGATCCTTCTTCGCTTCCTCCGCCAGCGCCAGCGCCTGCGGCCCAGGCGTGACGTCGTCCAGATTAACGACGCTGCCTTCGGCCTTGGAGACCACCTTCTGGGCGACCACCAGGACGTCCAGATCCTCCGGCGCCACGTCGTTGAAACGAAAGATGTCCAGGATCATGCCCGGGAGATCGGCGCCGGGCCGGATGTCGGGGAACCCTACGGGAACCCAGACCGTCAGCGTGCGCATGACTGAACGACGGGACCAGCGACCGGGGACCGGGGGCCAGAGCTCAACCCATGTGTCCGCGGATCAATGTGACGTCGCACCGACAACAGCCTCCCTCCGGTCCCTGGTCCCTGGTCCCAGGTCCCGTAGTTGTCTTCAATCAAGGCCCGCAATCTGGATTCCAAGGTCGCGGCGCTTGTACCGCTTGTTGATCATCATGAGGACCCAGGCCAGCGGCTCCAGCACGCGTGCGTGCGCCAGCGGGCCGGCATCCACGGCCCGCATCCCGATCGCCCGGACGAGGGCCGCCGCCGTGTCCTTGGCTCCGGCATCGTCGCCGCACAGCAGTACGTCGCCGTGGGGTGGTCTCGTGAGATCGGCAAGCATCGGCGCGCTCACCGTGTGAAACCCGGCGACGATGCGCGCGCCGGGGAGGAGAGTCCGGGCATCTTCCGCCGCGGATCCC
>JBIOWP010000069.1:0-15133 GCA_044868695.1 bacterium
GCGACGCGCCCTCTTGAAGCGCCGCCGCGGCCGCGCGCGCGGCGCGATCGTCCAGGGCCGCGTCGCCGAGCGACCCGGTCCGCGTCCCGCCTGCCCACACCGCCAGCCGCCGCCCCGCACCCATCGCCCCGCCCAGCACCGTCACCACCGCCAGCGCCTGTTCCTCGGCGATTGCCTTCCGGTAGAGCGCGAAGATCTCCGCCGCGGGATCCACCGGCTCGACAAAGATGTCCACCGCGCCGTTGCACCCCAGGCCCAGGCCCCACACCACATCGTCGTCGGCGGTCAGGTCGTAGGTGACCAGGCGCGCGGTGCCCGTGGCCATGACCTCACCGGCCACGACCATGACGTCGCCCTCGAGACAGCCGCCGCTGATGTTGCCGACCATCTGCTGGCTGCGAGTCAGTAGCAGCCGTGCGCCCTCGCGCCGGTAGGTCGAGCCCCGCACGGCGACGATGGTGGCGAGCGCCATCGGTTCGCCCGCTGCCGCGAAGCGATCGATTGCGTCGAGAATCTCCGTGAGTTCTTTCATCGTTAGGTCACTCCGAATCGCTATTCGCGATTCACGATTCACTTCTTCCTGAGGGCCAGGTGCCGTTCCAGCTGTCGCAAACTCTCGAGATTGTGAGCAGAGGCGAACACGTCCACGTACGGCAGCGCCACACGCATCCCTTGGCAGATCGGCTCGTAGCCCGGGCTGCCCAGGAGCGGGTTCAGCCAGATCACCCTGCCGGCGCGGGCGTGCACGTCCCGCATGGCGCCCTCCAGCACGTCGATGTCGCCGGTGTCCCACCCGTCGCTGATGACGATGACGACAGTGCGCGGGGTGAGGACGCGGTCCGCGTAGCGGGTCAGGAACGCCCGGAGGCTGGCGCCGATCTTGGTCCCGCCGGACCAGTCCGGCACCCGGCGCGCCACCTCATCCAGGGCCGCCCGCAGATCCGACTCTGAGAGCGCGTCGGTCACCCGCGTCAGCGACGTGCTGAACACCAGCGTCTCCACCTGGCCCAGGGCATGCTGCAACGCGAAGATGAATTGGATGAGGAACCGGCTGTACAGGTCCATGGAGCCGCTGACGTCGGCCAGCAGCACGACGCGGGTCTTCTGGATTTTTCGCCTGCGGTAGGCGAGGTCGATGATCTCCCCGCCGCGCCTGAGGCTGTGACGAATCGTCCGGCGCAGGTCCACCAGATGGCCGCGCCGCGTCTGGCGCGTGCGCCGGCTGAGGCGGGTGGCCACGCGGCGCGCGATGGCGACCACGAGAGCGCTCACCTCGTCCAGCTCATCACCGGAAAACGTGCTGAAGTCTTTGTGCGTCAGCATTTCGACCGGGCTGTACGCTGGGACGGCCTCGTCGCCCTCTAAACGCAGCGCCTCATCGAGCCACGAGACCAGCGCCGGTGCCTGTGTGGGTCCATCGCCCGACACTCCGGGCAGCGGCGGCGGGGTGCGGTCGGCCGGCGGGGGAAGTTCGACCGGCGGATTCCAGTGTTCGGCAAAGACCTGATCGAAGACCGGGAGTTCTTCGCGGCGCGAGGTCAGCACGGTCCGTAGGGCCAGATACGACCCTCGGCGGTCGGCGACGTCCACCGCGGCCAGCGACCGCAGCGCGTCGGACGCCTCCCGCGGCCCCACCGCCAGGCCGCGCGCACGCAGCGCCCGGCAGAATCCGACGACGTGCGTCGTGAGGTCGCCGGCGACGCTCATCGCTTGGGCAGCACCCGCTCGGCGACCCGAGAGATCGTGTCCTGGCTCCACGGCTTCGGCTCGCGCCCGACCTCCTCGACGCCGCGCAGCAGGTGATCCAGCCACTGCGCGCGCATGAGGTCGGCATCGTCCCGGTGCTTGAACAGGACGCCGAGCGTCTGCTCGACGGCATCGCGGTCGAGGTGGTCGCGGTGCAGCGCGATCAGCGCGGCGCTCCAGTCCAGGGTTTCGGCCAGCCCCGGCGTCTTCTCCAACCGAGTCCGGCGCACGAACTGCATGAAGGCGGCGATCTGTTCGGCGAGCTGGCCGTCGACGCCGGGCACCTTGCGCCGGACGATGGCCAGCTCCTTCTCAAACGCCGGGTACTCGATCCACAGGTAGAGACACCGCCGCCGCAGCGCATCGCCCAGCTCGCGCGTGCGGTTGCTGGTCAGCACGACATAGGGCACGTGCTGTGCGCGGATCGTGCCGACTTCTGGAATGGTCACCTGCCAGTCGGAGAGCACCTCCAGAAGGAACGCCTCCCACTCCTCGTCGGCCCGATCGACCTCATCGATCAGCAGCACCGGCGCCTGGTGGTGGGTGATGGCCTGCAGCAGCGGGCGCTTGAGCAGAAACGGCTCGCTGAAGATCTCACGTTCCCTGGCCTCCAGTGGCAGCTCGCTGTGCTCCTGCAGGCGGATGTGCAGCAGCTGGCGCTGGTAGTTCCACTCGTACAGCGAGGTGGTGGCGTCCAGGCCCTCGTAGCACTGCAGGCGGATGAGATCGGTGTCCAGCGCCCGCGCCATGACCTTCGCCACTTCGGTTTTGCCGACGCCGGCGGCACCCTCAATGAGGAGGGGCTTGTGCAGGTGGATGGCCAGATAGACCGACGTGGCCAGCGCCTCGTCGGCGACGTACCCCTGGCCGTCCAGCATCGTATGAATTCGCGCGATTTCAGGATGCATACGTCTCCCTATCATAATACATGGTATTCGCACACAGCCAGCAGGAGGTGCCGCGGACCGCGCCAGAAGAGAGACACCTGTCACGCATGAAACGCAGGCTGCTCGCCTTGATTGCACGGGTGGCAACGGCGGGCCTCCGGCCGTCCGACACGGAAGAGGCGCGCCTGCACAAGGCGACGGTGGCGCTCACCGCGGCGCTGATCAGCCTGGCGGGCATCCTGTGGGCCGGCATGTATGCCGCCCTCGGTCTCTATCGTGCGGCGAGCTTCCCTCTCGCCTACGCGCTCATCTCGATCGCAACGCTCCCGCTCGCGGTCGTCACGAACCGGTTTGATCTCTTCCGGCTGAGCCAGCTCTCGATGATGGCCGTCCTTCCGTTTCTGTTGCAGTGGCAGCTGGGCGGCATCGCCCGATCCGGCGCCGTCATGGTCTGGTCATTCTGGACTCCGCTGTATGCCCTGATCACCGGAGGCGCACGCGAGTGGCAGGGATGGTTGGCCGCGTTCTTCGCGCTCGTGGCCGTGTCTGGAGTCTTGGAATATTCGGTCGCAGCCACCGCTCCGCCGGTGCCGCCGGTGTTGAGCGCCGTCTTCATCACCGTGAACATCGGCGGCCTGGCGTTCGTCACGATGATGCTGATGCGATACGTCGTGCGGGAGCGCGATGAAGCGCAGCAACGCTCTGAGCGGCTCCTCCTGAATATCCTGCCGAAACCGATCGCGGAGCGGCTCAAACGCGATCCTGGGACGATTGCCGATGCCTATGCCGACGTCACCGTGCTCTTCGCGGATATCGTCGACTTCACGACCATCTCAGCAGGCGTCCCCGCGCAGGAGTTAGTCGGGATTCTCAATGAGGTGTTTACCGAATTTGACCGCCTCGTCGAGCGGCACGGGCTGGAAAAGATCAAGACGGTCGGGGACGCCTATATGGTTGTGGGTGGCCTGCCCGTGCCACGCCGAGATCATGCGCAGACTGTAGCGGAGCTGGCCCTCGAGATGCAGGAGGCCATCGGCGCGTGCGCCCTGAAGACCAACACCCGGCTCATGCTGCGGATCGGGATCCACTCGGGCCCGGTGGTGGCCGGCGTGATCGGGCGCAGGAAGTTCAGTTACGACTTGTGGGGAGACACGGTCAACACCGCGAGCCGGATGGAATCTCATGGAGTACCCGGGCGCATCCAGCTGACGGCCGACACCTTTGCGCGGATCCGGGATCACTATCTCTGCGAAGAGCGGGGCCCGATTCCCATCAAAGGCAAGGGGGAGATGACGACCTATTTCCTCCTGGGCCGCAGAACACCGGCGCCGGTGGTCGTGTAATTACGTCGCCGGGCGTACCGCTGACCGCTGGATCGCCTCCCACACCTTCCGTGGGGTCAACGGCATGTCCAGGTGCTCGATGCCGAACGGCGCCAGGGCGTCCAGAACCGCGTTGACGACCGCGGGGGTGGCCCCAATGGTGCCCGCTTCGCCCACCCCCTTCGCGCCCAGCGGGTTGTGCGGCGAGGGCGTGACCGTGTGGTCCAGCTCAAAGGGCGGGATCTGTGCGGCTTTCGGGACGGCGTAGTCGGGCAGGCCCGCGGTCAGCAGCTGGCCGTCCCCGTCGTAGACCGCGTCCTCGAACAGCGCCTGGGCCAGTCCCTGCGCAATGCCGCCGTGCACCTGCCCGGCCACCAGCAGCGGGTTAATGACGGTACCGCAGTCGTCGACGGCGACGTAACGGCGGATCCGGACCTCTCCGGTCTCGGGTTCGACTTCGACCACGCAGACGTGCGTCCCGAACGGAAATACCCGCTCCGGCGGCGCGAAGAAGTGCGTGACCTCCAATCCCGGCTCGACGCCGGGAGGCAGCTTCGCGCCTTTGTAGGCCGCGCGTGCCACATCCTTGAACTCCACCGCGCGCTGCGGGCTGCCGCGCACGTGGAAGCGCGCGCCGTCCAGCGCGACGTCGCCCACCGGTGCTTCGAGCAAGTGGGCGGCGATCGCGAGCGCTTTCTCCCGGATGCGGTCGCAGGCCACAAAGACGGCGGACCCTCCCACCGCCGTGTTGCGGCTGCCAAAGGTCCCCACGCCGTGCGGCACCGCCCGCGTGTCGCCGTGGATGACGGCGACGTCGTCCACGGGCACGCCCAGCCTATCGCTGACGATCTGCGCGAAGGTCGTCTCCTCACCCTGGCCGTGCGGAGATGACCCGGTGAGCACAGTAATCTTGCCCGTCGGCTCGACGCGCACCGTGGCGCTCTCCCACGACCCGCCGGACAGCGCCGCGGCGGCCCCCAGTCCGGTGATCTCGACGTAGCTCGCGACCCCGATGCCGAGCAAGCGGCCCGCCGCCCGCAGCCGGCGCTGCTCCTCACGCAGCCCGGCATAGCCGGCGACCTGCAGCGCTTTGTCGAGCGCGGCGGGGTAATTCCCGCTGTCATAGTTCGCCCCGGTCGGGGTCTTGAATGGGAACGCGTCCGGCGGGATGAAGTTGGCCCGGCGGACCTCCGCCGGATCCAGGGCGAGCCTGCGGGCGAGCGCGTCCACGGCGCGCTCGATCGAGAAGGTCGCTTCAGGCCGTCCGGCCCCCCGGTAGGCGTCCGTCGGAGTCCGGTTGGTAAACACGCCGATGACCTCGGCAGAGACCTTGGGAATGCGATAGCAGCCGACCGCCATCAAACCCGTATTCGTGGGGATGCCCGGGGTCAGCAGTTGAGAGTACGCGCCGAGATCTGCCAGCACTCGCACCCGCAGTCCCGTGATCGTCCCGCTGCGCGTTGCGGCCAGATCGATGTCGGCGATCTGACCGCGGCCCTGGACGGTGGCCATGAAGTTCTCACGGCGGGTCTCGATCCACTTCACTGGCCGGCCCAGCGCGACGGACAACGCGGCGACCAGCGCTTCCTCCCCGTACACGTCGAGCTTGCTGCCGAATCCGCCCCCGACCTCGGGCGCGATGACCCGGAGCTGGTGCTCGGGGATGCGCACGACATCGGCCAGCGTGGTCTTCACGACGTGCGGGATCTGCGTCGACGTCCAGATGGTAAGCTCGCCGCCTTTGAACTGCGCCACGACGCCGCGCGTCTCCATCGCCGACGCCACGAGCCGCTGCTGCACCAGCCGCAGCGACACGGTGACGTCCGCGGCGGCGAATACCTCGTCGACGGCGCCGCCGTACGTCACGCGAAAGCACACGTTCGTGCCCAGTTCCGGGTGGATCACCTGCGTCCCGGGCCGCACGGCCGCCTCCATGTCGCCGACCGCCGGCAGCGGGTCGTAGTCCACCTCCACCAGCTCGGCCGCATCGGCCGCGTTGGCGAGGTCGGTCGCCACGACGGCCGCCACCGGGTCGCCCACATGCCGGACGACCCCGTCGACGACCAGCGGGAAGCGCTTGGGGACCTTCATCTCCCGGATCCGCGGGCCGACCGGCAGCGGGCCGCAGCGGGCGGCGACATCCTGCCCTGTCCACACCGCCACCACGCCCGGGGCGCCGCGGGCCTGCTCCGCGCGCAGGGCGGCCACTTTCGCGTGCGCGTGGGGGCTGCGGACGATGGCGACGTGCAGCATCCCCGGCAGCTGGATGTCGTCGACGTACGTCGCGGTTCCCGCGATGAGCCTGGGATCTTCCCGGCGCTTGACCCGCGCGCCGAGCGCGTGGGATATCACCATCCAGCCCTCCGATGCCACGAAGTCACTGCGAGCCCCCATAGGCGAAGCAGTCTCCTCGCGCAAGGAGATTGCTTCGCTGCGCTCGCAATGACGACGGGACTAGCGTGTCAGCTCACGTTCCAGCGCTTTGAAGAACTCCCCGGCCATCTGCTTGGCCACGCCGCCGATGAGCCGGTGGCCGACGCTGGCGATGAGCCCGGTGATCTGCGCGTCGCCGGTATAGGCGATCACCGTCTGGCCGTTCTGCTCGTCGAGGCGCAGCTCGCCGCTGGCTCTGATCGTCCCGGGCTTGCCGCCGCCCTCGACCACCAGGCGCAGACGTTCGGGCTCGACCTTGTCCGCAATGCTGACCCGGCCGTCATACGTGCCCTTCACCGGGCCGATGCCGAGCTCGATGGTCGCTTTGTACACGTCGTTGCCCTGCGGCACGAGCTCCTTGACGCCGGGCGTGGCGCGCGCCAGGACTTTGGGGTCGTTGAGCAGCGCCCAGACCTTCGCGCGCGGCGCCGGCAGCGTATACGTCCCTTCGACTTTCATCTCATCCTCCGGTGGCCGCCTCTGTCCGCAGCATTGCGGCGAGCTTTTCGAAGTGCGCCAGCGCCTCCGGGTTAACGAGGGCGTCCCGGTTGGCGACCGGCCTGCCGTTGATGATATTCGCCGCGGCGCCTTCGACCTTCTTCATGTTATAGGTATAGGGAATGTCGGGCACGTCCACAATGACTGCCGGCACGTGCCGCGGCGATGCCTCCTGCCGCAGCCGGACGCGGATCGCCTCGCGCAGCGCGTCCGTGAGGACGTGGCCGGGAACCATCTTGACGAACAAGATGATCCGCTGGTCGTCGTGCCAGGCCTGGCCGATCGCGAGGCTGTCGGCGATCTCCGGGATTTGTTCAATGATCCGGTAGATCTCGGCCGTGCCGATCCGCACCCCCGCGGGTTTGAGCACCGTATCGGAACGGCCGTAGAAGGTGATTCCGCCCGTGTCGGCGTGGATCCGGATGAAGTCCCCGTGACGCCAGACCCGCCTGCCGGGATAGAACGCGAAGTAGGCGTCGCGATATTTGCTCCCATCCGGGTCGTCCCAGAAGTGGAGGGGCATGGAGGGCGCCGGCGCCTCGCAGACCAGCTCGCCCTGCTGATCGAGGGCGGGACGGCCCTGCTCATCGTACGCGGCGATCTTCATCGCCAGCGCCGGTCCCTGCAGCTCTCCGGCATACACCGGGCTGATGGGATTGCCGCACGCGAAACACCCATTGATGTCGGTGCCGCCGGAAATCGAGTTGAAGTGCAGGTCTTCCTTGATCTCCCGGTACACGTACTCGAATCCTTCCGCCGACAGTGGAGATCCGGTCTGCGAGATCTCGCGCAGCGAGGAGAGGTCGTGTTCGCGGCCGGGTCGGAGCCCCGCGGAGCGCAAGCCGTTGAGGTACGCGGCACTGGTCCCGAAGATCGTGACGCGCTCGTCCTGGACCAGCCGCCACATCGCCCCCGCATCCGGGTAGGTGGGACTGCCGTCGTAGAGCAGGACCGTCGCGCCGACCGCGAGCGAGGAGAGCATCCAGTTCCACATCATCCAGCTGCAGGTCGTGAGATAGGTGATGACGTCGCCGCCCTTGAGATCAGTATGCAGGAGGAGTTCCTTGAGATGGTTGATCAGCACGCCTCCCGCGCTCTGCACCAGGCACTTCGGCGTCCCGGTCGTCCCCGAGGAGAACATGATGTAGACCGGATGCTCAAACGGCAGCTGCTCGAACGCCGGTGCCGTGCGCGGCGCGCGGGCGATCAGTTCCTCGTAGCGGACGGCGTGGGGGATCGTTGTCATATCCGGCCGCGTGCTGGCGTACGGCACTACGATGACCCGCTCGATCGACGGGATGCGGCGGGCCAGCGCGGCGGCGTTGTCCAGGGTCGGAAAGTGCTTCCCTTTATAGAAGTAGCCGTCGGCGGTGAACAGCACTTTCGGGCCGATCTGGCCGAGCCGGTCCGCCGCCGCCTGGGGTCCGATGTCGGTCGCACACGACGCCCAGATGGCGCCGAGGCTGGTGGCGGCCAGCATCGCGACCGCGGTCTCGATCAGATTCGGCAAGTAGCCCGCCACGCGGTCCCCGGGGGCGACCCCGATCTCGCGCAGTGCGTGCCCCACCGCGCCGACGGCCTCCGACAGCTCCGCGTAGGTCATGCGGACGGGCGGACCCGTCTCCCCCTTGAACATCAACGCCACGCGACTGTCCCGGTGGGCCAGGAGATTCTCGGCAAAGTTCAGCCGGGCCCCAGGGAACCACTTCGCCCCGGGAAATCTGCTCAGGTCGTCCACGACCTGTTCGTACCCCCGGGACGCGTGGATCCCGGCGAACTCCCAGATCATCGCCCAGAATTCAGAGATGTGCGCGACCGACCAATCATACAGCTGGCGATAACTCGTCAGGGTCGCGCCGTGCCGTGCGCCGACGGCGCGCATGAACCGCGTCATGTTCGCGTCACGCGCTCGCTGTTCAGACGGGACCCACAGCGGCGCCCTCATCTTCTCCCCGCGCGGTCACGGCTCGGCAAAGTACTCGCCCATCCGCGCACGTGAGAGACCGTTGCCCAGCGCGAGCATCAGCTTGAGCCTGGCCTTGTGACCCGGCAGGTCGTGGCCGAAAATGATGCCGCGGCGCTGCAGGTCGCGGAATGCGCCTTCATATCCATACATGTCCCACATGTTGCCGGTGGCGCACCGCGTCGTCGCGACCACCGTCATCCCGGAGGCCAGCACCCGGTCGATCGCCGGCAGCAGCGGTGGGTTGACCCGGCCGCCGCCGAAGACCTCCAGGACCAATCCCCGCGAGCCGGCATCGGCGGCGCAGCGGATGAACTTATCGTCACAGTCCACGGTCAGCCGGACCAGATCCACTCGGGTCTCCAGCCGGAGGGGCAGCACGGTGCGGGGCGCCGGCTGCGTGAACAGATGCGGGCCGTCCCCATACAGCACCCCGATGGGACCGGTGGCCGGTGACTTGTAGGTGTCTTCCTTCTGGCCGTTGGTCTTGGTCACCCAGCGTGCTGAATGAATCTCTTCGTTCAGCACGACCAGGGCGCCCAGCCCGCGGGCGGCGTCACCGGAGGCCACGCGCACCGCATCGTAAAGGTTGCGGTACCCATCGAACCCCACCTGGGACGAGTTGCGCATCGCGCCGGTGAACACGACCGGCTTGTCGGATTCCACGGTGAGGTGGAGCAGGTAGGCGCTCTCCTCCAGTGTGTCAGTGCCGTGGGTGACCACCAGGCCGGCGATCTCCGGCCGAGCCAGAATCTGGCGCGCCCGCTCGCTCATCTGCCGCATCGTCTCCAGGGTCATGAACGCCCCCGGCACGAACGCCAGCTCTACCGCCTCGACCTCCGCGACCCCGGCCAGCCCGGGAATGTCCTTCAACAGGTCTTCGCCCCGCAGAAACGGCCTCGCCCCTTTCCCGTCCACGTCACGGGTCGAGATCGTCCCGCCGGTCGTCAGCACCGCCACCCGCTTCATCGCCGCTGCCTCCTCGCCGACACGCCCTCTTGGATGGTATTAGCCGCCGCCAGGGACTCGCCTACCGGCGTAGAACTACCACCGTCCACAGCGATGACGACGCGGTACTTCGGCGAGCGGATCCAGCGCAACGAAGACCCCCGCCTGCTGACCGGCCGCGGGACCTTCGTGGATGATCTCACGCTGCCGGACCTCCTGCACGCCGCCGTCTTGCGCAGCCCGCACGCCCACGCCCGCATCCGCCGGATCAATGTCACACGGGCGGCATCATCGACCGGCGTGGCCGCTGTGTATACGCATGCCGATTTGCCGCCGGGGCTGCGGGAACCCCTGCCCAAACTGATCCCGCATCCGGCGCTCGTCCACCACAAGACCCAGTACGCGCTGGCCCCGGACAAGGTGCGCTACGTCGGGGAGCCGGTCGCACTCGTGGTGGCCGCCAGCCGCTACGCTGCCGAAGACGCGCTCGACCTTATCGAGGTCGAGTACGATCCCCTGCCGGCCGTCGTGGACCTGGAACAGGCCGTGGGCCCCGGTACCCCGCTGGTGCATGAGGACATCGGCACCAACGTGTGCGCCACCTACGCGCAGCGCGTCGGCAGCGTCGAGGAAGCGTTTGCCCGTGCCGATCACGTCTTCAGGGAACGGTTCGTCATGGACCGGGGAACCGCGGCACCGATGGAGTGCCGCGGCGTCGTGGCTCAGTGGGACCCGAAGATGCGGCAGCTCGTGGTCTGGGACTCGACGCAGGCGCCCATCCCCATCCGCAACGGGCTGGCCCGCCTGCTCGGGATCCCCCAGGCGGGCGTGCGTGTAATCGCCCCCGACATCGGGGGCGGCTTTGGGCCCAAGATCATGATGTTCTATCCCGAGGAGGTCCTGGTCCCGTACGCGGCGATGCAGCTCGGCCGGCCGGTGAAGTGGATCGAAGATCGGCGGGAAAATTTCGCTGCGATGAACCACGAGCGCGTGCAGATCCACGATGCCGTCATTGCCGCCGACAGGACCGGGCGCATCGACGCCGTCAAGACGGTCTTCCTGTACGACGCCGGCGCATACATCCCGTACGGTCTCATCGTGCCGATCGTCGCCAGTACGACGCTGCCGGGCCCGTACAAGATCCCCAACTACTACTGCGAGTTCAAAGCGGTGTTCACGAACAAGACGATCGTCAGTCCCTACCGGGGCGCAGGCCGGCCGCACGGCGTCTTCGTCATGGAACGGCTGATGGACCGCCTGGCGGCCGAGCTGCACCTCGACCGCGCAGAGGTGCGCCGGCGCAACTTCATCCAGCCGGACGAGTTCCCGTACGACGTGGGATTGAT
The DNA here is from genome assembly GCA_044868695.1 of bacterium. GTDB lineage: Bacteria > Sysuimicrobiota > Sysuimicrobiia > Sysuimicrobiales > Kaftiobacteriaceae > JBIOWP01. The sequence continues at coordinate 11,144 of JBIOWP010000069.1, forward strand.
CTACCAGGACAACGCACCGCTGATCTACGACAGCGGCAACTATCCGGCCACATTCGACAAGGCGCTGGCGATGGTGGACTATGACGGCTGGCCGGACGCACAGGCGCGGTACCGGGCCGAGGGGCGGCGCGTGGGGTTGGGCATCGCCTGCTACGTGGAAGGGTCCGGGATCGGCCCATACGAGGGCTGCCGTGTGACGGTGGAGCCGACCGGCAAGGTCTACGCCGCCACGAGCGTCGGCACGCAGGGCCAGGGGCATTTCACCTCCTTCGCGCAGATCATCGCCGACGCTCTGGCGGTCTCGGTCGAGGACGTGTCGATCATCACGGGCGACAGCGGCGCGTTCGGCTGGGGCACCGGAACGTTCGCCAGCCGCGCGGCCGTCGTCGCAGGCAACGCCGTGCACCTGGCGGCGGTGGCCGTGCGCGAGAAAGCGCTGAAAGTGGCCGCCACGAAGCTCGAGGCGCGCGTCGACGATCTCGTGCTGGAGAACGGCAGGGTGGCCGTGCGCGGGGTCCCCGACCGGTCGCTGTCGCTGGGCGAGATTGCCGTGGCCGCGAACCCGCTGCGCGGCACGATCCCGGCGGAGTGGGAGCAGCCGGGGCTGGAGGCCAGCCGGTACTTCGCCCCGCCGCGGGGGACCTTTCCCAACGGCGTGCACGCGGCCCTCATTGAAGTCGACACCGAGACCGGCATGATCAAGATCCTCAGGTACATCGTGGTGCACGACTGCGGCCGGGTGATCAACCCGATGATTCTCGAAGGCCAGATCCGCGGCGGCGTGGCCCAGGGGATCGGTGGCGCGTTCTACGAGAAGCTGGTGTACGACGAGAGCGGACAGCTGCTCACGCAGACATTCATGGACTACCTGCTGCCTACCGCGATGGAGGTGCCGGAGGTTGAGATCGCCCACCTGGAGACGCCCTCGCCGCTGAATCCGCTGGGGGTGAAGGGCGCGGGGGAGGCGGGGGTCATCCCGGTGCCGGCGCTGTTCGCCCAGGCCATCGACGACGCGCTGGCCGGCTCCGGGATCAGGATCACCGAGATGCCGCTGAGCCCGAACCGGCTGCTGGAACTGATACGCGATAAGAGGAATCACCTTTGAAGCCGGCTTCTTTCCAATACGCTGCCCCCGCGACCGTCGAAGACACACTGGCGCTGCTGCGCGCCCACGGCGCGGAGGGAAAAGTCCTGGCCGGCGGCCAGAGCCTCGTGCCGCTGCTGAACATGCGTCTGGCCCGGCCGTCGGTGATCATCGACCTCAACGGGGTGAGCGAACTCGACTACATCCGCGTGGAAGACGGCGAGGTCGCCATCGGCGCCATGACCAGACAGCGGACCGCGGAGCGATCGCCCGTCGTGGCCCGCGCGCTGCCGCTCCTGGCCGACGCGCTGCCGCTGGTCGGGCATCTCCAGATCCGGACGCGGGGGACGATCGGCGGGAGCATGGCGCACGCCGACCCGGCTGCGGAACTGCCGGCCGTGCTGGCAGCGCTGGACGGGAGTGTCGTGGTGCGGGGCCGCCGGGGCGCGCGCCGCCTGCGCGCCGAGGCGTTCTTCGTGTCCTACCTCACAACGGCGCTCCGGCCGGACGAGCTGCTGGTGGAGGTCCGCCTCCCGGCCCACCAGCGGCACGGCACCGCGTTTCTGGAGGTTTCCCGCCGGCACGGCGACTATGCGCTCGTGGGCGTCGCAGCCGCCGTGCTCATGACCGGAGCGCGATGCACCCAGGCGCGCCTTGCGCTCACCGGGGTCGGTCCGACGCCGATCCGCGTTCCCGAGGCCGAGGCGGCGGTGACGGGACAGACGCTCACGGATGACGTGCTCGCCGAAGCCGGCAGGATCGTCACGGACCGTGTTGACCCGGACGGCGACATTCATGCGTCGGCAGCCTACCGGAAAGAGGTGGCCGGGGTGCTCGTCCGCCGCGCGCTGCGCGCCGCGGCGGCACGGGCCGCGAAGACAACGGGACCGGGGACCAGGGACCGGGGACCACAGAAATGAAGAAGCGCGTGCGCACCGCGAAGCGGACGACCCCTTCCCTCCTGACCAGCAAGGACATCACCGTGCGCGTCAACGGAGTACCGCGCACGGCGAGCGTGGACGTGCGGACGACGCTGGTGGATTTCATCCGCGGGCCTGTGGGCTTGACCGGCACGCACGTCGGATGCGAACACGGCGTGTGCGGGGCGTGTACCGTGCTGGTGGACGGCGCACCGGTCCGCAGTTGCCTGATGTTCGCCGTGCAGGCCGACGGCGCCGAGGTCACTACGGTGGAGTCCATGGGAACACCGGACCGGCTGCACCCGATCCAGCAGGCGTTCCGCGACCACCACGGCCTGCAGTGCGGCTTCTGCACTCCCGGATTTCTAATGACCGCGCTTGCGCTGCTGGGCGACAATCCGGCCCCGAACGACGGCGAGATTCGAGAAGCCTTGGCCGGCAATCTGTGCCGCTGCACCGGGTATCAGGGGATCGTGGAAGCGGTACGAGACGCGGCGGGGAAATTACGGGCCCCGGGCCTCGGGCGCCGGGCGCCGGACAAACATGAATCTTCGTAGCATTCGTCCCGGAGCCCGGTGCCCGGAGCCCGTTGCTTCGTTGCGGGCGCGGTCGGTGAGCCGGCGGATCGCGGATGCCCTCAGCCGGCCGGCTTCGGGGCAAGTGCTGGCCGCGTTCGAGCGCAGCTGCTATGTGGATCTGGACGGGCAGATCGTCGCTCTGGTGGCTCCCGACCTGCTGAACGGCCCCCTGAACATCGTCATCGAATCACCCAACGGGACCTTCCAGCGCCTGGCTGCCGGCACGCGCGTGTCTTCTGCGGAGATAGCCCTCGACGGCGCGGCGATCTGGGACGCCGGCCTCAGACCCTGGCGGCGCCCTCCGCAGGACCTCATCAGGACCCACTTCGGCCTCCTCCGTCGCCTGCTCGCAGAGGCGTCGCCCGCAGGCGGCCTCGCGCGGGTGGCAATCGAGGAGCGGGGTCAGACCCCGGATCGAACGCCCGTGGAGGACCTGGCACTGCCGGCGCTGGTGACCCTCTCGAAGGGGTTCGCACGGGGTGACCGGACTCTGATCTCCAGGGCGGCGGGGGCGCTTGTCGGCCTGGGTCCCGGCCTTACCCCCTCCGGCGACGACATCCTGGTGGGCGCCCTCCTCGCCGCCGCTGTGTGGCCCACGCCCGCTCGGGAGGCCATCCGTGACGCAATCGCCGCGGTTGTCCCAGGGCGCACGACACGGATCAGCGCAGCATACCTGGACGCCGCCGCCCGCGGTGAGGCCAGTGAGGCGTGGCATACTCTGCTTGCGGTCCTCCCGGATCCCGAGCCCGCGCCGGTGATCGGCGCCGCAAGGCGTCTGATGGCGTTCGGAGAAACGTCAGGGTCGGATATGCTGGCCGGATTCGTCCTCGTGGTGAACGCCCTCCTTGCGTGACCGGCTCCGTGGATCTCTCGCCGTCATGGGTGCGGCGGCCCTTTGGGGCATCTCCGGGGTCGTCGCGAAATCATTGTTCAACCGGCAGATCGCGCCGTGGACCCTGCTGGAGATCAGGCTCACGGGGGCATTTCTCACGCTGCTCGTCATCCTCATCGTGGGCAGACAGCCGGTGCGGGTCCCCGCGCAGATGATGGGCCGGCTGGTCGCCCTCGGGCTGGCCATGACATCCGCTCAGTTTACCTACTATCTGACGATCAGCCTGACCAATGTCTCCACCGCGCTGTTCTTGCAGTACACTGCGCCGGTCTTTGTCGCACTCTACGCGTGGACCGCGACCCGCGAGCCGATCACGCCGCTTCGGGGAGGCGCCATCCTGCTCGCCATCACCGGCAGCTACTTTCTGGTCACCGGGGGCGGCGGCATCCGCCTCCCCCCGCTGGGCATGCTCAGCGGATTCCTCTCCGCGGTCGCGTTTGGGCTGTACGCGATTCTCGGACGCGGGCGGATCCAGCAGGTCGGATCGTGGACGATGCTGCTCTATGCCCTGGGATC
>JBIOWP010000070.1:0-13830 GCA_044868695.1 bacterium
TGGTGGGCCCTCGTGGACTCGAACCACGGACCTCACCCTTATCAGGGGTGCGCTCTCACCACCTGAGCTAAGGGCCCACGCGCTGCGGAGTCACCGACAGTATAGCCATCCCGACCTGATGGGGTCAAGAAACGCTAGAAGATAAGGAGGAACAGCACCGAGAAGAGACCCAGCACGAGGCCGCCGATGGCCGATCCTCGGTGCGCGGGGTCCCGGCGCATGCCTCGAATTCCGAGCACGACTCCCACGATGCCCAGCAGCAGGCCGACGTTTACGCCCAGCCCGAAGACCGGACCCACGAGGCCGGCGCCCGCCAGGATGGCGACCACGCTCGCTGCTCCGGCGGCCAACGCCCACCCGCCGAGGCTCATGCTCACAGCCACCTGATCTCTACGTTCGGATTCTTGTCCTTAAGCCACGCGAGGAATTCATAGAGCCCGTCGATAGGCGCGTGGTCCATGCCAGCGACTCCAATCAAGGAGATTGCTTCGGCCCTTCGGGCCTCGCAATGACAGGATGGGAACCGGAACCAGTACCTCGCAATGACAGGAGGGGAGACTGGGCTTCGATGGGCGCCGCGTGATCCAACCACCAACGGGTTTCTCGCACGGAACGCAGGCGCACGACGCTCAGGTGAGCATATTCCGGGCTGCGCGGGAGTTCCACATACTCACGCAACCGGCGGCGATAGGTCTTCAGCGCCCACAGTATGATGCTGTCGCAGCTGAAAATTGAGACGAACCGTTCGCGGTTTCCGCTCCACAGCTGCTCGCCCGACACTGTCCGCCGCACCGTTCTGACAATCAGCTGCCGCAGGATCACCATCAAAGGGTAGTCCAGCCACACCAGCGTATCGGCGCGGCCCCAGACGATATCGCGGACCTTGCTGTAGTTGCCGTCCACGACCCACGCATCACCGACCAGCGCCTCGGCCACGCGGGCACGAAACTCTTCTTTAGGTGGTTCGCTCCAGTTCGGTCCCCAGTACTGCGCGTCCAGCTCCAGATGGGGGACGCCGAGCCGGGCGGCCAGCTCGCGCGCCACGGTGGTCTTGCCGGAACCGGTTGTCCCAACAACCACCACCTTACGCATGCACGTGTCTCCAGGAGATTGCTGGGCTTCGCCCCTCGCAATGACTGAAACTGGCCGACCGTGCGACGACAGATGAGCGTATTACTCAAGCTTCACTTTCACGAACCGGCGCTTGCCGACGCGCAGGACGACGCCGTCTGCGATGGCCACGTCGGCATCCACCTGCCGGATGCGATCGCCGTCCACGCTCACACCGCCCTGCGAGATCAACCTCCTCGCCTCACCGCTGGACTCCGCCAGACCGGTGAGCACCAGCAGCTTGATCAGGCGGATGCGGCCCTGTTTCAACTCGTCGCGGCCGACCGGCGCCTCCGGGACCTCGGAGGGCACGTCCTTCTCCACGAACACCCGGGCAAACGCCCGTTCCGCCTGCTGCGCTTTCGCCCTGCCATGCCACATCGCCACAATTTCCTGGGCCAGCCGGGCCTTGCCGTCCCGCGGGTGGATACTGCCGGCCTCGAGCCCGCGGGCGACCGCCTCAACCTCGTCCATCGGCACGTCTGTACAGAACTCGAAGAAGTGCGCGATGAGCTGATCCGGCAGCGACATCATCTTGCCGTACATCTCCTCGGGCGGATCGGCGATGCCGACGGCGTTGCCGAGCGATTTGCTCATCTTCTCGACGCCGTCCAGGCCCACCAGCAGCGGCGTGAGCAGTACGACCTGCGGTTCCTGTCCAAACTCCCGCTGCAGATCGCGGCCCATGAGATTGTTGAACTTCTGGTCCGTCCCGCCGAGCTCGACGTCGGCCTGCAGCTGCACAGAATCCATCGCCTGGCACAGCGGATACAGCAGCTCGTGCATGAAAATCGGCACGCCCGAGCGCAGGCGGTTGGCGAAGTCGTCACGCTCAATGACCCTGGCGACGGTGGTCTTGGCGCCGAGGCGGATGACGTCCTCAAATGACATCCGTCCGAGCCACTCGCTGTTGAAGACGACCCGGGTCTTCTGCGGATCCAGGATCTTACTGTACTGGTCGCGGTAGGTGGCGACGTTGCGCTGAATTTCTTCCCGCGTCAGCATCGGGCGGGTCTTCTTCTTCTCGGACGGGTCGCCGATCATCGCGGTGAAATCGCCGACCACCAGGATGGCCTGGTGGCCCAGGTCCTGGAACTGCCGGAGTTTGCGCAGGACAATGGCGATGCCCAGGTGGATGTCGGGCGCGCTCGGGTCGACGCCGAGTTTCACCCGCAGCGGCCGGCCCTGCCGCAGTTTGGTGAGCAGATCCTCTTCAGAGATGATCTCGACGGCGCCGCGGCGCAGCAGGTCGAGCTGTTCTTCGGGGGAACGGGGCTTCATGGTCGGCACGATTATAACAGGTCTACCACAGTTGCCCCGGAGTCGCCCTCACCCTGCTGGCCCAGGCGGTAGCTCTTCACGTGTGGGTGGCTCCGGAGGAAGTCATGGACGGCTTTTCGGAGCGTGCCGGTGCCTTTTCCGTGGATGACCGTGACCTGGCGAAGCCCCGCGACAAGGGCGTCGTCGAGGTACTTGTCGAGGATCGGAATCGCGTCGTCGATCTTCGTGCCGCGCAGGCTCAGTGAGGCGGGTACGGCCGGAGCGAGATCCGCGGGGCGGCCCGATTCTCGGACGGGAGGGGGCGGGCCTTGGGCCGGAACGGCCCGAAGCGCCGCCAGCTGGACTTTCACCCGGACGGCACCCGCCTCTACCTCCACGTCGCCGCGGGAGTCCCCGGCCGACCGCACCGTGCCGGTCAGCCTCAGGGGCAGAATGTAGACGACCTGGCCCGGTTTCACCTCTGTGAGCGGCTCGCCCTCGGGCGCCGCCTCCGTCTGGACTTTCGCGGAAAGCTCCTCGGCCAGCGCGCGCAAACGGCCCCGTGCCTCCCGCATCGCCTGAGGAGCGGATGTCTTCAGCGACGTGACGATGGCCTCGATCTCGGCCCGAGCGTGAACCAGCAGTGCGTCCGCCTCCTCGCGCAGCCGCGAGAGCACCTTCCGTCGCTCGGCCCGCAGGCGGTCGAGTTCTTGCGCCGCCCGGGTCTGCAGCTCGGTCGCCTCCTGGCGGTGCCGCGCCGCCTCGGCCAGTTCATACTCGTAGGCCCGGCGGTCGGCCTCGATATCGCTGAGGATGCGATCGATAGCCACCACCTCAGGCCCGAGCAGCTCTCGCGCCCGCTCGACGATCTGGGGATCCAGACCCAGCCGCTCGGCAATGTAGAGGGCGTTGCTGCGCCCGGGCACCCCGACCCGCAAACGGTAGGTCGGCCGCAGCGTTTCCGCGTCGAACTCCACCGACGCGTTCTGAATCCCCGGATGGGCGTACACCAGCGCCTTGAGCTCACTGTAGTGGGTCGTCACCACGGTGCGCGCGCCCACGCGGTGGAGATGCTCAATCAGCGCCCTCGCCAGCGACACGCCTTCCGCGGGGTCGGTCCCGGCGCCGATTTCGTCCAGCAGGACGAGGGCAGCTTGCCCTGAACCCGAGCGCAGCGAGTGGTTCGGGGGGTGAGGGGCGCTGAGCTGCGTCAGGATCCCCGCGATCGCTCCCATGTGCGATGAAAAGGTGCTCAACGACTGCTCGATGCTCTGCTCGTCTCCGATATCCGCAAACACCTGCACAAAGACCGCGGCCTCCGTCCCATCATCGGCCGGGAGGTACAGCCCGGACTGCGCCATCAACGTCAGCAGGCCGATCGTCTTGAGGGTCACCGTCTTGCCGCCGGTGTTCGGGCCGGTGATCACCAGCGTGGACCAGTCTTCTCCGACCTCGACGTCGATGGGGACCACGTCCCCGGTCAGCAGCGGATGGCGCGCTCGGCGCAGCCGCAGGATCCCATCGGTGCGCAGGCGCGGCGCCACCGCCTGCATCGACGCGGCGAGCAGGGCCTTCGCCTCGGCGAAGTCGATCCGGCCGAGGGTCTCGTATGCGTGCACCATGCGGTCCGCGCCGGCCGAGACCACAGCGGTCAGATCGCGCAGTATCTTGAGGATCTCCTCGCGCTCGGCGATCTCCAACTCCCGCAGTTCATTCCCCAACGGCACGATCGCCAGCGGCTCCATGAAGACCGTGGCGCCGCTGCTGGACTGATCATGCAGGACACCTGGAAACTGGCTTTTGAATTCCTGGCGGACGGGGACGACATAACGATCGCTGCGCGTCATGATGAGGGGATCCTGCAGCATGCGCGCTTGCGGACCCCGGATGAGGTCGTCCAGTTTCTGGGTGATACGCGATCGGACTGCCTCCTGCTCCTTCCGAACGCGGGCCAGATCGGCGCTGGCGCCGTCGAAGATGCTGCCGTCATCCGCTACCGTGCGGCGGATCGCTGCCTCAAGCGCGTCGAACGGGGCGATCCCATCCACGAACACGGCCAGGGACGGTGCGTGTTCGCGGTGGGTGAGGACAAAACTCCGGCACTGCCGGATTGTGGCCAGCGTGTCCCGCAGGAGCAACAATCCGGCGGGGTCGAGCGCAGATCCGATCCGCGCCCGGCGCACCAGGTCGCGGATGTCGCTGGTGCCCCGCAGCGGGACCTCTCCCCGGCTGAGCAGCGCGACCCCCTCTGAGGTCTCCTGAAGGGCGCGCGAGACGGAATCGAGGTCCACCGCGGGCTGCAGGGCCTCCGCCAGTTCTCTGCCCGCGGCGGTGACGGTGAGCTCTGCCAGTCGTTGCTGGATCTTGGGGAACTCGAGCACGCGCAGCGTGCGTGGGTCAACCACGGAGCCAGGCCACCAGCGCCGGGGTGATGTCTACCAACGACGCGATCCCCTTCCCCACCTCGGCCCGGCCGTTGCCGATCAGCAGCGTGGGCACCGGGTTGCGCGTGTGGGTAGCGGCCCGCCCATCTTCAATGTTGCCGTGGTCGCTGGCCAGCACGACCAGCATCCGCCCGAGATCCGCGGCCTCCAGCACGCCACTCAGCAGAGCGTCCACCATCTCCACCACGGCGGCCGGCGGCAGGTCGATGCGCCCATGCGCCGCCAGGTCGGTCAGGAAAAATTCAAACACCGTCAGATTGTGCTCGGCCGCGATGCCGGCAAGATTGCGCCCGGCCTGGGCGGGAGTAATCTGCGGGACGTCATATCCCCACACCCGGGGCCGCCCGTTGGTGAGATCGTGGAAGAGCGCGCGGCCCGCGCGGAGCTCGTCGACGCGGCGCAGGGGCACCTCCGCCGCGATGGCGGAGAACGTGATGGCCGCGTGGCGCATCTTGCCGGCGGTCACGCGCGCAAAGTACTCGTCGGTAAACGCGTTGGCCAGCGCAACCGACCCGCCCAGCGCCTTGACCTGCGCGAAGATGCTGTGGGCCGTCAACAGCTCGCGCAACGCTCGCGTCGGATAGGCGGTGACGTGCCGGCCCACGATCCGCGGCGCATTCATGCCGGTCAACAACGCGGTCTGGCCGGTGGCGCTCTGCGGCAATCCATCGACCCCCAGCGTCGCGTCGGTGGGAATCAGGAGCGCCCCGTCGTGCTCGATCCGCTCTCCGATGCCCGCCAGCCGGTGCCCCAGGAGACCATCCAGGCAAGGCGTCCGGGCCGCGGCAACGGGGTTCGTCGCAGGATCGTCGGGGCCGAGCCCGAGCCCATCGACGAACAGCAGGAGGACCCGCCGTGTCATCGCGACACGTAGGGGCTGTCTGGTATGTAGAATCGCCACGGCCGGGTTGTGGCGGTGCGAATCCCGATCCGTGGCCCCGCAGCCACAGGGACCGGGCGGGTGCGGCCCTGCGCGACGTACAGCGGGGGGCGGGTCACGTCGGCGCCGTTGCGCTCTCGTCCGATGCCAAGCGCACGGGTCAGCCGCCCGGGACCGGACGCGAGAAGGTCGGCGTCGGCCACCTTCCGGTGGGCGCGCATGATCTCCAGGCCCTGCAGCGGCTCCAGCGCGCGCAGCAGCACCGCGCCGGCAGACCCTTCCGGTTCGGTCACCACGTTCATGCAGTAGTGATTCCCGTAGGTGAAGTAGACGTACGCGGTACCCGGCCGGCCCCACATGATCCGGCTCCGCGGCGTCATCCGGTATGCATGGCTGGCAGGATCGCGAGGCCCGCGGTAGGCTTCGACCTCAACGATGCGGCCGATCACCACGCCAGCAGGGGTTTCGTGGACGAGCAGATGGCCGACGAGTTCTCTGGCCACTTCGAGTGTGCTTCGGGCGAAGAACGATCGAGGTAGAGGCCGCAATGCTCCCGCGTTCCCCTTATCTTATCGTTCATGCAGCCATGCCTGGAATTGCCCCAGGGAGAGCGCATTCAGCACGTCTTTCGGCTCCGCCCAGGCTCGGCGGGCGACCCCGATGCCGAATTCCATGTACTTCAGCTGGTACCGGTTGTGCGCATCGGTGCTGATGACCAGCTTCACACCCCGCTCCCTGGCCATCCTGGCGTGCACGTCGTTGAGGTCAAGGCGCTCGGGTGAGGCATTGATCTCCAGGGCCTTCCCGGTCCGGCGGGCCGCCTCGATGAGCGCCTCGATGTCGACGTCGTAGGCTTCGCGCTGCCCCAGCAGCCGTCCGGTGGGGTGGCCCAGGATGTCGGCGTGGGGATGTTCGAGGGCCTTGATGATGCGCGCGGTCATCTCCTCGCGCGGCATCCGCAGACGGGAATGCACCGAGCACACCACCACGTCGAGATCGCGCAGGACCTCGTCCGGATAATCCAGCCGTCCGTCGGGGAGGATGTCGCACTCGGTCCCCATCAGCACGGCGATCCCTATCTTCTCCGATGCTCTCTTCGCGGCCTTTACATGGTCACGCAGCTCCTCGACCGTGACGCCGCCGACAAACTTCAATGACTGCGAATGGTCGGTGATGGCGATGTACTTGTATCCCAGGTCCTTGGCCGCCCGGGCCATCTCCTCGACGGAGTCGGAGCCGTCGCTCCATCGCGTGTGCATCTGCAGGTCGCCGTGGATGTCCTTTTGCGCAATCAGCACCGGCAGGCCCCCGCGCTCGGCGAGCTCGATCTCCCCCTGATCCTCGCGGATCTCAGGAGGGATCCAGGGCAGCCCGACGGCTTTGTACACCTCTTCTTCCGTGCGGCCCGCGACGCGGCGGTCATTGTTCACGTTGAACACACCGTACTCGTTGATCTTGAGCCCTTTCCGCACCGCTTTCTCGCGCAATTTCACGTTGTGCTCCTTGCTTCCGGTGAAGTACTGCAGGGCCGCGCCGAACGACTCCGGCTCCACGACCCGGACGTCCGCCTGGATGCCCATGTCGAGCACAACGCTCGACCGTGTCGGGCCCTTGGCCAAGACCTGCTTGACCTTGGGGAAACCGGTAAAGACGTCCATGACCGGCTCGGCCTTCGTGCTAGTCACGAGCACGTCAATGTCCCCAATGGTCTCCTTCATCCGCCGCAGGCTCCCCGCCACCCCAACCTGTTTGACCTGCGGGAGGGCCCGCAGCGCCTCCACCAGTTCCTGGGCATGCGGCAGGACCTGGCCGATCGGCAGCCGCTCTTTCGCGCGCCGCAGCAGCGCGATGCCTTTCAAGATGTTCTCCTCAGTCTTTTCACCCAGCCGCGGCAACATGCGAACCTTCCCCTTCTTGCACGCCTGCTCCAGCTCGTCGATGGTCTTGATCCCCAGACGCTCGTACAGCAGCATGGCAGTCTTGGGGCCGACTTCGGGAACCGACATCAGCGTGGTGATGCCCGGAGGGAGCGACGCGCGGAGTTCTTCGTAATATTTGCAGGTCCCGGTCCCGAGGAACTCCTGAATCTTCTCGGCGGTCCCCTTGCCGATCCCCGGGATGTCTTCAAGTTCTCCCCGCGCGGCCACCGCGACGACGTCTTCGGTGAGGCCTTCAAGGGCCCGGGCCGCGCGCCGGTAGGCGGTAATCCGGAAGGGCGACTCGTTCTTGACCTCGAGCAGATCGGCGATGTCGTTGAACATCGCCGCGATCGCCCTATTCTTCATCGCAGTCTAGAAACGCAGTTCCTCAGTACCAAACAGGCGGATCCTGTCGGGGAGCATGCCGGCCAGGCTTTGCGCGCCGTCGCGCTGAACGCGCACCGCGTAGGGGGCCAGGCTTGATCGTTGCGTGTCCCGCTGCACGGGGCCGCCGAGCGGGGACGCCAGCAGCAGACCCAGCAGCACCGCCGAGAGCAGCGTGCCCTTTGCGGCACCCGCCACAAACCCGAGGAGCCGGTTGGGCACGGAGAGTCCGGTGGGATCCAGCAGGACCGCGGCGATGGTGCCGATGAAGACGTAGCCGCCGGCCAGCAACGCGCCGTAGGAGATCGTCCCTGCCCAGGGCCGCGCCAGATGGACACCTTCGACGAGGACGCCCGCGAGGGACCGGTACGACACGGAAGCCACGAGATACGCGGCGATCACGCCGACCACGCCGATCAGGGCCTCCAGGACACCGCGGCGGAGCCCATGCAGCGCGGAGACCAGGAGCACACAGACGATCAGCCAGTCGATCCAGGTCACGTGACGATGTTATCACTCACGGATTCGTGCACGCAACCGCTGGGTGAGCGCGGCCTTGATCGCTGCGACCGACTCCTCGACTTCATCCGAGGACAGCGTGCGCTCGGCTGAGCGAAACAACAGCGCGTACGCCAAGTTGCGGTGGCCGGCAGGGACGGGCGCCCCCACGTAGACGTCGAACAAGTCTGCCGATTCCAGCATCGCACCCCCGGCCTCGCTGATCACGGTCTCCACCTGCGCCGCCGGGATCTCATCCGGGAGGACGGCGGCGATGTCGCGGCGCACCGCCGGGTAGCGCGGCAGTGGAGCAAACCGCGGCCGGAACACCGCCCGTGCCAGGACGAGCTCCAGGTCGAGATCGGCCACGAACACGCCGGGCGGCAGGTCGTGGGAGGCGGCGACATCGGGATGGAGTTCGCCGAGCGTGCCCACCGTCTCACTACCAACGGACAGGCGGGCGGCCCGCCCGGGATGGAGCCACGCGGCGGTGTCCGGAGCATAGACTGCGCCGGGAATGCGCAGCTCAGCGAGCAGGGATTCCACGACTCCTTTGAGGTGGAAGTACGACGCCACCGCCGCCTCCTGAGGCACGTTCCAGGCGCCCCGCAGCAGCGCGCCGGTCATCAAGATCGCGAGCCGGCGCCGCTCGGCGACCCCGGTCGCAGTCGGGTGAAACGTGCGTCCCAGTTCGAAGAAATGCAGGTCGGCGACGGTGCGGCTGATGTTCACGCGCGCAACCTGCAAGAGGCCCGGCAGCAGAGACGTGCGAAGATGCGTGTGGTCTTCGACCATTGGGTTGCGCAACCCGGCCATCTGCCGCCACGGATGATCGGCCGGGAGCCGCAGACCGTCCAGCGCCGCGGGCTTGGTCAGCGAGACGGTCAGCGCCTCGGTCAGCCCTGCGCGGATGAGCGTCTCGCGGACCGCGTGCTCGGCCTCCAGCCCGCTCGCGCGCATCCCCTGCGAGGTTCGCTCCACGGGCATCGTCTCTGGGATGTGCTCGTAGCCGTGGTGGCGGGCGATCTCTTCGATGAGATCTTCCTCGCGCTCCACGTCGCGCCGGAACGACGGCACGACGACCGCCACGGCATCGCGGCGGTCGGTGAGGCCGAATCCTAGGCTGCGGAGGATTGCGGCGCCTTCTGCGCGTGGCACCTCGATCCCCAGCAACCGGGCGACGCTGGACCAGCGCAGGTCGACCTGCCGTGGGGGCTGCGGCGCCGGATAGGCGTCCAGCATATCGCCCACAACGCGGCCTCCGGTCACTTCGACCAGGAGGTGCTGCGCCCGGAGCGATGCCTCCCTCACGGCACCGGTGTCAATGCCGCGCTCAAACCGGGCACTGCTCTCCGTGCGTACGCCCAGCCGGGTGCCGGTGCGGCGGATCATCGGAGGATGCCAGCTCGCGGCCTCCAGGAGCACGCGCCGGGTCGCCGGCCGGATCTCGCTGGCGGCTCCGCCGATGATTCCCGCGATCCCGGCGGCCCGCCCGGCATCGGCGACGACCAGCGTCTGCGGATCGAGGACGCGCTCGACCCCATCCAGCGTCGTGAGGCGCTCCCCCGGGGCGGCCCGGCGCACAATCAGCCGGCCCTCCTGGAGGAGGTCATAGTCGAAGGCGTGCATCGGTTGCCCCAGTTCGAGCATCACATAGTTTGTCACGTCGACGACATTGTTGATGCTGCGGAGACCGCACGCCTCCAACCGGCGCACCAACCAGCCGGGGGACGGGCCGACACGTGCGTCGACGATCAGCGCCGCGGTGAACCGCGGGCACAACTCAGGCTCGCGCACGTCGACGCGGGCGGAGCCGGCGGCCCCGGCGCGATCCGAGCGCACGTCCGCGGCAGGCGGCCGCACCGCGGACCGCCCCGCGGCCGCGAGCTCGCGCGCGATCCCGAGGTGACTCATGAGGTCCCCGCGGTTGGCCGCCACCTCCAGGTCGAACACCGCATCCTCCCGCATCCGCTCGGTGCCGTCGACGCCGATTCCCAGCATCGGCAGACGTTCCACAAGCTCCTCGACGGAATAGGGGGCGTCGACGTATTCCTTGAGCCAGGAGAGCAGCACTTTCATATCAGAACTGCTCCAGCAGTCTCATGTCGTTGTCCCAGAACAGCCGGATGTCGGGGATCCCGTACCGGACCATCGCCGGCCGGTCGACCCCCAGGCCGAACGCGAACGCCGTGTACCGCCCGGGATCGATCCCCGCCATCTCCAGCACCCGCGGGTGGAACATGCCGCACCCGCCCAGTTCGAGCCACCGGTCATTGAACCGTACCAGCAGCTCGGCGCTCGGCTCCGTGAACGGGAAATAGCTGGGGACGAACCGGTACACGGCCTCGGGCCCAAACATCTGCCGGACGAAGGATGCCAGGACACCCCTCAGGTCAGCCATGGTGATCCGCTCACCTACCATGAACCCATCCACCTGGTGGAACAGCGGCATATGGGTCGCGTCGGGAGCATCGCGCCGGTAGCAGCGGCCGGCGGTCAGAATCCGCATCGGCGGCGTACGACCGAGCATGGCGCGCGCGTCCACGACTGTGGTGTGCGTGCGGAGGAGCAGGTCGTCGGTCAAGTAGAAGGAATCCTGCGCGTCCCGCGCTGGATGATCGCGGCCCATGTTCAGCCGCTCGAAGTTGAACTCGTCGGTCTCTACTTCGGTCCCATCGACGATCTCAAACCCCATGCCGTGGAAGATGCGTTCCGTTTCTTCCAGCGTCCGCGTAAGCACGTGCGCGCGACCCAGGCGCATCCGCCGCCCCGGAAGCGTCACATCGAGGGGGACCTCCGAGGCGCGCGCGGCCTGAACGAGGGCGGTCTCTTTCCTCGCGTACGCGTCAGAGGCGGCCCGGCGAATCTCGTTCAGTCGCGCTCCGTAGGCAGCCCGGTCCTTGGCGGAAAGGTTCGGAATCTCCTCAAAGAGCGCCGCGAAGGACCCTTTCCGGCTCAGATACGCGCGCTTGACCTCGTTGAGTTGTTCGATGGTCCGCGCAGCCTCAATCGCCGCCAGGGCCTCTCGACCGAGCCGATCCAGATCGCTGATCTTCGCCACCAGCCGCCCTCCCTGAGCCGCTCCCTAAAAACACAAACGCCACTTTCATCCCAAGGACGAAAGCGGCGCTTCCGTGGTACCACCCTGCTTCCGGCCTCCGACACCCGCGGGTGAGAAGCCGGCGCTTCCCCTTCTATCGGGAGGGCCCGGACCACCTACGCTTTTGCGTTCAGTGGTCGGCTCCGGAGGGAACTTCCCCCGACCGCGTCCCGGGGAGGCTGCGCAGCCTCTGGACTCCCCTCTCTGTGGGACGGGAACGGAGTACTCGCTCCGTCGTTGCCGGGCTATCTAGTTTGGCGAGATCGTCAGCAGCAGAACCTTGCCCATCGGAGCAAACTTGCGGTACGCCAGGTATGCCCAGATGGATCCGGTGGACTCGAACAGGCGCCAGAACATCTCAGGCGTCACCGATTGCACAGCTCCTCCCCCTCCCAGCGCGTGGTTCAAGCCCTTCGTGAAGAGTGCCAGCAAGGCGAAGTATAGCACACAACCCGCTGACGCGAGCGGGAAGATTGAGGACAGGAATGGTCAATTGTGGAGTAGGGGCATCAAGAAACTACTGCCGCGCGCGCCTGACTTCGTACAGGAGCAATCCGGCGGCGATCGCGACGTTTAGGGATTCCGCGCGGCCGTACAGTGGAATCCGCACGATCGCATGGGCCGCGCCCAGCCAGACCGGGTCGGGACCTCCGCCCTCGTTCCCCAGCACGATGGCGAGCGGGCCCCGGTAGTCCGCCTCCGTATAGTCGGTCGCACCGGATTGGTAGGCAACAAGAATCCGCGCTCCACGCTCACCCAGCGATGCCAGCACCTCGCCCGCATCGGCGGTGACGACCGGCAGATGAAACAAGGACGCCATCGTCGCGCGAACGACCTTGGGATGGTAGGGATCGACGGACCCCGCGGTAGCCACCACTCCCGAGGCGCCGGCGGCGTCGGCGATCCGGATGATCGTGCCGAGATTGCCCGGATCCTGAATGCGGTCCGCGATCACGAGGCACAAATCGGCCGGCGCCAGCACACTGGAGAGCGAGGCGCGCGGCCGGTCGACGACGGCCAGCATTCCCTGGGGAGTGTCGACCTGGCTGCATGCGGCCACGACGTGCGGAGCGGCGGTTACCAGCTTCACGCCACGCCGGCGGGCGTCCTCCACGACCGCGCCGGCGCGTGGGGCGGCGGCCGCGGCGGGATCGACCAGCAACAGCTCAACAGGCACCCCGGCCGCCAGCACCGCCTCGATCATGCGCACACCCTCGACCACCAGCCGGCCTTCGGCCTCCCTGGCGTCCCGGTCCGCGAGCGCGCGAATACGCTTGACGAGGGGATTCTTCGCACTCGTAATGTCGGGGGCGTGAGGCATCAGGGGCACCAACTGCGGGATCAGGGATTAGGGATTAGACGAGCCAATCCCTACTCCCTAATCCCATCGTTGCGTTTTAGAGGGCGGATTCGAGCCTCGCCAGGTTCTGCTTTTCGCCGAAGACCACCAGCACGTCCCCGGCCCGCAGCTCGGTTTCACCGCTCGGCGCCACGACAATCTGGCTGTCACGCTTGAGCAGCAAGACGTTGACGCCGTAGCGGGAGCGGAGATCCAGGTCACCCAAGCTCCTGCCCTGCACGCGCGTCCCGATGCTGACCTCCTCAACAAGGAAGCCGGGCGACAGTTCGAGGAGGTCCATGACGTGCCCGCTGGCCAAGCTGCGGGCAACCCGGATGGCCATGTCACGCTCCGGCCGGATCACCAGATCCGCCCCAACCTTCTCGAGCACCCGCGCCTGCAGTTCATCGGAGGCCTTGCTGACCACTTTCCGGCAGCCCATCTCCTTCAAGATCAGCGTGGTCAAAATGCTCTCCTGGATGCCCGCGCCGATGGACACGACGACGGCATCGAAGTTGGTGATGCCGACGGCGCGGAGCGCCTCCGGATCCGTGGAGTCCAGCTGGACCGAGTGGGTGGACGAGTCCTGGACACGGCGCAGCGCGTCTTCGTCTTTGTCAATCGCCAGGACGCGGTGGCCCATCTCGTACAACGTGCGCACGACGTTGCTGCCAAACCGCCCGATCCCGATCACCGCAAAATCCATACGCCTCGCCTCCGCGGACCCACGCTATCCAATGTACACCCGCTCTTCGGGATACCGGAAGTTCGCCGGCTGCAGTCGCCGGGTCAGCGCGAACGCCACCGTCAGGAGCCCCACGCGGCCGGTGAAGATCGTCGCGATCAGCAGCACCCGGCCCACCATGCCGAGACCGGGCGTGATGCCTGTGGACAAC
>JBIOWP010000071.1:0-22713 GCA_044868695.1 bacterium
TGGCAGGCAGCAGTCCCGACATCACGGTTCGGAAGAAGGCGTACTGCACGGCGGTCAGCGAGATCGTCAAGGACCGGCCGCACATCTACCTGTATGCGCGCAGCGAAGTGGAGGCGTACCGCGACCGCCTGCAGGGGTGGGTGGCCAACGTCTGGGACAATCTCGGGTGGAACGCGGAGGACTGGTCGCTCCGGTAACCCCGGCGATAAGGGGGTAGGCTGAGGGACACGCGATGGGGCCGTACGTCGTCAGGCGCCTGCTGCAGGCGGTTCCGCTCCTGGGGCTGATCAGCGTCGCTGTGTTCGCGCTGCTTCACATCATCCCCGGCGGGCCGATGGCCGCCTACGAGAACAATCCCGACATGACGGCGGAGGACCTTAAGCGCCTGGAGCATGACCTCGGCCTGGACGCGCCCGTGCACGTACAGTACCTCCGCTGGCTGGGTGCACTGCTGCGGGGAGACTGGGGGTACTCCCTGGCCTCGAAGCGTCCGGTGCTGGTCGAGATCGGGGACCGTCTGCCCAACACGGTGTACCTCATGGGCGTCGCCACGCTCGTCACCCTGCTCATCGCCATCCCCATCGGCGTCTTCTCGGCGGTGCGGCAGTACTCCACGGTGGATCACGTGGTGACCACCGTCGCCTTCATGGGGCATTCGATCCCAATCTTCTGGTTCGGGCTGATCCTGATCATCATCTTTCACGTGACGCTGCGCAACCCGCTCACGGGGGCTCCGCTCTTTCCGGGCGGCGGGATGTATACCCTGGGCGTGCCCCCGACCTGGCTGGACCGCCTCCATCACCTTGCGCTGCCGGTGGCGATGCTGGCGGTCGCGAACGCGGCCACGTACACCCGCTACACCCGGGCCAGCATGCTGGAGGTGATCGGCCAGGACTATATGCGCACGGCGCGGGCCAAAGGGACGCCGGAGCGCCGGGTGATCTGGAAGCACGGGTTGAAGAACGCGGCCACCCCGGTGGTGACGATTCTGGCGCTGGATCTCCCGGCGCTGTTCACCGGCGCGGTGTTCACAGAGACCATGTTCTCCTGGCCGGGGATGGGCCGGCTCTTCATCGAATCCGCGTTCCGGGTCGACTACGCGCTGCTCATGGCCATCATCATGGTGACGGCCGCGCTCACGGTCGCGTTCAACCTGCTGGCCGACGTGTCGTACGCAGTGCTCGACCCACGGATCCGGTATGGATAGCGGGGTCGGGGGCCGGGAGTCGGGAGCCGGCGCGGGCAGGGTCCTGGTTGTTGGGCCGACCCCCGACACCCGACCCCTGACCCCCGCCGTCAGGGCGCGGTCCGAGACGCTTGCCGGACTCACTTGGGCTCGCTTCAGGCGCCACCGGATGGCCGTCGCCGGGCTGCTCGTGGTGGTGCTGCTCGGCGCCGCGTCCGTGCTCGCCCCCTGGCTGTCACCGTACGATCCGGACAAACCGCAGCTGGCGACCCAGCTCCGGCCGCCGTCCCCCGCCCACCCGCTTGGGACCGACGACCTGGGCCGCGACCTGCTCACGCGCATCCTGTACGGGGGCCGGGTGTCGCTGAGCATCGGCATCCTGGCGATGGCGCTGGCGGTGATCATCGGCACGGCCGTGGGCGCGCTGGCCGGATTCTATGGCGGGACGGTCGACAATCTGTTGATGCGCCTGACCGATCTGGTGCTCTCCATTCCGGCGCTGTTCCTGTTGATTCTCCTCACCCTGCTGCTCCGGAGCTTCCCGGTGCCGTTTCTCCGGGGCGGGGTGCTGGCGATCGTCCTGGCGATCGCCCTGCTCTCCTGGATGACGGTCGCCCGGCTGGTGCGGGCGTCGTTTCTGACGTTGAAGGAGCAGACGTTCACGGAGGCGGCGCGGGCGCTGGGGGCGACCAGCCGCCGCATCATCACCCGGCACATTCTCCCCAACGCGGCCAGCCCGATCATCGTGGCCGCCACGCTGCGGGTCGCCAGTTCGATCATCACCGAGTCGGGACTGAGCTTTCTGGGGTTCGGCGTGCAGCCGCCCACCCCCACGTGGGGGAATATGCTGAAAAATGCGCAGGATCAGATGATGACCGCGCCCTGGACGGCGATCTTCCCGGGGCTCTTCATCTTCGTGACCGTTATTGCGATCAACTATGTCGGCGACGGCCTGCGGGATGCGCTGGATCCCCGCCACCTCCAGTGAGCCGCGGCCGGGCGAACAGGAGTTGTATCGCAAAGATTGAAAGGAACAGGGCCCAACCGAGGACCGTATCTGGGAGTTGAGGTGACTCTATGGCAGAAGTCTTACTGTCCGTCCGCAACCTGAAGACCTACTTCTATACGGATGAAGGCGTGGTGAAGGCGGTCGACGGGCTCTCTTACGACCTGCGCAAGGGAGAGACCCTAGGGATCGTGGGCGAATCAGGCTGCGGCAAGAGCGTGCATGCCCTCTCGGTGATGCGGCTGATCCCGCAGCCGCCCGGCAAGATCGTGGAGGGCCAGATCCTCTTCGACGGCCGGGACCTGCTGAAACTGCCCGACGAACAGATGCGGCGGATCCGCGGGAACCGGATCGCTATGATCTTCCAGGAGCCGATGACCTCGCTCAATCCCGTCCTCACGATCGGCGAGCAGATCGCAGAAGCGGTCATGCTGCACCAGGGGCTGGCGAAAAAGGACGCGTGGGACCGGGCCGTCGAGATGCTGGAAAAGGTCAAAATCCCGCTGGCCCGCGAGCGGGTGCGCGACTACCCGCACCAATTCTCCGGCGGGATGCGCCAGCGCGTCATGATTGCCATGGCCTTATCCTGCAATCCATCCATCCTGATCGCCGACGAGCCGACCACGGCGCTCGATGTCACGATCCAGGCGCAGATCTTGGACTTGATGCGCGCGCTGCAGCAGGAGTTCAACATGGCCGTCATCCTGATCACGCACAACCTGGGCGTCGTGGCCGAGATGTGCGACAACGTGGTGGTCATGTACGCCGGGCGCCCAGTGGAGCACACCACGGTCCAGCGGACGTTCCAGGACCCCAAGCACCCGTACACCTGGGGCCTGCTGCACTCCATCCCCAAGCTGTATGAGCGCAAGGAGCGGCTGATTCCCATTGAGGGGCAGCCCCCGAACCTGATCGACCTGCCGCCGGGGTGCTCGTTTGCGCCGCGCTGCCCGTTCGCGATGGAAGTCTGCGTGAAGATGGACCCGCCGGACTACGAGGTGGGACCGCACCACACGGCCCGGTGCTTCCTGCACAGCGACCACGCCACTGAGGAGGACAAGCGCGCCGCGGCCTCCGCGGGGCTGGCGGCGTCCACCCGAGGAGACACCCGACGATGAGCAGCGAAGTCATCCTCGACGTCAAGAATCTGGTCAAGCACTTCCCCATCACGAAGGGGTTCATCGTCCAGCGCCAGGTCGGGGCCGTGAAAGCGGTCGACGGCGTCTCGTTCTCGATCCGGCGGGGCGAGACGCTGGGGCTGGTGGGGGAATCCGGCTGCGGGAAAACCACCACCGGGCGCGTCATCCTGCGTCTGATGGAGCCCACCAGCGGCGAGGCCTCCTTCGAAGGCCGGAATATCTTCAAGCTCACCAAGGAAGACCTGCGCCGGATGCGGCGGGACATGCAGATCATCTTCCAGGATCCCTACTCGTCCCTGAACCCGCGCATGACGGTCGGCGATATCATCGGGGAACCGCTGGAGATCCACAATCTGGCCCGCGGTAAGGAGAAGACCCGGCGGGTCCAGGAGCTGCTGGAGGTCGTCGGCCTCTCCCCGTACCACATGAACCGCTACCCGCACGAGTTCTCCGGCGGGCAGCGCCAGCGGATCGGGATCGCGCGCGCCCTGGCGGTGAACCCCAAGTTGATCATCTGCGATGAGCCGGTGTCGGCGCTGGATGTCTCCATCCAGGCGCAGGTGCTCAATCTGCTGGAAGAGCTGCAGAAGGAGTTCGGGCTCACGTACCTGTTCATCGCGCACGACCTGTCGGTGGTCAAGCACATCAGCGACCGGATTGCCGTGATGTACCTCGGGCGCATCGTCGAGATTGCCGAGACCGACGAGCTGTTCGCGAACCCGCAGCACCCCTATACGGAGGCGCTGCTGTCGGCGGTCCCCATCCCGAATCCGGGGATGCGTCGAGAGCGCATCATCCTCCCGGGCGACGTGCCCAGTCCGGTCAATCCGCCACAGGGGTGCCGCTTCCACACCCGGTGCCTGTATGCGCAGGAGAGCTGCCGGGTCCACGATCAAACGCTGATCGATTCCTGGGGCAACGGCCATTACGTGGCCTGCGAGGTGTTGCCGTTCAAACATCAGCGCAGCAAGGCGGCCGTGCTGAAGCAGCCGACCGCCTAGCGCGAGGTGCGGGCGAAGGAGGTGACCGGGCCACACGTCAGTGCGTACACGCTGGAGCAGAACAACAAAGGGGGACTATCGGGATGAGTGTTAGACAACGCATGCTGATGCTGCTCGTGTTCACGCTGAGCGTTACGCTGGTCGGCGTCACGGGCGTCGTGCAGGGCCAGGCGGTGAGAAACCCCGATTCGCTCGTCATCCAGCAGATCGGCGACGCGGAGACCCTGGATCCCTCACGCGCCTATGACACCGCCAGCAGCGGCGCGTTCCTCTGGACAGTCTACGAAACGCTGATCTTCTTCGACGGGCTGCGGACCGATCTGTACGGCCCGCTGCTGGCCACCGAGGTGCCCACCGTCGCCAACGGCGGCATCTCCAGAGACGGGCGGACGTACACCTTCAAGATCCGCCAGGGGGTTAAGTTCCACGACGGAACCCCGCTGACGCCTGAGGACGTCAAGTACTCGCTGATGCGCTTCATGCTGATGGACCCCGACGGCGGTCCGGCGTGGATCCTGCTATCGTCGATTCTCGGCGCCGACACGCAGACGACGCGCAACGACGACGGCAAGCTCCTGCCCGATATCTGGGACCGGGCGAACCGGGCGATCCAGGTCAGGGGCAACACCGTGGTCATCACGCTGAAGGACCCCTACGCGCCGTTCCTCAACATCATGACGACCTGGTCGGTCATCGTCTCCAAGGGGTTCGTCATGGCCAACGGGGGGTGGGATGGCACGGGGGCGACCCTGGCCAAGTACAACAACCTGCCCGATGCCGACCAGGACACCCTGTTCACCAAGGCCGCCGGCACGGGTCCCTTCAAGCTGGAGAGCTGGGACCGCAAAACGGGCACCCTGGTGCTGGTGCGCAACGACGCGTACTGGCGGGCGCCCGCCAAGCTTCGGCGCGTCGTCTTCCAGAAGGTTGAGGAATTCGGGCCCCGCCGGCTGGCCCTGCAGAATGGAGACGCGGACATCATCGACGTGGACCGGGCGGACCAGCCCGCCGTGACGGGCATTCCCGGCGTGCGCATCGTCGATGACCTGGCCACGCTGCAGACAGACGGCGTCTTCTACCAGCTGGCCATCAACGCCGAGGCCAATCAGAACATCGGCAGCGGCAAGCTCGACGGCAATGGCATCCCGCCGAACTTCTTCTCGGACATCCACGTCCGGCGGGCCTTTGCCCACCTGTTTGACCGCGAGCGGTTCGTGCGGGAGGCACTGCGAGGGAAAGGGCGCCCGGCGCATGGCCCAATCCCATTCGGGATGCTCGGCTACAACCCGAGAGGCAAATGGTACGAGCTGAGCCGCGACCGGGCGACGGCCGAGTTCAAGGAAGCCTGGGGCGGACAGGTCTGGGACAAGGGATTCAAGTTCGCGCTGCTCTATAACTCAGGGAACATCTCGCGGCAGACCGCCGCGCAGATGATCAAGGAAGCGGCCGAGGCGCTGAACCCTAAGTTCCAGATCGAGGTGCGGGGAGTCCCGTGGGCGACCTACCTGCCGCAGTACCGCGGGCGGCAGCTTCCTATGTATGCCCTCGGCTGGATCGCGGACTTCGCCGACCCTGACAACTTCGTGGGACCCTTCCTCCACAGTACGGGGGCGTTTACCGGCCGCCAGGGCTATAAGAATCCCGAGGCTGACAGCCTGATCGAGGCGGCCATGCGGGAGAGCGACGCGAAGAAGCGCGAGGCGCTGTACTTCCGGCTGCAGGACATTGCCTATCAGGACATCCCGACCCTTTACACCGCTCACCCGGTGCGGCTGGTCGTGATGCGCTCCTGGCTGAAAGGCTGGTATCACAACCCGATGTTCTTCCAGGAGTACGGGTACCTGTACCAGCTCTCAAAGCAGTAGCGTCCGCCGGCAGGCGGCAGAACCGTTCACAGGAGGCAGGAGCCGCGGGGGCCGGGGTCTCTTCCGGCCCCCGCAGCGGGTTCAAATGGCAGCGTACATCGGACGGCGGCTGATGCTTCTCCCGTTCGTGGCCTTCGGGGTCACGGTCCTCATCTTTGCGCTGCTCCAGTTCCTGTCGCCTGACCAGCGCGCGTCGCTCTATGTCACCGACCCGAGGCAGTTCGACGACATCCCGGGGATCATCCGGCTTCACGGCCTGGACAAGCCGGTGCACATCCAGTACTGGAACTGGTTAAAGCAGCTGACCCATGGGGACCTCGGGTGGTCGAAGACCGCCCGGATGCGCACGTCCGAAGCGATCGGCGCGTTCTTTCCCGCGACCCTGGAACTGACGTTCTACATGTTCATCCCGATCATATTAATCGGGCTGTGGCTGGGGACAAAGGCCGCGGTCCACAAGGACCGCTTTATCGATCACTTCTCACGCTTTTTCGCCATCTCGCTGCGGGGCCTCCCGTCCTTTGTCTGGGGTCTGGTCGTGCTGATGGTGTTCTACGGCGGGTTGAACTGGTTCCCCCCGGGACGGCTGTCCCTGGAGGCGGACCTGTTCGTCCGGTCAGATGCGTTCAGGCACTACACGCACCTGCTGACCGTTGACGCCCTCCTGAATGGGCAAGTCTGGATCTTCCTGGATGCGCTCCGCCACATCGCGGGACCGGCGGTGACCCTCGTGCTCGTGGAGATTGCGCTGCTGGTCCGCATCACCCGGTCCTCCATGTTGGAGGTCCTGCGCCAGGACTACGTCCGCACGGCGCGGGCCAAGGGACTCGTCGAGCCTGTCGTGGTCATGAAGCATGCCCGCCGGAACGCGCTCATCCCCGTGATTACCTTGAGCAGCTTGTTGTTCGTCAGCCTGCTCGGCGGCGTGGTGCTGGCGGAGACGATTTTCAACTACCCCGGGATCGGGAAGTGGGGCGCGGAGGCCGCGGTGCAGCTGGATGTGCCGGCCGTCACGGGCTTCGGGATGTTCATCGCCCTGGTGACTGTGATGGGAAACCTTGCGGCGGACCTGTTGTACGCGGCGGTGGACCCGCGGGTCCGGCTCCAGTGACCCGCCCGCGATGAGCGTCCTGCGCGACGCGATCGCCCGGGGCCAGCCTGTGAAAGCCATCCCGCTGGCCGCTGCCCTCGCCGTGGTCGCCGCGGCGGGACTGGTCGCGTTCCCGGAACTGCGGGCGCGGGTCGTTCGATTCCCGCTCGATGTCGGGGCGTTCCTCCTGGCCGTCGCCGGCATGGCGCTGTTCTGGTCGCTGCCCTCGGACCTCACGAAGAGGCTGAGACGGAACCCACTCTCCATCACGGGGTTTGCCATCATTTCAGGCTTTGTGATCGTCGCCACGCTCGCCCCCATGCTCGCGGTCCCGTCGCCGAACGCGCGCGATCCGTACCAGATCCCGCACGAAGGATTCGCGCCGGACCCCAGGCCGCCGCGGGCCGGGCATCCGCTGGGAACGACCGGCCGGCAGTACGACATCTACTACGGCATCGTGTGGGGGACGCGCACCGCCTTTCGCGTGGCGCTCGTCGTGGTGGCGATTTCCATCGCGGCCGGCCTGCTGCTGGGCAGCATCGCAGGCTACTACGGGGGGCGGATCGACGAGGGGATCATGCGGATCACCGACGTCTTCCTAGCGTTTCCAAGCCTGGTGCTGGCGGTCGTCGTGACCGCCGTGCTCGGCAAAGGGCTCGACAAGGTCATGATCGCCATCGCCGTCGTGAACTGGCCGACCTATGCCCGCCTGCTGCGGGGCGAGATCCTCTCGGTCCGGCAGCGGGACTACGTCGAGGCCGCGCGCGCGGCCGGCGCGGGCGACCGGCGCATCATCTTCCGGCACGTCATACCCAACACGATCTATCCGTTTCTGGTGTATGCGGCCTTCGACATGGGGCTCGTGGTCATCGTGGCCGCCGCGCTCTCGTTTCTGGGGCTGGGAGCGGAAATCGGATACGCAGACTGGGGCATGCTCATCAACATGGCGCGGAGCTGGATCCTCGGGGTGCCGGGCAGCCCGTTCATCTACTGGTTCACCGTCGTGTTTCCCGGCGTGGTGATCTTCTTCTTCGTCTTGGGTTGGAATCTGCTCGGTGATGCCTTTCGGGACATTCTCGACCCCCGCCTGCGCGGTTCGACGTAGCGAACGGACGGAAACGGGAACGCGGGAGCGCGGGAATGCAGTAGGGGACCACTGCAGCGATGCGCATCTCCTTCCACCTCGTTATGTTCATCGCGGCGACCGCTGTCGCAAGCCTTGTGGCGTGGACGTGGCCGCCGGCCGGGCCGCCGTCCGTGGGGGACGTCCAGCGGCTCATGCCCCGCGGCGGCCAGCTGCGCGGGCTCGTCCGGTTGGAAGCGACGGGGGCCCCACCGCTGGAGACCGCGGCCGTGGCCGTGGTGCCGCGTTTCCCCGGAGCCGTGGACACGGCGTACTACGGGGTGGTCGTAGCGTACGATCCGTGGCGCCGGCGGGCGGCGAGGGTGTACGCCGAGCCGCTGCCCGGTCCGATTCCTCTTTCCCCTGACGCCGCACGGATCGGGGGGCGCCGCGAGGCAGCGATCTTCCACGCGATGCGCCCCGACGGAACCCGGGTGCACGAGGTCGTCGCATTCACTCAGGGCCGCTGGCGGCGCCTCAATGCCCCGGCATCGGAGCATCTCCTCGCTGCCGTACCGGATGCGCCGCCCGGGATCACCTGGCGGTTCCGCGCGCGGAATGGCATGATCTCGGCGCCGTCCCGGGTGCTGCGCGTCCAGGTACGCCAACCCGTGCGCATCGTCGCCAGCGGGGGTGGCCCAACGCCCATCATCGTCCCCGATGCCAGGCTGGATATCATCGAGCCGGGGTACCGGGCGCGCGACCCCGGGACGTACACAATCCGCATTCTCCTGCCGTTCAACGCCGATCAAGGATATACGCTGACGCTGGTGGTGGAGTCTCCGTAGCGTCCTATGCTACGATGAAACCGGTGACCCGCGATGCCCATCGATCCCTCCATCGTTGACCATGTCGCACGGCTGGCCCGGCTGGAGCTCTCTGCGGAGGAGCGGCAGCGCTATGCGCAGCAGCTGGCCAGCATCCTCGAGTACTGCGCCACGCTCAACCAGCTGGACACCGAGCAGGTCGAGCCGACGTCGCACGTGCTGGCGCTGACCAACGTCTTCCGAGACGATGTGCCTGGGGCGCCGCTTGCCCGCGACACCGTGCTGGACGCGGCGCCGGACCACGCGGACGGATTTTTTAAGGTGCCCCCGATCATCGAGACGGAGTAGACCATCCTGATCGACGCGCCCGCGACTGAGCTGCTCATCCGCCTCCGGCAAGGGGAGGTCACGTCCAGCGACCTCGTCCGTGCCTGTCTCGACCGCATCGACGCACTTGACGGGACAGTGCACGCGTTCCTACGGATCGATCCGACGGGCGCTCTGGCCGCCGCCCGCGCGTGGGACGAGCGCTTTGCCCGCGGAGGGGACCTGCCGCCGCTGGCCGGCCTGCCGGTCGCCGTGAAAGACAACATCTGCACGGCGGGGATGCCAACGACGTGCGCGTCGCGCATCCTGGCCGGATGGGTGCCTCCGTACGATGCGACAGTGGTCACCCGGCTGAAGGATGCCGGCGCCATCGTGTTGGGCAAGACCAACCTCGATGAATTTGCGATGGGGTCGTCGACCGAGAATTCCGGGTTTGGCCCCACCCGCAACCCCTGGGATCTCTCCCGCGTTCCCGGCGGGAGCAGCGGCGGGTCGGCGTCCGCCGTGGCGGCCGGAATGGCTCCTCTGGCGCTGGGCACCGACACCGGCGGCTCCATCCGCCAGCCGGCGGGGTTCACCGGGGTCGTGGGGCTGAAGCCCACGTACGGGCGCGTGTCCCGGTACGGCCTGGTGGCGTTCGCGTCGTCCCTCGACCAGATCGGTCCGCTGGCGCGCACCGTGGCCGATGCGGCACTGCTGCTGGGAGTGATTGCCGGGCACGACACACGGGACTCGACATCTGCAGACCTGCCGATACCTGATTTCCCCGCGGCGGCGGCCAAGGGCGCGCGCGGAGTGCGCATCGGCATTCCCCGTGAGGCGTTCGGCGAGGGGCTGCAGCGCCCGGTGAACGACGCGGTGCTGGCCGCGGCGCGGCAGCTAGAGCGGCTGGGGGCGGTCGTGAGCGAGATCTCTCTCCCGTCGATTCCGTACGCGCTGCCGACCTACTACCTGCTGGCGACGTCGGAGGCCAGCGCCAATCTGGCCCGGTACGACGGCGTACAGTACGGCCTGCGGGTGCCCACCGATGATCTCTACACGATGTACACGCGCACGCGCGCGCAGGGTTTCGGCAGTGAGGTCAAGCGGCGGATCATGCTGGGCACGTACGCGCTGTCAGCGGGCTACTATGAGGGGTTCTTTCTCAAGGCGCAACGGGCGCGCACGCTGATCCGGCGGGAATTTCTCCAGGCCCTGGAGGCCGTGGACCTCGTGCTCATGCCGGTCTCGCCGACGGTACCGTTTCGCCTGGGCGAGAAGGTGGACGATCCGCTGCAGATGTACCTGGCCGACGTTTACACCATTCCGGTCAACCTCGCGGGGTTGCCCGGCATCTCCGTGCCATGCGGGTTCAGCGACGGGCTGCCCATCGGGCTGCAGCTCATCGGCCGGCCGTTCGACGAACCGACCGTCCTGGGCGCCGCCCACGCGTATGAGCAGGCCACCGAGTGGCACAAGCGGCGGCCGCCCCTGGTCGCAGAAAAAGCGGCAGCCACCGGCGGGCGCCGCCCCTCTACGACAGAGACAAGAGGATCTATGAGGTCTTCCAGGTCTACAAGACCACGAGCGAAGAAGCGGCCACAGAAGCGCGGGAGATGACGACACTCCTGTCACTGCGAGGCGCGGAGCGCCGAAGCAATCTCCTCCGACCCCGGGGATTGCTTCGCTGCGCTCGCAATGACAGAAACTGCAGAGCGAGTCACGAATCACGAGTCACGAATCACGCATGAGTACACCTGCGATCGCGACAGCGTACGAAGTCGTCATTGGGTTAGAGATCCACGCTCAGCTTCTGACCGCGTCCAAGATGTTCTGCGCATGCCCGGTGACGTTTGGGGCACCGCCGAATACCCTGGTCTGCCCCGTGTGCCTCGGACTGCCGGGCTCGCTGCCGGTCCTGAACCGGCGGGCGGTTGACCTGGGATTGCGCACCGCGGCGGCGCTGGAGTGCACCGTGCATCCCGTCAGCCAGTTCCACCGGAAGAACTACTACTATCCGGATCTGCCGAAGAACTATCAGATCACCCAATACCGGTACAAAGTCCATCCCCCGCTGGCCACCGACGGAGGGCTCGAGATTCAGACGGCCGCCGGCCGCCGGCCCATCGGCATCCGTCGGGTCCACCTCGAAGAGGACACGGGCCGGCTCGTCCACGTCGAAGGCGGCGGATCGATCCGCCACAGCCTGATCGATTTCAACCGGAGCGGGGTGCCCTTGATGGAAGTGGTGACCGAGCCGGAGCTGCGCTCGCCGTCCGAAGCGCGCGCGTTTCTGGGGCGGCTGCGGGCGCTGCTGCAGGCCATCGAGGTCAGCAGCGGGCGGATGGAAGAGGGCAGCCTGCGGTGCGATGCCAACGTGTCGCTGCGCCCGCCCGGAGGGGAGCTGGGCATCCGCACCGAGGTCAAGAACATGAACTCCCTGCGGTCGGTGGAACGGGCACTCGCGCATGAGGTCCAGCGGCAGGCGGCGCTGCTGGCGCGCGGGCAGGCCGTGGAGCAGGAAACCCGCCACTGGGATGAGCGCCGCGGCGTGACCTTCTCGTCACGCACCAAAGAGGAAGCGCAGGATTATCGCTACTTTCCCGAACCCGACCTGGTGCCGATCGCGGTCACCGCGCAGTGGGTGGCCCAGGTGCGCGCCGCGCTCCCGGAACTGCCGGATGCGAAGCGGCGCCGGTATGTGGAGACCTATGGGCTGTCGGAGCATGACGCCGACCTCCTGACCTCTTCTGAGGCGATGGCCCGATTCTTTCAGGAGACGGTGGGCCTCTATACTCAGCCGAAAGTTGTCTGCAACTGGTTGACCGGCGACATCGCCGCCTACCTGAACGCAGAGGGGAAGGAGATCGACGACCTGCCGGTGACCCCGTCCCACCTCGCCGAGCTCCTGCAGCTGATCGACCGGGGCGCCATCAGCGGCCGTACGGCGAAGGAGATCGTGGGCGAGATGCTGGCGCGCGGCGCGCGGCCGGAGGCTCTCGTGGCCGAGCGCGGGCTGGGACAGATCAGCGACGAGACTGCACTGGTCTCCGTTGTCGAGGCAGTGCTGGCCGAGCATGCCGGTCCGGCAGCGGAGTATCGCGCCGGCAAACCGCAGGCGCTGACATTTCTGGTCGGCCAGGTGATGAAAAAGACCAGGGGCCGGGCGAACCCCGAACTGGCAAACCGGCTGCTGCGGGAGAAACTCGGGTCATGACGCAGACGCGAGGGAAGTCGAAGCGCGGGACCAGGGACCTGGGATCAGGGACCAGAAAGAGGAAGCCTCCATCGGGCCGGTCCCCGGTCCCCGGTCCCGGGTCCCGTTCTCCGTCTGTGCGCGCCGGTCAGAAGCTCACCCTGTCGTTCCGCGAGTTGAACCTCGACGGCGCGGGGGTTGCCGCGGCCGGTTCCCTGAGGATCGCAGTCCCGTTCGCCCTGCCCGGGGAAGAGGCGCTGGTCGAAATCACCCGCGGCGGGCGGCGGCCCGAGGGAAAGATTCTGACCCTTGTCCGCAAGGCGCCCCAGACGGCGGCGCCCCGTTGCCGGCACTTCGGTGTGTGCGGCGGCTGCCAGTGGCAGCACGTCGGGTACGACGCGCAGCTCGAACACAAGACCCGGCTCACCCGCGCGCATTTGGATCCGGTGCTGCGCGGAACCGGAGCGGCGGTGCGTGGTGCCGTGGGCGCGTCGCCGTGGGAGTACCGCAACCGGGTGCAGGCCGCGTTTGCCGTGCGGCAAGAGAAGGTGGTCGTCGGATACTACACCCTGGGGGACGACCTGCGGGTCATTAATGTGCAGGAGTGCCCGATTCAACATGGCGACAATGTCCGCCTCCTGCACGCGGCGCGGGACGTCGTCGCCGGTCTGGGTTGGCCGATCTACGACCGGTCGACCGGCGCCGGCCTCCTCCGCGGGGTGATCGGGCAGGTGGGGATGCAGAGCGGCGAAGCGATGCTGGTGCTCTGCGCCAGCCGTGAAGTTCCCGACCGGATGGCTCTGGTGCGCGAAGTCCGGAACCGGGTGCTCAACCTCACCGCCCTTCTGCTCTCCGTGCAGCCGGCCCACACGCCCGAGCTGCTGGGATCGGTGCGGCTACTCTGGGGGCGGCCCTACATTGATGATGAGATCGCTGGGCTGCGTCTCCGGCTGTACCCGGCCGCGGCGGTGCCTCCGAATCCGCGCGCGCTTCCCATGTGGCTGGAGGCGATCGTGCGGGGCGCGGCGGGCGACGGCGCAGAGACGGTCGCTGATACTGCCTGCGAAGAAGGGCTCGTCCCGCTGGCGCTGGCCCCACACGCCCACCGGGTGATCGGGATCGCCCCGGATCGCGAAGCCATGCACCGCGCGTGGGAGAACGCGCGCCTAAACAGCATCACCAACTGCGTGTTCTACACCCGCGCGCCGGCAGGCGTGCTGGCGAAACTCCACGGGAGGGGCGAGCGCCTGGATGCGGTGGTCACCTCCGCGCGGGGCGGCGTGACGGCGCCGGCCGTCTTCACGGAGGCGCGCGAGGCAGGCGCGCGCCGGCTGGTCTGCGCCGGCCACTCGCTGACGCTGCTGGCGCGCGACGTCGCCGCGGCGCGGGACGCCGGGTTCAAGCCGGTCGACGTCCAACCTGTCGACCTGCTGCCGCAGACGAGCCGTGTGCACTGCGTGGTGACCATGGTACGCGAATAGCGAAAACCGTCTACAATGTCTACCAGGTCCACAAGGTCCGATTCAAGGAGGAACATCCGTTGAGCAAAGCGACGACCCCCCGCTACACGCTCCCGGGTCCACGATCGAAGGCCCTGCTCACCGAGAAAGAGCAGTTTGTCGCCAACGCGATCGGCATCCACCTGCCGGCATTCGTGCAGCGCGCCGAAGGGGCACTGCTGACCGACGTCGACGGCCACACGTTCATCGATCTCTCCGGAGGCGTGGGCTGCCTGAACGTTGGGCACTCGCATCCCAAAGTCGTCCAGGCTATCGTCGACCAGACGCGGCGGTTCACCCACACCGATTTCAGCGTGGCGCCGTACGAGCCGTACGTCCGGCTGGCCCGCCGGTTGTGCGAGCTGGCGCCGGGCCCGCGCCCGAAGAAGGTGCTCCTGCTGAACTCCGGCACGGAGGCGGTGGAAAATGCGGTAAAGATCGCCCGGGCCGTGACCGGCCGCCCGGGGCTGATCGCGTTCCAGGGCGCGTTCCACGGGCGGACCTACATGAGCCTGTCGCTCACGAGCAAAGTCGAACCGTACAAGAAGAACTTCGGTCCCTTCATGCCGGAGATCTACCGGGTGCCGTTTCCTGATCCGTACCGCAGCCCGGATCCCGATCCAACGCGCGGGGTCCTGCGCCATTTCGACGAACTGTTCGCGACGCACGTGCAGGCCGACCGGATCGCGGCCATCGTCGTTGAGCCGGTGCTGGGCGAGGGCGGGTTCGTGGTGCCGCCGCCCGACTTCTTCAAGGAGCTGCGGGCGCTAGCCGACCGCCACGGTATCCTGCTGGTGGTCGATGAGATTCAAACCGGCATCGGCCGAACCGGGCGCATGTTTGCCATCGAACATTTCGGCGTCGAGCCGGACCTGATGACGGTGGCGAAATCGATCGCGGTCGGGCTGCCCATCTCCGCAGTCGTTGCCGTCCGAGACATCATCGACGCGCTGCCCGAGAGCTCGCTGGGCGGCACGTATGTCGGCAACCCGGTGGCCTGCGCCGCGGCGCTCGCCGTTCTCGACGTCATGGAGGAGGAGCGGCTGACCAGCCGCGCCGCAGCGCTGGGAGAGCGGATGCTGACCCGGTTCCGCCGCCTGCAGGCGCGGTCCTCGCTGGTGGGGGACGTGCGCGGGTTGGGCGCCATGGTCGCGATCGAGCTGGTGCGGGACCGGACGACCAAGGAGCCGGCCGCGCGGGAGACGGCGGAGATCATCCGCCGCGCAATGGGGCGGGGAGTGCTCGTGCTGCGCGCGGGCATGTACAGCAACGTCATCCGCATCCTGACGCCGCTCATCATCTCCGATGCGCAGCTCGACCAGGCGCTCGACGTCCTTGATGAGTGCGTCCTGGAGGTGACGGCGGCCTGATGCCGGATCCGTTCGTCCACCTGCATCTCCACACCGAATACAGCCTGCTGGACGGTCACAGCCGCATCCCCGCGTTGATGGCGCGGGCGAAGTCCCTGGGCATGCCGGCCATCGCCGTCACCGACCACGGGGCGATGTACGGGGTGATCGACTTCTACCAGAAGGCGACCGAGGCCGGGATCAAACCAATCATCGGGGTGGAGGCCTATGTGGCGCCGCGTGCCCTGGGCGACCGCGACCCCAGGCTCGATGCCAACGCGTCTCACCTCGTGCTGCTGGCGACGAATCTCGAGGGCTACCGCAACCTGATCAAGCTCACCACGATCGCACACCTGGACGGCTTCTACTACAAGCCGCGCATTGACAAAGAGGTCCTGGCCTCGCACAGCGCCGGTCTCGTTGCGCTGTCCGGGTGCCTGAAGGGCGAGGTCACCCAGGCGATCCTGCGGGGGGACCTGCCGGCGGCGCGCGCGGCCGCCGGGCAGTACCGGGACATCTTCGGTGCGGGGAACTTCTACCTCGAAGTCCAATCCCACGGGTTGCCCGAGCAGCGGCAGAACATCACCGGGATGATCGAGCTCTCCCGCGGCATGGGGCTGCCGCTGGTCGCCACCAACGACGTGCACTACGTCCAGCGGGAGGACGCGGACGCGCAGGACACGCTCATGTGCATTCAGATGAACGTGAACCTCGACGCCACCGACAAGCCGCGCATGGGCCAGACGCCGGAGTTCTACTTGAAATCGGCCGACGAGATGGCGCGCGCATTCAGCGATCTGCCGGAGGCGCTGGGGACCACCCTCGACGTGGCCGAGCGCGCCGATCTGGCGCTGGAGCTCGGCGCCGTCAAACTGCCTCACTTCCCGGTCCCGGCCGGCGAGACGCCGGAGTCCTACCTCCGCGCCCTGTGCGACGCGGGCCTCCGCGCCATCTACGGCCGCGTGCCGGTGGAGGCTCAGGAACGCCTCTCTTATGAGCTGTCGGTGATCGAGCGCATGGGGTACGCGCCGTACTTTCTCATCGTGGCGGACTTCGTGCAGTTCGCCAAACGCAGCGGCATTCTCACCACCGTTCGGGGCTCCGCGGCCGGCAGCCTGGTGCTCTACGCGCTGGGCGTCACCGACGTCGATCCCATTCAGTACCGCCTGCCGTTCGAGCGATTCCTCAACCCGCAGCGATACACGATGCCCGACATCGACGTCGACTTCATGGACAGCCGGCGCGATGAGGTCATCCGCTACGTGATGGACAAATACGGCACCGACCGTGTCGCGCAAATCATCACGTTCGGGACCATGGGTGCGCGCCAGGCGGTCCGGGACGTGGGACGGGTAATGGGCCTGTCCTACACGGACGTGGACCGCATCGCCAAGCTCATCCCCTTCAACGCGGGGCTGGAAGACGCGGTCCGCAGCGAGCCGGAGCTGCAGCGCGCGGCCGAGGAGAACGCGCAGATCCACCGGCTGCTCGAGCTGGCCCGGAAGCTGGAAGGGGTCGCGCGCCACGCCAGCACCCACGCCGCGGGCATCATCATCTCCCGCGATACGCTGACCGAGCACGTGCCGCTGCAGAAGGCCACCAAGAGCGAGACGCAGGTCCCGCCGCGCCCGGCGGGGGGTGAATCCCAGACCATGGTCATGACGCAGTACGACATGACTGCGGTCGAAAAGATCGGCTTGCTGAAGATGGACTTCCTGGGGTTGGCGAACCTGACGATCCTCGACACGGCGATGCAGATCATCCAGAAGACGCGCGGAGAAGCCGTCAACCTGGCGCGCATCCCGCTGGACGACCGGAAGACATATGACCTGCTGGCCGCCGGCGAAACGGTCGGCATCTTCCAGCTCGAGGGT
This sequence comes from bacterium, assembly GCA_044868695.1. Classification (GTDB taxonomy): domain Bacteria; phylum Sysuimicrobiota; class Sysuimicrobiia; order Sysuimicrobiales; family Kaftiobacteriaceae; genus JBIOWP01. The sequence continues at coordinate 17,402 of JBIOWP010000071.1, forward strand.
GCCGGGATGACGCGCTACCTCAAGGAGCTCCGGCCGAGCAACATCCAAGACATCATGGCCATGGTGGCGCTGTTCCGGCCGGGACCCATGGCCAATATCCCCACCTACATCCGGCGGAAGCACGGCCACGAGCCGATCACCTCCCTGCATCCGGCGATGGAGGCGGTGCTGCGGGAGACCTACGGGGTGATGGTCTATCAGGAGGACGTGATGGCCGTCGCCCAGGCGGTGGCGGGATTCTCACCCGCGGAGGCGGACGTCCTGCGGTACGCCATCGGCAAGAAGATCCGCGACAAACTGCAGCAGCAGCGGGCGAAGTTCATCGCCGGATGTGTCGATCGGAGCGTGCCGGTGCATGTGGCCGAGCAGGTCTTTGAACAGTTCGAACCGTTCGCCCGCTACGGGTTCAACCGGGCGCACGCCGCCTGCTACGGGCTGATCGCCTACTACACCGCCTACCTGAAGGCCAACTATCCCGCCGAGTACATGGCGGCGGTGTTGAGCAGTGAGGCCGGGAATACGGACAAGGTCGCGGCGGCGGTCGGCGAGTCGGTGCGGATCGGGATCCGGGTGCTTCCGCCGGACGTCAACGAGTCGTCCGAAAACTTTACCGTCGCCGGCGACGCCATCCGGTTCGGGCTGGCGGCGGTCAAGAACGTCGGTCTGGGCGCGGTGGAGGCGATCCTGCAGGCCCGGACGGCCGGCGGCCCGTACACGTCGCTGACCGATCTGGTGGAGCGGGTGGATCCGCGCGCGGTCAACAAGCGTGTGCTCGAAAGCCTGATCAAGGCCGGCGCGCTGGATTCCCTGGGCGCTCCCCGCGCGCTGATGCTGCAGACGCTGGACGACGCGATGGAGGGAGCCCAGCGGGTCCTGCGCGAGCGCGAGTCGGGGCAGACCGGACTGTTTGATCTCAGCGGCGCGACCCCTCCGCCGGAGCCGGTTGAGGCCGGGCTTGCCGTGGAAGAGTTCTCCAAAGAAGAACTGCTCGCGATGGAAAAGGAGATGCTGGGGCTGTACATCTCCGACCATCCCCTGCGGCACGTGCAGGACACCCTGGCCGCCCGCATCAACGCCCCGCTGCATCAGTTGATGGACGTGCCTGACAAAGCCCTGGTGACGGTCGGCGGCATTATCACGGGGGTCAAGCGCACGACGACCAGGAGCGGCTCGGCGATGGCGTTCGTCACCCTGGAGGATCTGACCGGCAGCTGTGAGGTCATCATTTTCCCGAAAACCTATGAGCAGGTGCATTTCTTGCTCAAACGGGATTCCGTGATCGTCGTGCGGGGCAAGGTGGACATCATGGAGCAGCAGGCCAAGATCCTGGCGGACCGCGTCTCGACCCTCGAGGAGGCGGAGGACGTCCAGCCCCTGCCATCGCTGGCCTCACGGCCGTCGGGCAACGGCAACGGCGGCCCATCGGCGGCCCCCGCCCGCGAGAGCGAGCCGGGGACGGCGCTGCACGTGCGCGTGGATACCGCGCAGTTCGGGGAGGAAGGGCTCCACCGTCTGAAGGAGCTGCTGGCGCGGCGCCGCGGCGACACTCCGGTCCATCTCCACCTGCAGACGTCCGGCCGGGAGGTCGTGATGAGCGCGCGTGATCTCCGGGTCAGCCTCTCCAGCGAGCTGCAGGCCGAGCTCGAGAGCCTGCTGGGCGCAGGCTGCGTCTGGCACGAGTAACGCTATGAGGGTTGCCGACCCCCGACCCCCGGCCCCCGGCACTTACGATGTCGTGATCGCGGGCGCCAGCTTCGCCGGGCTGGCCGCGGCGCAGCGGCTCTCCGGGAAGCGTGTCGTTCTCGTGGACCGCGCGCCGCTGGGGGAGGGGCTCACGTCCGCCTGCGCCGCACCGGTCTCGATCGTGCGCGCCATGGGGGCGGAGGACTCCATCCAGCAGGTCCACGATCGGCTGGTCCTGCACACCCCCGCGGCCGAGACCGTCTGGCCGCTCGGCGACCCGTTCTGCACCTTTGACTACCGGCGGTTTTGCGCGCTGGCACACGAGCGGGCCGGTGCAGAGTTCTATCAGGCGTCGGTGCGGGGGCGGGACGGCGCGGTCGTGCACACCACCGCGGGGAACGTGACCGGAGCCGTGCTGGTGGATGCCACCGGATGGCGCGCCGCGCTCGCCGGGTCCGCGACGCCGCCGGTGGGCCGCCGCTGGATGGCCTTCGGGATTGAGTCTGAGGTCCCTGGGGCGTTCCCCTCCGGGCTGCACTTCTATTTCCTCCCGGAAGTCCGGGACGGATACGCCTGGGCCTTCCCCTGCGGCGGCGGTGTGCGGTTCGGCGTCCTTAGCTACCGCGGCCGCACCAAGCTGTCACCGGCGCTGGAGACCTTCATGGCCCGCTTCGGACGGCGCCCCGACACCGTGCACGGCGGGTTCCTCGCCTCTGGGCTCAGATCTCCTGTGGTGGATGGTGTGTTGGTGACCGGGGATGCCTCCGGGCATTGTCTCCCGCTGACCGGGGAGGGCATCCGCACCGCGGTCCTGGGCGGCTTCCGCTGCGGGGAGATCGTGCGCCAGGTACTCGACGGCGGCCTCAGCCGCGCTCAGGGGGCCGCCGCCTATCGCGCCTTCACGGAATCCTCGCGGCGGTCTTTTCGTGCGCTGGTCTGGGGAAATCTGCTGCTGCTGGTCCTGCCGTTGCGGGCCACCGGCGTCCTGGCACGGTGGCTCGCCCGGCCGCGGGCGCTGCGGTGGTTCCTGCGATCCTATCTGAGGATTTTTGCCTGGGACCCGCTGCAGCCTCCGGAGAACGCGCCTGCTAGGTGAGGTCGCTGGCGCGGACGACCGGCCGTGTCTCATCCGCGGCCTCCAGCGCATTCCGCGCCGCATGGAGCAGTTCAGTTCCGCTCATCGCGTCATCCGGAAACGCCGCAATCCCCAGTCTGATATCCAGCCCACCTGCGGCAGCCCGCAGCGCAGGAACCACAGCGCTCTGGCGCAGCCGCTGCCGCAACTGCGTGGCGAATTTGCCCGCCGCCGCCGCGCCGGTCATGGGCAACAGGACGAAAAACTCGCCCCCCGCCCCGCGTGCGACGACGTCCACGCCGCGGGCCATCTCCAGAATCCGCGATGCGATGTCCTTCTGCAGCAGATCCACTCCGGCCGCGCCCAGGTCGGCGGCGAGCGCGTCCAGGTTGGCGAGCTGCAGGGTGACGAATGCGAACGGCGCGCCCAGCTGCGTCGCCCGCCGGACCTCTTCCCGGAGAATGCGGTCCACCTGCTCGCGGGGGTAGAGACGGGCTGTTGGATCGGCCAGTGCCAGACGCTGGAGGTCTTCCAGCAGATACGCGCGTTCCAGGGCCACGCCCCCGTGGTCCGCGATACTGCGCAGGACGGCCGCATCGGCCGCCGTCCACGTTTCGTCTCCTCCCGCGCAGATGCCTCCGATCAGGCGGCCCGCCGCGACGATGGGTGCGCAGATCCCGCGTGTCCACTGCACGCCGTCGGGGGCGCTTACAGTCTGTGGATCCATCGCCGTCTCGCTGATCGTGTCGCCGCAGGCATACATGATCGCGGCGGTGTCATCCGGTTCGATCCCGCGCGCGTGCGCCAGGGAGAGGGCGCCTCCCAGCCGTTCGTAGAGAAAGACCGCGCCATAGGGCGCGGTCATCTGTTGACGGGCGGCCTCGACGATCGTCTCCAGCACCCTCGACGTCTCGGGGGCGCCGGCCAGACGGCGGGCCAGGTCGTAGGAGAACTCGAGGTCGGCAACGCGCTGCCGCAGCTGCTCGGTCGCCTCGGCCAGCTTCACATCCAGGATCCGGTTCAAGGAGGCGCGTGCCCGGGAGAGCCTGGTCTCTTGCGCCAGGACGCCGAAGAAGAGCGCCAGCAAAAAGCTGCCCGACGTGAAGATGCCGACCCGCATGGCGGTCGGCCCCAGGGATGGCAGGCCGCCTTCTGCCACGTTCCACATCCAGACAGCGATCGCCGACACGGCGAGGGCGGAGAGGAACGTGTGACGCAGATCCAGACGCACCGCCGCGCTGAGCACCGGAAGGTAGAGCAAGAACAGCAGCGTGCTCCGGATCCCGCCGGTAAAGAAGACGAGCGCGGCGGCGGCGAGGATGTCGATGGTGAGAAACAGGTCCTGGCGCGGGGCGCGGCGCAGCCGCGGCAGGACCAGCAGCGCGCTGGCGATATACGCGGCAATGAGCGCGGTCAGGCCGGTGAGGACGAGTTCGCTCTGTGGAGAGACGACGTCCCACGAGAGGAGCGGGAGGAGCGCAAACAGCACGACGAGGCGGACAAAGGCGATGCGCCGCTCCGCCGTGCTCCACGCTTCGAGCTCGGCGGCCGTCGAGTCAGGCATCGACGGGCGTTGAGCGACTCCTTTCAGGACGCTGACAAGATGAGCCGGGATCAACCGCACAGAAAATGTCATGCCCCGATTAGTTCGCCGCGAGTCCCCTGGGTGGTGCCGGGGGAGGGAGTCGAACCCTCACGGGCCTTTCGGCCCACGGGATTTTGAGTCCCGCGCGTCAGCCAGTTCCGCCACCCCGGCGCACACCGAGTATAGAGGGCGCCGATTTCTCTCGTCAATGTCGTCGCTCGTAGGGGGCCCCAGGAAGGTCATCGAAGAGGAGACTCGTCGGCTCTGGTCGGGATATGAACGCGACCCGCGGCAAGCTGGTCCTCATCGACGCCAACGGCCTAATCTACCGGGCCTTTTTCGCGCTGCCGTACTTCACCACCAGCCACGGCCGGCCGACCAACGCGGTGTACGGCTTCACGAACATGCTCCTCAAGATCTTGGACGAGGAGCAGCCGGGCTATATTGCGGCGGCCTTCGACAAGGCGGCCCCAACGTTCCGCCACGCCGAGTTCAAGGACTACAAAGCTACCCGCCAGCGGATGCCGGATGACCTGCGGCCCCAGCTGCAGACGACCAAAGAGATCCTCGACGCCCTGGCCATCCCGATCTTTGAGGTCGAGGGGTACGAGGCCGACGACGTCCTGGGCACCATCGCGCGGAGGGCCGCGGCCGAGGGGTTCGAGGTGCTCATCGTCACGGGCGACCTCGACGTCCTCCAGCTCGTCGACGACGGGATCAAGGTGATGGTCACCAGTCGCGGGATCAGCGAGACGACCGTCTACGACCGCGAGCGCTTCCGCGCGCGCTTTGGATTCGAGCCGTCGCAGCTGCCGGATTACAAAGGCTTGAAGGGCGACACTACCGACAACATTCCCGGCGTCCCGGGTGTCGGAGAGAAGACCGCCGGCCAGCTGATCCAGCAGTTCGGCCGCGTCGAGGACCTGCTCGAACAGGTCAACCGGGCGCCGGCGAAGCTACACGATCCGC
>JBIOWP010000072.1:0-60923 GCA_044868695.1 bacterium
AGCTGCGGGACGTGCGCGTGGGCGCGCTCGAGCAGCCCGTCCAGCCACCGCGCCTCGAAGCTCGTGTCAAAGGGGTCATCCGCGCTCAGGTCGTCCGGCCACAGCAGCAGCACGTCGCCGTCCCGCACCCGGAAGTGAAAGCCGTCCTGCGCGAAGATGGTCATCGGCATCTCTTCGGGGAACGGGGACGGGCGCATCACGGCCACCTGGCGCCGCACAGGCCGGACGGGCAGATCGACCCCGGCATCCGCGGCGATCACCCCGGCCCATGCTCCCGCCGCACTCACCACGCACGGCGTCGCGATCTGCGCCGTCTCGGTCCGGACCGCCGTCACGCGCCCGCCTTCTACGACACAGCGGCCCCAGCCCGCGCCAAACTCGACGCTCACTTGACGCCGCCGGGACGCGTCGAGGTACCCGCGCAGGACCTCCAGCGGCTTGATAAACCCATCACTGGGACAGAAGGTACCGCCGACCACCGACTCACGCGGGACGGCAGGATTGAGCCGCGCCGCCTCCTCGGGCGTGACTTCCTTCGCCTCGCGTAGGCCCGCCTCGTGCTGCACAGCAATCGCGGCACGCAGCATAGCAAGCTCATCCTCGGCAGATGCCAGGAAGAGGTAGCCGCAGGGACGGTAGCCGGGATCGACCCCAGTCTCGTCGTGGAATCGCAGCAGTTTCTCCCGCGCCAGCAACGAGAGCAGCACGTTGACGCGGGTGCTGAATTGCGCGCGGAACCCGCCGGTCGCCCTTCCGGTGCTGCCCGATCCAGGCGCCGGCGCGCGATCCAGGACAACGATCCGCTGCCGCCCCCGCGCAGCGAGATGATAGGCAACGCTGGCGCCGATCACACCGCCGCCGATTATCACGACATCCGCCGTCCGCATCATCGCCTCCCGCCCCGATGCGCTCAGTGTTCCATGCAATCCTCCTGCGCGCCTTCATCGCAGAGGAGAGATCCGGCCCCCGTCGAAACGTCCAGCGCCGCCACGGAGGTGACCAGCGCACACCTCCGTGCTGGCCACCATCCGGCTGCGCTGAGGTGTCTATGGCGCGTTTCACGTGCGCGGATGCGCTGACCGGATCGCGGTTGCTCCTGCTCCCCTGCTTCCTATACGGGCTGGCAACCCGCCGGAGCGCCCTGGCCGTGGTCACGCTTGCGGTCATCATCGGGACGGATCTCATCGATGGGCGGATTGCGCGGCGGATGGGGCAATCACGGTCCGCCGGAGCGGTGCTGGACAGCGCGGTTGATTTCGTCGTGATCTACTCGACGTTCACAGCACTGTGGCTCATTGAGGTCATCCCGTGGTGGAAGTGGGCGGTCATCTTCCTCCCCGGGCTGCTCATGGCGGCCACGCAGACCCTCCACTTCACCCGCGCACCTGAGCCGGCGTTCCCCGTCGCGCGCTTCGGGAAATTGGTCGGGCAGATCCAGTTCGTCTACCTACCGCTGCTGGTTGCGCTCGCGCTGGGGTGGCGCGCCCCCTGGGCGGGCACGGCCGACCGCGCCGTGTTTGGCGTGCTGGCGGCGGCCATCCTCGCCAACACGCTCGACCACATCAAGATGCTGATGCGCCTGCTGCGATGACCACGCATCCGATGCAGCCGGCCCCGTGGTGGATCCCGCGAACGTTTGCGATCGGCCTCGCATATTTCAGCGCCCAGATGAGCGTCGCGCTCTACAACGGATTCCTGCCGATTTTCTACGGCGCGTTTGTCGCCAGCAATACGCTGATCGGTCTGATCATGGTCATCGACAACATCGCCTCGCTGACCCTCCAGCCCTACTTTGCGGGGCTCAGCGACCGCACCGAAACCCGGCTCGGCCGGCGGACGCCGTTCCTGCTGGTCGGGATCCCGCTCGCCGCGCTGTTCTTCTTGCTGATTCCGCGGGCCCACGGTTTTTGGCTGCTCTTCCTCGCGACCATCATGGTCAATGCCGGCGGAGCGGTGTTTAACGGTCCCAGCATCGCGCTGATGCCCGACATCACCCCGGAGACCCTCCGCAGCCGCGCGAACGGGATTCTCAACCTGATGGCGGGGCTGGGGGTGGTTGTGGCTTCCTTTGTGCTGGCGCGGCTGTACGACCGGTCCCGCACGCTGCCGTTCGACATCGCGTCGCTTCTGCTGCTCGGCGCCCTGGCGGTCATTCTCCTGGCGATCCGCGAGCGCCGGCTCTCCCGTCAGTATGGGGAGGATCAGACGTCGACGCCTACGCCCGATGCCGTTCAGGCCGGCCGCCTCTTTCAGGCCCTGCGGATGGTGGTGCAGAACCGGGACCGCAGCGTCCTCTTTCTCTTTCTCGGAGGCCTGACGTGGGTTGCCGCCGTGAATGGCGTCCAAAACATGTTCACGCGTTATGGGGTGAACTACCTCGGGCTGAGCCCGTCGGGGGCGCTCTTACTCCTCGGGTTCTTCGCCGCGTCCTTCCTCGTCTTTGCCGTACCCGCCGGCATTGTGGGAGACCGGATCGGCCGGCTGCCGGCCATCCGTCTCGGTGTAGCAGGGACGCTGGTCGTGTTTCTGGCGATCTCGTCCGTCCGGGATCCGGGGCTGTACCGCGCCATCCTGGTCGCCGGCGGCCTGTGCTGGGCGCTGTGGGTCGTCAACGCTTACCCATATCTGGTCGATCGCATCCCACCCAGCCAGACCGGGATCTACACCGGGCTGTGGACCGCAGTGGTGGGCCTGGGGGGATTGATCGCACCGCCGTTGTTCGGGATGGTCGTAGACACGTTTGGCTTTCGCGCGTTCTTCACTCCAGGCATCGCGTTGATGGCCGTCGGTCTCGCGCTGACCCTCGGCCTCCATGAGAACCGACGGACGTAGAAGCCTCACACCCGGCCGCTGCGGGCTAGCCGCGCATACCGCCGGTACACCTGCGCATCAATCGCTCCGGCCTCCACGGCAGCTTTCACCGCGCACTTGGGTTCGTGGGTGTGCGAGCAGTCGCGGAAGCGGCAGCCGGAGGCCAGGGCGCTGATGTCCGGGAACAGATCCTCCGATGCCCGGGCGCCCTCATCGGCGAGGAACCCGACCTCGCGCAGCCCCGGCGTGTCGACAATCATCGCCGGCCCTACGCGGTATGTCGCCGCCCAGCTGGTCGTGTGACTGCCCCTCCCGCCGCGCGCGAGCGGCGCCACGCGCAGCGTGAGGGAGGGATCGAGGACTCGGACCAGGCTGGTTTTCCCCGCTCCGGAGGGCCCGACAAAAGCGGCGAGCCCGGTTCCCAGATAGCGGCGAATCTCCTCAACGCCTTCACCGGTGAGAGCGCTCGTGAGGACGACGGGAACGGCGGCCCGCCGGTAAGACTCGAGGACGCGGTCCACCTCGCCGCGATCCGCCAGGTCGATCTTGTTGGCACACACCAGCGGGGGACAGCCCCCGCTCGAGGCGATCGCCAGAAACCGGTCGATGACCGTCGGGCGCGGCGGGCAGGACACGACGATGACGACGAGATCCAGGTTCGCCGCCAGCACCTGGGCTGGCGCAAACTTATCCCCCGCCGCCGCCCGCATGAGCTGCGACCGGCGGGGAAGCACCTTTCTGACCGCGCCGGACAGCGGTCCGACGACATCCACGTCCACCCGATCTCCGACCGCCACGGGGCTGGTCGTCTGGGCAAGTTCGCTACGGAGCCGGCCGCGCAGCACGCACCGCCACTCCTGGCCTGCTTCATCACGGACCGTGACCACCGCCCCGTCGGTCCGCACAACCATCCCTTCGAATGTGTCCACGACTGCTGGCCTCCTGTGCGATCTGGTGAGAAAATGAAAACGGCTGTGGGCGACGTGCCCACAGCCGCGCACAGAGACCTGGCAGTCAGCGTGCCGCTGCGAAACGCAGCAGACCGGCCGCGCGGGGAGATGGGTACGATGCCCGGACGTTCGACACACGCTCTCGCTGCATCGTGCATCCCTCCTTCCGGCGCGCCGACGGCGGCCTTATCGCAACGCACTGCCATGCTAACATACCGAGTACATCGCCGCAACCAACGGCAGGGAACTCGCCTCCCCAGGTCGTGCGCTGGCTGCTTGGGGGGCAGGTCGCCTCTTTGCAATGGGCGGGTCGGTTGATTACAATTCGGTCCGGAGAGCTTCTCCCTGGAGGGAAACGATGGAACGCGCACGTCTCGCAGTACTGGTAACTGCCTTGGTCCTGGCTGCCGCGGCACTGCCGGCCGCCGGCGGGTTTGTCGGATTGCGCATTTCTACTCCCTTCCCGTCGCAGTCGGCGCAGGTCGGCGAGCCGATCACGCTCAGCCTGACCGTGAAGAACTTCGGGCTGCCGCCTCAGACGGTGGTGCTGCGCGTGGCGTCCGCGCCCCGCGGGTGGAAAGCCACCTTCCTGGGTGCCGGCCGGGTGGTCGAGTCGGTCTTCGTCGACCCTGACCAGGAAAGCACCGTCACGCTTCGCCTGGAACCGCCGGCAGGCGTGCGGGCCGGCGAGTACCGGTTCCAGATTGCCGCCGCAGGACAGAACGCCTCAGCCGGCCTGCCCATCGCGCTGACCCTGGGCAACGTGCTGCCGCGGCGGCTGTCGCTGGACGCAGAACTGCCCGTCCTGCGGGGATCGCCGACCAGCAGCTTCCGCTACCGGCTGACGCTGCGCAATGAGAGCGACCAGGAACTTCTGGTGAACCTCGACGCCGACGCCCCGCGTGGGTTTCGCGCAACCTTCACGACGCTGGGCCAAGAGGTCGCCAGCCTGCCCATCAAGGGTGGGGAGACGAAAGACCTCGATGCGGAAATCGCGCTTCCTCCAAGAACCGCGGCCGGCACCTATCCGATCACCGTCCGTGCGGTCGGCGGCGAGACGAAGGCGGAGCTGCAGCTGCGTCTGGAGATCACCGGACGGCCGGAGCTGTCGGTGACCTCGGCGGAGGAACGGCTCTCGGGCCGCGCGACGGCGGGCCGCAGTTCCCCGCTGAAACTGGTCATCAAGAACAACGGCAGCGCCCCTGCGCGCAACGTGACGTTCTCGGCATCCGAACCGACGGGGTGGGAAGTAACGTTCACCCCGGAGCGCGTCGATGAAATTGGCGCCAACGGCCAGGCAGAAGTGACGGCGAGCCTGAAACCGTCGGACAAGGCGCTGACCGGGGACTACATGGTCGCGGTCACCGCCAGCGCCGGCGACACCTCGGCCTCGGCGGACTTTCGCATCACCGTTGGCCGGTCCACGCTGTGGGGATTTGTCGGCGTCCTTCTGATCGCGGTGGCGCTGGGTGTGGTGACGTTTGCCGTGAACCGGTTCGGACGGCGATGAACGCGGTCATCGAAACTGAATCGCTGACCAAGCACTACGGGCCGGTCATTGCCGTCGACGCCCTCACGCTGACGCTACACAAGGGGGAAGTGTTCGGACTGCTCGGCCCCAACGGCTCGGGGAAGACGACGACCATCCTGATGCTGCTGGGTCTGACCGACCGGACCGCCGGCACCGTCCGCGTGCTGGGTGAGGATCCGTCGCGGAACCCGCTGGCGGTCAAACGCCGGGTCGGCTACCTCCCCGATTCCGTGGGATTCTATGACGATCTCACGGCGCGCGAGAATTTGCGGTACACTGCGCGGCTGAACGGCCTGCCGCGGTCGGACACCGAAGCGCGCATCGAGGAGGCACTGGCCCGCGTGGGACTCACGGCGGTCGCCGACCGGCTCGCGGGTGCGTTCTCCCGGGGCATGCGGCAGCGGCTGGGGCTGGCCGATGTCCTGCTCAAGCGGCCGGAGATCGCCATCCTCGACGAGCCGACGGTGGGCCTGGACCCGGAGGCCGCGATGGAGTTTTTGGGGATGATCCGCGACCTGCGGGCGCACGGGATCACCGTGCTGCTGTCCTCGCATCTCTTGCATCAGGTCCAGGCGGTCTGTGACCGCGTGGGCCTGTTCCACCGCGGGCGGATGGTCCTGGAGGGGACGTTCGAGAGCCTTGCGGACCGTGTGCTCGGCGGCGCTTACCGCATTCGCGTAGAAGTCTCGCGCCCGGACGGCGTCGAGCCCGCGCTGCGTGCGATCGCCGGTGTGAGCGCCGTCGCGCAGGAACGCCCCGGGCTGTTCCGCCTGGAGGCCCAGGCCGACTGCCGGGCCGAGGTGGCCCGGCGGGTCATCTCGGGCGGCGCCGACCTGCTGGGCCTCGCGCTCGAGCGCCCGTCCCTGGACGAAGTGTACGCCCGCTACTTCCAGGAGGTGTCCCGTGAAGCGTGAGGGCTCGCCCTGGACCGGGCTGTGGGCGGTCGTGCTCAAGGAACTCTCCGACCACCTCAGCAGCGTCCGCATGCAGCTGCTGGAGCTGCTGATCTTTCTGACGGCGTTCGCGGCGACATTCGTGGCGTCGCGCCAGCTGCGCGCGACGATTGCGGAAGACCCATTCATCTACCTGAAACTCTTCACGACGTCGCAAGAGCCGCTGCCCTCGTTCGTGTTCTTTCTGGGCTTCTTCCTGCCGCTGGCCGCGATCTCGCTGGCCTTCGACTCGGTCAATGGCGAGCACAATCGCCGCACGCTCAGCCGCGTGCTGGCCCAGCCGATCTACCGGGACGCGCTGCTGCTGGGAAAGTTCCTGGCCGGCCTTCTGACGCTTGCACTCAGCCTGCTGGCGCTGTGGCTGCTCGTCACGGGGATGGGATTGCTGGTGATGGGCGTGGTGCCCAGCGGCGAGGAAGTCGGGCGGGGGCTCCTGTTCCTGCTGACGGCGCTGGCGTACACGGGGATCTGGCTCGCGCTCGCCCTGACGTTCTCGGTCTACTTCCGTCAGCCGGCGACCTCGGCCATGGCGGCAATCGCGGTGTGGCTGTTCTTCGCCGTCTTCTGGGACAATATTATCGTTCCGGTCGCCGCGCAGATCGTGCGCCCGGCCTACACGGGCAGTCCGCTGGAAGCGCTGGCCCAGGCGCGGGTGAGTCTGTATCTCTCGCGGCTGTCCCCGAACACGCTGTTTGCCGAGATTGTGATCGCGCTGCTGAATCCGGAAGTCCGCGCGTTGGGACCGGTGTTCATCACACAATTGGAAGGGGCGGTTCTGGGCAGCCCGCTCCCGCTGGGCCAGAGCCTGCTGCTGGCCTGGCCGCAGTTTACCGGTCTGCTGGCGGGAGTCCTGCTCCTGTTCGCCGGCAGCTACGTGCTGTTCCAACGACAGGAGGTTCGTGCGTAGGGGCTCACACGATGGACACCGGACCGGCGACCATCCCATGGGACGGCGGCGTGGTGTCGGCGGCGTGGCATCATCCGGCGGCAGGACAGACCTACCTGGTCCTCGGCCACGGGGCCGGGGGGACGATGCACACTCCGGAGCTCGTGAAGTTTGCCGACGCCCTGGCCGCCCGCGGGATCGGCGTGGTCCGGTTCAACTTTCCGTATGCGGAAGCGCGGCGGCGCGTTCCCGACCGGCAGGTGCTGCTCGAGTCCTGTTACCGCGGGGTCGCGGATGTGGTGGCACACCGCGCCGGCCGGCTGCTGCTGGGCGGGCGTTCGATGGGCGGCCGGATTGCATCGCACCTGGTCGCCGACGGCATCCCGGCCGCCGGCCTCGTGTTTCTGAGCTACCCGCTGCACCCCCCGGGCCAGCCGCAGCGCCTGCGCGACCAGCACCTCTATCGCATCACCGTGCCGATGTTGTTCATCCAGGGGACGCGCGACGCATTCGCGCAGCCTGACCTCCTGGCCCGCACGCTCGCCAAACTCCCGACGGCCACCCTGCACCCCATCAGCGGCGCCGACCACGGGCTGCGGGTCAGCGGACGACCGGCAGCCGACGTGCTCGCCGATCTCGTTGACACCACCGTGACCTGGGCCGCGCGCCTCAGCGGCACATAACCTCGAGTCAGTCGTACCGCCGAGACGATTCGCCGCGAAAGAAGGAGGGGACTGTTGTCCCCTCCTTCCTATAGCTCACTTGGGTCATCCGGGGGTGACCAAAGTGAGTGGTGGTGTGCGAGACGGCGCCGCAACCCGAGACCGCCCCCATCATCGGTCAGGCCGCTCTGCGCAGGCGGGGATCGAGCAGGTCGCGGATGCCGTCCCCTAGCAGGTTGAACCCGGTGACGGCGAACAGAATCGCCAGTCCGGGGAACGTGGGGACCCACCACTGGGTCGTGATGTAGTCCCGGCCCTCGCTGACCATGACCCCCCATTCCGGGGTCGGCGGCTGCGCCCCAAACCCGATGAAGCTCAGCCCCGCGGCGATCAGGATCGCCTCGCCCATGTTGAATGACGCCTGCACGATCAGCGGCGAGAGCGCGTTGGGCAGGATGTGACGCGCGATGATACGGACGTCACCCGCGCCCATCGCCCGCGCGGCCTCCAGGAATTCCTGCCGGGTGAGCACGAGCGTCTGGGCGCGGCTCAACCTCGCGTACACTGGCCAGGTGACCATGGCAATGGCCACCATGGCGTTCGTGAGGCTGGGCCCCAGCGCGGCCGCGATCGCCATCGCGAGGATGAGCGGCGGAAACGCGAAGAAGACATCGGTCACGCGCATCAGGGCATGATCGATGCGCCCCCCGGCGTACCCTGCGGCGACACCGACGGTCGTGCCCAGCACGCCGGCCAGGATCACCACGACCAGACCGATCACCAGCGAAATCCTCGCCCCAAACAGGAGGCGGCTGAGAATGTCGCGGCCGAGCTGGTCCAGACCCAGCGGATACGGCCCACCCGGTGGGCCCAGCCGGTGCTCCAGGTCCTGCGCCAGCGGAGGATGGCCGGCCAGCAGGGGAGCCGACAGCGCGGCCAGCGCGTAGACCAGCACAATCACCGCCCCGAACGTGACCAGGGGGCTGCGGCGCAGGAACCGCGCGCGAGAGCGATTACTCATAGCGGACGCGCGGGTCCAGGCGGGCGTACAGCAGGTCGATCACGAGGTTGATAGTCGTGTAGATCACCGCCGTCACCAGCGCCACGCCCATCACGGCCGGGAAGTCCAGGCTGATCGCCGACGTTGTGGCGTACCGTCCCAGCCCGGGCCAGGCGAAGATCGTTTCGGTGAGCACCGCACCGGACAGCAGGTTGCCGAAGGAGAGGCCGACCACCGTGACCGTCGGGATCAGCGCGTTCCGCATCGCATGGCGGAGGATGACACGCGCACGCGCCAGCCCTTTCGCCCGCGCGGTCCGGATGAAATCCTGATACAGCACCTCCAGCATCGCCGAGCGGGTCATCCGCGCGATCACCGCCGTGGAAAAGAGCCCCAGGGTGAGCGCCGGCAGGACCAGGTGCTGCAGGGCGCTCAGGAAGGACGTCCCGTCGCCGGCCAGAGCCGCGTCCACGAGGAGCAGTCCTGTGCGTGCCGGCGGCGGGATCGCGGAGACATCCAGGCGGCCGGGTCCGGGCAGCCAGCGCAGCCGGTAATAGAAGGTTCCCAGCAACAGCAACCCCAGCCAAAAGACCGGCATGGACGCGCCCATCAGGGCGCCGATCCGGGACAGGTGGTCGAAGATCCGGTCTTTGTACACCGCGGAGAGGATGCCGGCGGGGATCCCCAGCAGCAGCGCGACCAGCCACGCGGTGCCCCCGAGCTCGACGGTGGCCGGAAGAAACTCGCGCAGGTCGTCGGCGACGGGACGGCGGGTCCGGATGGATAAGCCGAGGTCTCCGTGTAGCAGACGGCGGATGTAGATCAGGTATTGAACGCCGACCGGCCGGTCCAGCCCATAGGCGCGCCGGTACGCCTGAATCTGGTCTTCACGGGCGTGCTCTCCGAGCGCGACCAGGACCGGATCGGCCGGCACTACGTGCGCAATGAAGAACGTCAGCACGGACACCCCCAGGAGCACGAGCCCCACGGAGGCAATCCGCGTCAGGACGTACCGGCTCACATCCTATTTGCCCACGGTCCGGAACTCCGCAAACGCCATCGGGTTCCAGACGAACCCCGTCACATTCTTGCGCATCCCAAAGCGCGTCGTGGGCTGATAGAGAATCACGTACGGCCCTTCGTGCAGCACCTTGTCGGTCAACTGCTTGTACAGGGCGCGCCGCTTAGTCAGGTCCGGTTCCAGCGCGGCCTGCTTGGCCAGCCTGGCCGCCGCCGGGTCGTCGTACTGGTTGCGCCAGGCGATGGACTTGGCCCCGTAATCCGTGAACGGCGTCACATTCCCGTCCGGGTCGGGAAAATCCGGGCCCCACAAGATCAGCACGAGCTGGCCCTTCTGCGCGCGGTAGACGTTGAGGAGCTGTGCCTGAGCCGTCTCTTTGAGCACCACGGTGATGCCGGCCTTGGCCAGGTCGCTCTGCATCTTCGCGGCGATGTCGGCCCACTTCACTCCGCCCGGTGCCGGGCCGGTCGGCACGAGCATCTCTATGGAGAAGCCCGCGCTGAGCCCGGCTTCCGCCAGCAGGGCTTTGGCCCTCGCGACGTTGTGCTGGAACGGGGCGGCGGGGTTGAACCCAAAGAGCCCGTCCGGAATGACCGTCTGCACCTTCCGGGCCTCGCCGCGCAGCAGGCTGCGGATGATCCCATCGTAGTCGACGCTCCAGCGGATGGCCTCGCGGACCTTCACGTTGTCCAGCGGCGGGTGTTTGGCGTTCATCCCGACGTAGACGAGCTGCAGGAGTTTGCCCTTCTCCACTTTCACGTTGGGTTTGCCTGCCAGATCCCGCGCCTGCTCGGGCGTGAGCTTGGCCGCGATGTCTGCGTCGCCCGACTCCAGCATGAATTTCTGCGTGCTGCTCTCGGGCACGTGCTGGATCACGACGCGGGAGAGCTTCGGCTTGGCGCCCCAGAAGTTGGGGTTCGCGGCGAGCACCGCCCGGGACTCCGGGTCCCACCGTTCGACCGTGTACGGCCCCGTGCCCGCGGAGTGGTTGCGCAGCCACGCCTCGCCGCGGTCGCCGCCGGTCTGGTGGGCCATCGCCTCGTCGGGGTCCACGATCCCGCCCACGGTAAACGTCAGGACGGACAGGAACGCCTGCGGGCTGTTGGCCTTGGGCAGGCTCACGACCACGGTGTCATCGCCCACCGCGTTCGTGTCCCCTTCGTTGAGGCCGGCGATATCTTTGAAGAGGAAGGCGGGCGACTTGTTGAGCGCAATGACACGGTCGATCGAGAACGCCACTGCCTTCGCGGTCAGAGGGCGGCCGGTGCTGAACTTCACGCCCGGCCGGAGCTTGAACGTGACCTTCCACGTGCTGCCGCCATCGGTGATCGTCCACGACTGCGCCAGCCTGGGTTTCAGGGTGGTGAGATCTTCGCCCTCGAACGCCACGAGGGTGTCGTAGACGTTTTGGGCCACCAGCACCCCGCTGAATTCGTACGCCACCGCGGGATCCAGAGAAATCATGTCGCTGATGTCATCCACGTACACCAGCGTGTTGGACGCCGTTGCCGCGCGGGACGATGTCCAGGGAGCGAGCAGCGCCCCCACCAGCATCACGACCACCACCAGCCTCGTGCGCACAGACATTCCTCCTCTCGGCCTTGCGCTACTCTTCTGACGCTGCCATGCGTTTCCTGCGGAGCGCGCTACCGCGGCCGGCGCAGCCGGGGATCGAGCACGTCTCGGATACCGTCACCCAGCAGATTGAACCCCAGGACGACCAGGGAAATCGCGATGCCCGGAAAGGTCGAGACCCACCACTGGTCCGGAATGTAGTTCCGGCCTTCGGAGATCATCAACCCCCACTCCGGCGTCGGCGGTTGCGCGCCGAATCCGATGAAGCTGAGACCCGCCGAGGTGAGGATGATCCCGCCCATGTCCAGGCTCACCTGGATGATCATGGGGCTGATGACACCAGGGAGGACATGCCGGCGCAGAATCCGCTGCGGGTGTGCCCCCAGCGCCCGTGCCGCTTCGATATACACTTCCTCGCGGATGCTCATCGTGACGCCGCGGGCCAGCCGGGCGTACGCGGGCCAGGACGCCAGAGAGATCGCAATGACGACGTTCTCCAGAGTGGGCCGGAGCGCCGCCGCGATCGCCATCGCCAGGATCAGCCGCGGGAACGCCATGAACATGTCGGTCAGCCGCATCAACAGGTCGTCCGTGCGCCCGCGGAAGTAGCCCGACACGACCCCCATCGGCGCTCCGATCGCCGTCGCGATGACCGCCGTGAGGATCGCGATGCGGAGCGAGATCCGCGTCCCATAGAGAATACGGCTCATGATGTCCCGGCCCAGCTGGTCGGTGCCGAACCAATGGGGCGCGTGGGGCGGCCGCAGCCGCTGCACGGTCTCCGTCTTCAGCGGATCAAACGGGGCAATGAGCGGCGCCATCCACGCCAGCAGGATGAGCAGGGTGATCAGGACCGCCCCGGCCAGGGACAATGGGTTGCGCAGGGTGCGGCCGGCCAGCGTCGCCTGGCGGGGTGGGCGCGCCGGATACACCGCGGTGCCGTTACTCATACCGGATCTTTGGATTCAAGAATGCGTACAGGATGTCCACCACCAGGTTGGCGAGCGAGAAGATGAGGGCGATCAGCAGCGTCACTCCCATGATCGCGCCGAAGTCCTGAGAGAGGATGGCGCTCGTCGCGTAGCGCCCTAACCCAGGCCACGCAAACACGGTCTCCGTGAGGACCGCGCCCTCCAGCAGGCCCCCATAGTAGATGCCGATCACGGTCACAATCGGCAGCAGGGCGTTCTTCAACGCGTGCCGCAGCACGACCGTGCGTTCGGTGAGCCCTTTCGCGCGCGCCGCCTTAATGTACTCCTGGCCGAGCACCTCCAGCATGCTGGCCCGCGTGATGCGGGCGATGCCGACCAGCGTATGGGACCCCAGGACGAACGCGGGCATGATGAGATGGCTCAGCGCGTTTCGCAGCGCGACAAAATCCCGCGCCAGCAGGCTGTCGATGAGCACCAGCCCGGTCACCCGGGGCGACGGCGCGATCAGAATGTCGAGCTGCCCCGGCCCCGGCAGGAGGCCCGCCCACAAGTAGAACACCAGCAGCGCGATCAACCCCAGCCAGAAAACCGGCATCGACAGCCCGATCAACGACAGGAACCGGACGAGGTGATCCACCCATCGGCCGTGGGCCACCGCCGACACGATCCCGACGGTCAGCCCGAGGAGCGCGCCGATGGTGATCGCGGCCGTCGCCAGTTCGACCGTCGCCGGGAAGAACTCCCGCAGGTCCTGCAGCACCGGCCGCTGGGTGGCAATCGACCGTCCGAGGTCCCCCCGGAGCAGGCGCCCGACGTAGTGGACAAACTGCTCGGGCAGGGGCCGGTCCAGCCCCCACCGCCGCCGGAGATCCTCGATGACGTCGTCCGGCGCCTGCCGGCCGAGGATCGCGGCGATGGGGTCGCCGGGGATCACGTGAGAGAGGAAAAACGTGATCACCAGGACGCCGAAGATCGCGACCGATGACAGCACGAGGCGGCGGACAAGGTAGGTCCACATAGCGTCTGAGGGGCGGGCCGAAGCCCGCCCCTCATCTCGTCACCGGCCGCGCGAAACTACTCCTTCCACGCGAGGAACAGATCGGAGAATCCAAACAGGGTGGACGGGCCGAAGTTCTTCACGTTCGCGTACGCGGCCAGCTGCTCGAGCGGGAACCCGATCACCACGAACGGGCCTTCCTCCAGGACGACCTTCTGAATATCCTTGTACAGCGCCTCCCGCTTGGCCTGATCCAGTTCGCTGACCGCCTGTTCCACCACGCGCTTGACGGGATGGTCCCATTGATTGCGCCACGCCAGCTGGCGCGCGTCGAAGTTCGCGAACGCGCGCACCATGTTGTCCGGGTCCGGATAGTCCGCGCCCCAGCGCTGGATCACGAGCTGGTGACGTTGCGCGCGATACACACCGAGGAGATCGGCGTTCCGCAGGACCCGCACGTCCACCTCGATCCCGATCTGTGCCAGGTCTTCCTTGATTTTAGCCGCGACGTCCGGCAGGATCGGGTCGACCGGGACCAGGAGTTCGGCCTTGAAGCCGCGCTCGTAGCCGGCCTCGCGCAGGAGGGTCCGCGCCCGGTTCAGATCCTTACGGTAGGGCCGGTCCGCGAGTGCGCCGAACATGCCCGTCGGCACCACGGCCTGGCCGATATCAATGGCGTCCTCATACAGCCGCCGCACGGCGTCGTAATCCATCGCATACTTCAGCGCCGTGCGTACGTCTTTCTTTGAGAACGGTTCATATCCGACGTTCATGGCCAGATAGCGTACCTGGAACGACGCGCGCTCCCGGACGTCCACGCCGGGTTGCCCTTTCAGCTGTTTGTACTGCGCCGGCAGGAGATTGTCCGCCACGTCCAGGTCGCCGCGCTGGAACGCGACCATCTGGGCGGCGGCTTCGGGCATTTCCTGAACAAACACACGGCGGATCCGCGCCTGACCTTTCCAGTACCCGTCGAACGCCTGCATCTCGATCTTGAGGTTGCGGCTCCACCCGATGAGTTTGTACACGCCGGACCCGGCATCGTTGTTGCTCAGCCACTCGTTGGCATAGGGATCGGACGCCGTCGCATTTTTCTGCACGAGCGCCGGGTCCACCACGGCCGCGACCATGTTCCCCAGCACCGATCCCATCAAGACCTCCGGCATCGGCTGTTTGAAGGTCACCCGGACGGTGCGCGCGTCGACCGCGGCCATGTCCTCAGCCCTGGCAATGAAGCTGGAGAGGATGAAGCTCGGCGTCATCTTGGCATTGAACGCACGGCGCAGAGAGAACTCCACGGCCCGGGCGTCCACGCTGTTCCCGCTGTGGAATCTTACGCCCTGACGCAGCCGAAAGGTGTAGGTCCGGCCGCCGTCGGACGCCGTCCAGGATTCGGCGAGCTCGGGCACGATCCGCGAGAAGCTGGGGTCGAACCCGACGAGAGTGTCATAGAGCTGTTCCGCCGCCCACACGGAGGTAAACTCAAAGGCCTGATGCGGGTCGAGGCTCACCGCATCGTTGATGATGCTGGCGATCACGAGGACGGAGTTCGGGATGCGCGACGCGGCCAGTCCCACGCCGACGAGCGCCACCCCCAGGACCAGCACCAACCATCCCACCACCAGGATCCTCCAACGCATGGACGGGCCTCCTCCCAGAGTGACTCGGGTACCGGTAGAGGTTTCACGCCGACAGCGCAAAGCCCTCCCCCGCGACCCAACCCTGTAGTATCGTGGTAGCGGCATCTGACGCTCCCATGGCGCACATCCAGCGGATCGCAGACGACATCGTCCTGATCGATGTCCACTACAACCGCACGGCGCAGGTGATCGGCTGCTACCTGCTGCTGGGCGACGTACCCGCGCTGGTCGAGACCGGCCCGGCGTCCACCGTCGAGACGCTGATGGACGGGGTCCGCCAGGCCGGGCTCGATCCGGCCGCCCTGCGGGCGGTGGCCGTCACCCACATCCACCTCGACCACGCCGGAGGCGCCGGCGCGCTCGTGCGCCGCTTCCCGCACCTGGACGTCTACGTGCATCCGGTCGGCGCCCCCCACCTCATCGATCCCTCGCGGCTGCTGGCCAGTGCCGGCCGGCTCTACGGCGACGAGCTCGACCGGTTGTTCGGTGGGGTAGTCCCAGTCCCCGAAGAGCGGGTGAAGGTGCTCAGTGACGGGGAGGCGATCGTGCTCGGATCGCGCCGTCTCTCGGCCTTGGACACGCCCGGGCATGCCAAACACCACTACGCCTACTGGGACGCGGCCGCGGCCGACCTGTTCACCGGCGACATGGCGGGCGTCGCGTTGCCGGGATCGCGGTACGTCCGGGCTCCGACCCCACCGCCCGAACTGGACATCGCGGCCTGGGAACGGACTCTGGCGAAAGTGCGCCGCCTGCGGCCACAGCGGCTGCTGCTGACCCACTTTGGCCCCCATACCTGGGTGGAGGACCTCCTGGCGCAGTTCGAAGAAAGTCTGTATGGCAACCTCGCGATGGTCCGCGACGCGCTGGCCGCCGGCGAGGACGACGACGCGATCACCACCCGGCTCCGTGCGGCGGCGCTGCGCGCCATCGAGGCGCGTGACGGTCCGGGGGCCAGCGCACGTTACGAAGTCATCATGCCGATCCGGCAGAGCGCGCTGGGCTTGATCAGGTTTATCCGAAAAGCTGAGCAGGGGTGAGGAGGGCGTCTCGTGCTACTCAAAGGTAGGCGGGCACTGATCATGGGGGTGGCCAACCAGCGCAGCATCGCCTGGGGCATTGCCGCCGCGTTCCACCGGGAAGGCGCCGAGCTGGCGTTTACATATCAGAGCGACCGTCTCAAAGAGAATCTGGACGAGCTGCTGGACACCATCGGCGGGGCCAAGGCGTTTCCGACGTTTCCGTGCGACGTGCAGTATGACGAGCACGTGCGCGCGGTCTTCGAGGGGCTCCGCGACCGCTGGGGCCGGCTGGATGCGGTCGCGCACTGCATCGCCTTCGCCAACCGCGACGACCTGACGCGGCCGTTCCACGAGATCTCGCGCGCCGGCTACGGCCTCGCGCTGGACATCAGCGCCTATTCGCTCATCGCGGTCGCGCGGCACGCCGCGCCGCTGATGACGGGGGACCGGGGGGGCAGCCTCTTTACCCTTACGTACAATGCCGTCGAGCGGGTGGTGCCCGGTTATAACGTGATGGCCGTGGCCAAGTCGGCGCTGGAGACGGAGGTCAGGTACCTGGCCTCCGAACTCGGCCCGGCCCAGATCCGTGTCAACGCCATCTCCGCCGGCCCGATCAAGACGCTGGCCGGCAGCGCGGTGAAAGGGCTGACCAAATTGCGCGACCTGACCGAGCACACGGCCCCGCTGCGCAGGAACGTCACCCAGGAGGATGTCGGCGACGTGGCCGTGTTTCTGGCCAGCGATCTCTCCCGCGCCGTCACGGGCAACACTCTCTTCGTTGACAGCGGCTTTCACTTGATGGGAATCGCGCAGGATCAGTAACCGCGGGGAGCGGCAGGACTTCCCCTGCGCCCTCCCCAAGTAGAGTGCTCATTCCGTCCGGCGAGAGGAGTCATCGCGTGCAGAACCTGATACAGGTGGACCCGCGCCGTGCGTTCCCGCGGCAATTCGTCCCCGAGGGCGCGAGCATGGGCGACTGGACCCAGATCGAGCCGCTGTTCCGCCTGCTCCAGGACCGGCCCATCAACTCCCTGGAGGAGATGGAGCAGTGGCTCCTCGACTGCTCGGAGCTGTCCGCGGCCATCGCCGAGGAGCGAACCAGGCGCTACATCGCGATGACCACGCAGACCGACGACCCGGTCCGCGAGGCGGCGTACCAGGAGTTCATCGAGCACATCGATCCCAAGACCAAACCGTACTGGCACGCGCTGGAAGTCACCTATCTGAATCACCCGTACCGCCGCCAGCTCCCGATGAGCCGGTACGCCGTCATGGACCGCATCGTCGAGAACAACGTCGAGCTCTTCCGTGAGGACAACATCCCGCTGGAAACGCAGGACGCCCTGTTGATGAAAGACTACCAGAAAGCCACCGGGGCGATGACGATCGAGTACCGGGGCAACGAACTGACCCTCCAGCAGGCGACCAAGTTCCTGGAGGAACCCGACCGCGCCGTCCGCCAAGCTGTGTGGGAACTCGTCACTACCCGCCGGCTGCGGGACAAAGAGGCGCTCGAGGACCTCTACGACACGATGGTGGCGCTGCGGACGCGGATCGCCGCGAACGCGGGGTTCGACAACTACCGCGACTACGCGTTCAAGCGGCGCCGTCGCTTCGACTACACACCCCAGGACTGCGTGCAGTTCCACACGGGCGTCGAACGCGCCGCGGTGCCGCTGGTGCGCACCATTCTGGAGACGCGCGCGCGGAAGCTCCGCGTGGACACGCTGCGTCCCTGGGACACGCTGGTCGACCCGAAACGCCGGCCGCCGCTGCGGCCGTTCACCTCAACGGACGAACTGGTGGCCGGGATCGAGGAGATCTTCAGGCGGGTGGATCCGTCGCTGGGCGACCAGTTCCGTTTCATGTGGGAGGAGCAGCTTCTCGACCTGGACAGCCGGAAAGGAAAGGCGCCGGGCGGCTACCAGAGCACGCTGCACGAGAAACGCTGGCCGTTCATCTTCGGCAATGCCGTCGGGCGCGACGACGACATCCGGCTGATGCTGCACGAGGGGGGACACGCCTTCCACACGATGGCCGCGCGCGAGCAGCCCCTCATCCACTACCGGACGACCCCGTACGAATTTGCCGAGGTGGCCTCGATGTCGATGGAACTGCTGGCCGCGCGGCACCTCGACGTCTTCTACAAGAAGCCCGAAGACTACCGGCGGTCGTACCGCGCGACGCTGGAGGACGCGGTCGTCATCCTTCCCTGGGTGGCGACGATCGACGCCTTTCAGCACTGGGTGTACACCCACCCCGCGCATACCCGCGAGGAGCGGCGGGCGACCTGGGTCGACATCTACCGCCGGTTCAGCCCGGTCCTGGACTGGCGCGGGTATGAGGAGCCACTGGCGTACGCCTGGCACCGCCAGCTGCATCTCTACCTCAGCCCCTTCTACTACATCGAGTACGGGATCGCGGAGACCGGCGCGCTGCAGATCTGGGTCCGCAGCCTGCGCAACCACCGTGAGGCCGTGGAACGGTACTGGCAGGCACTCTCGCTGGGAGGGTCCCGGCCGCTGCCCAGGCTGTTCGAGGCGGCCGGCGCGAGGTTCCAGTTCGACTACGAGACGCTGGCGCCGCTCATGGAGGCGGTCGCCGAGGAGCTGGCGCGCATCGGAGACTGAGCTAGCCGCTCACGACGAGCAACACGCCCGCCACCGCCAGTGCCGCGCCGACCGCGGTGCCGGCGGTCACTCTTTCCACCTGGCGAAACAGATAGAGGAGGAGCACGGCGAACAGCGGTGTCGTGTTGCTCAGCGGCGTCACACGGACGACGTCGCCCAGGCTCAGGGCCAGGTAGTACGTGAGAAAGCCTCCCGTCGACAGCAGCCCTCCGGCCATCAGCCAGACGAGGCTGCTGCGCGCGGCCCGCAGCGGCTCACGCTTCCACCGAGCGGCGATGTACGGGACGAGGACCATCAGGGATCCGGTCACGGTCAGGGCGGCGCCGAGGACGGGATCCGCCAGCATCCGCAGCCCGATCTTGCGCAGCATGAAGGACACGCTGGCCATCACGGCGGTGTTGAGGGCCAGCAGCGCGCCGGTCGTCAGGCTGCGGGTTGCGCCGTCCGCCGCGGACGCACCCTCCCCCTGCCGGACCGCCACCACTACCCCGACGACGACCAGGACCGTCCCGGCGGCAATCCGCCAGCTCAGGGTTTCGCCCAAGACCGGCACCGCCAGGACGGCGGAGAAGATGGGCGTCGTGTTGCTAATTGTGGCCGCGCGGGCCACGCCGATGAGATTGATGCTCTCGTAATACGTCAGCCGGGCCAGCGCCGGCGCGAACATGCCGGCGAGCAGGAAGACGAGCGAGGCCGGCGTGATCAGGTGGGCCAGGGAGCCGCGCCCGGCGGAGGCGATCCACAGCGCGCTCATGTTGGTGACGATCGAGATGATCGTAGCCGTCGCGGCCGTGGACCCGGACAGTCCGAGGCGGACGCACAGCGCGTTGCCGGCGAAGAAGGCGG
The DNA here is from genome assembly GCA_044868695.1 of bacterium. Taxonomy (GTDB): domain Bacteria; phylum Sysuimicrobiota; class Sysuimicrobiia; order Sysuimicrobiales; family Kaftiobacteriaceae; genus JBIOWP01. The sequence continues at coordinate 19,457 of JBIOWP010000072.1, forward strand.
CGGAGAGCAGGGCAAAGAGACTGCTCACTGCCGTCCCACTCTTACGGTCGCCGCCGCTCGAGGTTCGCGAACCTGCTGTGCTCTTTGTGGAAGAAGAGTTCCACCATCCCGATGGGCCCGTTGCGGTGCTTGGCGATGATGATCTCCGCGAGATTCTTCTTTTCGGTCTCCGGATTATAGTAGTCCTCGCGGTAAATGAACACCACGAGATCGGCCACTTGTTCCAACTCGCCTGATTCCCTCAGATGCGACAGCAGTGGCCGCCGTGTGCCTGTGATCTCGACCGCGCGGCTGAGCTGGGAGATGGCGATCAGCGGAATGTCGAGCTCTTTCGCCAGGGATTTCAATGAGCGCGCGATTTCGGAGATCTCCTGGGTGCGGTTCTCCGTGCGCTTGTACGACTGGATCATCTGCAGGTAGTCCACCACGATCAGGCCCAACCCGTGTTCGGCTTTGAGCTTACGCGCCTTGGCGCGCATCTCGATGACGGAGATGTTGGCCGAATCGTCGATGAATACCGGCGCCTCCGACAGCCGTCCCATCGCGCGCGCCAGTTTCGGCCAGTCGGAATCCGACAGAAAGCCCGTCCGGAGCTTGCTGCCGTCGACCTCGGCCTCGGCGCACAGGAACCGCTGCACGAGCTGCTCTTTCGAGGTCTCCAGGCTGAAGATGGCGACGGGCACCTGGTGATGGATGGCCGCGTGCTGAGCGATGTTCAACGAAAAGGTCGTGTTGTGCACGCACACGTCGTTGGCGATGAAGTTGTGCGTCCCGGGCACGGTGAGGTCGTAGACCTGGACATCCCCGGCGTAGTCGATCGCGGTCACTGCATCCCAGAGGACGTCGGGCGGCTCCAGCAGGTGGCCCTGATCGTAGCGCGCCCACGTCCGCAGCCGCTCCCAGCCCACCATCCCGATCTCACGGAACAGCGCCCGCGCGTGCGCGCCGGTCACCGTCAGTTCGGCGGCCTGCGCGGCGGATGCCACCCCGAAGCGCAGCAGCAGGTGCTGCACCTGCCTGGCCATGCGTGCGGACGGCAACATGCAGCGGACGGCCACCTGCGGCTCGGGATGATCCTCGCCGGAGTCCACGGCCTCGACCACCCCCGCGCACGCGAGCAGGCGCGAGAGAAACAGCGCGAGCTTTTCGCGGGTCAGCATGAAGACCAGACCGGGAATGGCCCGCGCGTCCGCCGGCCCGTTCAGTAGCGGATAGCGCGCCAGCAGCACCCCAACGGCTTCGGGGACGGCGGCCCCCTGCACCGGCACCGCTCCCTCCACAGGCAGCGCCTCGGGCGCTCCCGCGCGCGGGGCCGCCGGCTTCGTCGCCGCGCGAATGGCCTCGCCGACTGCGACGGCATCGGCGTAGTCGGTCGCCAGCGCGGGAGAGGTCGGCATCCTCTCGACGCACAGATACGCCAGCAGCTTCACTTCGTACGCAGGAAGATCGGTGGTGCCGAACACGGTCAGGCGCGCGGGCACGGCGACGGCATCGCCGGCACCCAGCTCTGACAGCGGCCGCCAGCCGGTCGGGGTCAGGAAGGGGTGTGTCAGCGTCGTCTCCACCTCGCGCCCCGACGAGGTGCGCACACGGTACACGGGTTTGATCCCGTCGTCGACAAACTGCGCAGGGGCGGTCACCCGGAGCCGGCCCGACGCGTCCAGCGTCCACAGCGCGGCGGCCCGGCGGCCGACGATCTCCTGGATGGTACACACCTCGCCGGTGCGCGCATCCACAATCTCGGCGTCGTACTTGAGGCATTTGCCCATCGCCGGGCGTGCCGCGACGATGGCCAGGTCGGCCGGCTGCAGGCCGCTGGTCAGCTGGTCGAGGTCGGTGAATCCGGTCGCGACGCCGGTGACTGTGCCTTTGTCCTGGTAGCGCCGGTCGATGCGCTCGAAACTCTCTTTGAGGATCTCGCGGATGGGCAGGAACTCCTGAACGAGCCGGCGGTTGGCGATGCTGAAGACCAGCTTCTCCGCGCGGTCCACCAGGATTTCCACGTCATTCTCGCCTTCGAATCCCATGTGGGCGATTTGCGTACCGGCGCCGATGAGCTGGCGCAGCATGGATTTCTGCAGCACGATGCGCGCGTAGAACTCGACGTTGGCGGCGGTGGGGACCGCGTTCAGCAGGGCGGTCACGTACGCCGCGCCGCCTACGTCGTCGAGCTGGCCTTTGTCTCGGGGCCGATCGGTGACCGTGATGAGGTCCACCGGCTCGCCGCGTTCGAACAACTCCACCATCGTGTCATACACGCGCCGGTGGGCGTCGCGGTAAAAGTCCTCGGACCGTATGAGCTCCACGACGCGGGCGATCGCGTCGCGGTCCAGCAGCATCGAGCCGAGGACTCCCTGCTCGGCTTCCAGGTTCTGGGGCGGGACCCGCTCGATGGAGGTCGTCGAGATGGACATGAATCGAACCTCAGTTCGGTGTGTTGCCTATCGTACGCGAACAAATGTACGGCTGTCAAGCGCCAGCCGGCGGGCAGTTTGACTCCTCCTACTGTTGGCAGAGCGCCTGTGAGTTACCTTGTGGGCAGAAGGCCACTTTCCGTGGATAGAACCCGAAAATTGCTGTGGACAACCTGGGGAAACGGGATAAGAACGCGGATCAGCGCCTGCGGGACCGCGGGCGCGCCATGACGTGCGCCAGGACGTCCTCCACGGCCGAGGCAAAGACGATCTCGGTCCCCTTGATGTCGGCGGGGAGGTCGGCCCGGTTCTCGCTGGGAAGGATCACCTTACGCATGCCGGCCTGGCGGGCTCCGTAGATCTTCTCTGGAATCCCTCCCACTTGCTTGATCTTCCCCTGGATCGACACTTCGCCGGTGACGGCCACATCCTGGCGCAGCGGCCGCCGCTGCACCGCGCTCAGCATCGCCAGGACCACGGCGAGGCCGGCGCTGGGCCCGTCAATCTGTCCCCCGCCAATGACGTTCACGTGGATGTCGTAGTTGCCGACATCGATGCCGGCCACCTTGCGGATCACCGACGCGGCGTTGAACACCGAGTCCTTCGCCATCGTGCCCGCGGTCTCGTTGAACCGGATGGTCCCCCGCGCGCGTTTGCCGGCGGGGAACGCCGTCGCCTCGATCTCGATGACCGAGCCGACGTACTGGGTGACGCCGAGCGCGAACATCTTGCCGATTTCCGCGGTCTTGGAGGCCTTCACCGGCGTGCTGGCGGCCAGCCGGCCTGCGCGCACGACCTCATAGAGGTCGTTGACGGTGATGCGCGGCCGCCCGCGGCCGCGGCGGCGGTACAGGGCCACTCCGTAGGCATCGGCCAGCATATTGACCGCGCGGCGGCCTTCGACGGTGTAGTCGCTGGTGATCCGCGGCACCTCGGTGTTCACCTCGACGCTCAGGCGGCGCGAGGCCTGCCGCACGATCCGCTGGATGTCCTCCTGCGAGAGCGGGTCGAAGAACACCTCCGCGCAGCGCGAGCGAAGCGTCGGGCTGATCTCTTCCGGCTCCTTGGTCGTGGCGCCGATCAGAATGAAGTCGGCCGGCGCGCCTGCTTCGAAAAGTTTCTTGACGTACGCCGGCACGCCGGGGCTGTCGCGGTCGTAATAGGAGGACTCGAAGTACACGCGCTTGTCCTCCAGGACCTTCAGCAGCTTAGCCTGCAGGACCGCATCCAGCTCGCCGATCTCGTCCACGAACAGCACCCCGCCGTGCGCCCGGGTCACCAGTCCGAGTTTGGGCTCAGGAATCCCCTGGTCGGCGAACTCGCGGCGGCTCCCCTGGTAGATGGGGTCGTGCACCGATCCCAGGAGGGGGTTAGTTGCCTCGCGCGCATCCCACCGCAGCGTGGATCCGTCCACCTCGATAAACGGGGCGTCCTTGCTGAACGGGCTGCTGGGTAGCTTCTTCGCTTCTTCTAGGACGAGGCGTGCGACGGTCGTCTTCCCGACGCCCGGCGGTCCGTAGAGGATGGCGTGCTGCGGCACCGGCACCGCAAGCTTCGCCAGCAGCGACCGGATCGCGCGGTCCTGGCCCACGACGTGCGTCAGCTTGCGCGGGCGCAGCGCATCCAGCGCCGTACGCGCGACACGGACGCGTTCGAGCTGCTCCAATTCATCGAGCTTGCGACGCGTGGCTTCCGTTTCCGGCCCACCGGTCTCCTGGAGCACCTGTTTGCGCAGGTCCCGCACATACTCATCCTGCCGCTCACGCATGCGGTCGGCGACGCGCCGCTCCAGCTCATCTTCGACGGTCTTCCGCGCCATGAGGTCGGCGATGCGCTCCTGCAGATCGTCCAGGATCGCCGGGATCTCCGCTTCCTTCGGCGCGGCGGACAGCGCGGCGTCCTCGTACACCAGCCGCTGCAGGGCCAGCACCCGGCGGCCCAACTGGCGGCTGTTCATCAGGACCTTCGCGCCGACTTTGTCCGCGCGCCGCGCGAGTCGCTCCGCTCCGAGCAGGCTGCCCAGCACGCCGAACAGCGCGGCCGCCTTGCGTTTGAGCGACTCGCGGCCGCTGAGCTTCCCGGTGGGATTGACCTGCCTGACCGTCCGGATCTGCCGCATGGGCTAGGAGGCCGCCACCACGTTGAGGTCGACGTGCGCGACGACGCCCCCCCCGACGCGCACCGGCACCTTGTAGAATCCGGCGGCCTTGATCGGTTCCACCAGCTCGACCTGCTTCTTGTCAATCGCAAAGCCGCGCGCGGCCAGCGCCTGCGCGACGTCGGCGGCCGTGACCGACCCGAAAAGCCGCCCGCCCTCACCGCTTTTTGCCCGCAGCTCGATCACCGCCTGTTCCAGCGCAGCCGCCAGCGTCCGCGTGTCCTCCTGCCGGCGCCGGGTGCGCTGCTCGACGGCCTGCTGCTGCTGCTGCATCGCCTGGATGCTGCGCGCCGTCGCTGCCACGGCCAGCCCGCGCGGGAGGAGGTAGTTGCGCGCGTATCCGTCCTTGACGTCTTTCACCGCGCCGGCGGCGCCGAGTCCCTGGACGTCTTTGGTCAGAATGACTTTCATGACGCCGCCAGGTTCGCCGCGGGACGCCAGCGGCGGCGCAGATCGAACGCGGCATCGGCCAGACCGAGGAAGAACACGACGACCCCCGTCGGCCCACTCAAGAAGAGCAGCAGGACGACCACGCGGTACCACTTCGGCATCCGGTATTTCTCCATCAGGACCCATCCGGCGAGCATGCCCTGGCTGAGCAGCGCCATCGTCACAAAGAACGCCAGGTTGACCCCGACCGCTTCCACGGCGGGCATGCGCTGGGCCCCGACGATGGCCAGGAGCGACCCCAGCGGCAGGGCCCACAGCGCGGCCGCGGGCAGTCCCCACATCGACACCGGCGGCAGCGCCGGGGCGCGGATGCCGATCCGCCGCAGCACCGCCCGTGCGATCTCGTAGTTCAGATACGCGTTGGTGAGGCTGCCCAGCACCAGCAGCAGCGGGATGAGCCGGACCGAGTAGTCCAGGAAGTCGCGCATCATCTGGACCGTCGTCTCGATGCGCGCGGTATCGATGCCCAGCCGCGCGTACCGGGCCACGACGTCATCGAGGCTGCTCTTGTTGAGTTCGATGACCTCGCGCATGGTCACGCGCGGATCCACCCCGATCCCCGCCGACGCCGTGACGCCGCCGACGATCAGGGACAGCAGTGCTACCGCGCCGGTGAGGACCACAATCGTCGCCGCGGGCATCTGCCGGCGCAGGCCGACCCCGATCGCCACGCCGGTCGGCGCGAACCCCATGGCGATCAGCAGCCCGGTGACCGGCCCGCTGATAATGCTGCCCAGCGCCGTCGCCACGAGCCCCGCGAGCAGCGCCACCCGCGCCCCATGGCGGATCACCAGGACCGTGAGCGGGATCGGGCAGAGGAAAGATGCGACGAGCCCCAGCAGCGGCAGGTAGCGGGCCGCGAACGCGAGGAGGGCCACGAGGGCGGCCAGCACCGCGCCTTCAGTGAGTCCGCGAACGGGCAAGGACCGTGCCATCGGCGGCACCTGTAACGGCGACGGTGGGACGTTATTCAGAGGTATACGGCAACAGCGCGAGTTCGCGCGCGCGCTTGATCGCGGTGGCCAGCACGCGCTGGTGCCGCGCGCAGTTTCCCGAGACGCGGCGGGGGAGAATCTTGCCGCGTTCTGTGACGAACCGGCGCAGCTTGTTGATGTCCTTGTAGTCGATTTCGATGGCCTTCTCGCTGCAGAACGTACAGTTCCTGCGCTTGGGCCGCCGCCCACCGCGCCATTCCCGCTTCCCCTGGGATCGCCCTCGACCTTCGGCCATCGTCTATCCTCTCAGAGACATCGTACTCGGATCAGAACGGAACATCGTCTTGCTCGGGCGTTTCCGCGGTCTCGGGCTCCGGCGCACCCGCAGCCGGCTCCGCCGCCCCTGTGCCTGCCGCTCCCGGCGCCGTCTTGCGATCGAGGAACCGCACGCCGTCGGCGACGACTTCGGCAACCTTGCGCTTCTGACCATCCTGCGTTTCGTATGACCGGATCTGCAGCCGGCCTTCCACGGCCACCAACCGGCCCTTGCTGAGATGCTGGGTCACCTGCTCGGCGAGCCGGCGCCACGCGACGATGTCGATGAAGTCGGTCCCGCGCTCGCCCTGCTGGTTGACGAACGGACGGTCCACGGCGAGCGTGAAGCTGCTGACCGGCTGCCCGCTGGGGACATAGCGCAGCTCGGGATCCCTCGTCAGCCGTCCGATCAAAATGATCCGGTTGAGCACGAGCCGTTACGCCTCCGCCGGGGCATCGGCCGGCGGCGCAGCCGGCGCGACAGGGACCGCGGGCGCCGCGGGCGCGACAGGAACCGCGGGCGCCGCGGGCGCAGGCGCCGGGGCAGCGGCCGGTTCAGGCAGCTTGCCGACGGCGTTGGTGATGGTCACCCGCAGCACTTCCTCGGTCAGCGCGGTCTGGTGCCGGATGTCCTCCACCTTTTTCGGGTCGAGGCCGAACCGGGTGTGCACAAACACCCCTTCCCTCGAACGGCCGACGACATAGGTCATCCGGCGTTTGCCCCAGACGTTGACGGCCTCCACCTGGCCGCCCTGATCCTTGATGCGCTGGGCCACGCGGTCTGCGACAGCTTTCAGGGCGTCCGGCTCCAGATCAGGCCGGACGATGTACACGAGATCGTAGTTCTTCACCGGACGCCTCCAGAAGCCACGGCGAACAAAATCCCGCGGGACGCCCCCACGGGCCAGCCGATTATAGCACCAAACGGAGCGGCAGGGGAATAGGCCCCACAGACGCGGCACACACGACAAAAGCGGAAGGGACTGCCGGGATCGACCCCCGGCAGTCCCTCGAAACACCCGGGTGCTAGCGGCAGGGGTTGTGGAGTTGCAGATTCCCACCCTCCAGCATTCCCGACGCCACGTACCCCGAACTGAGCCGCAGCGCGAAGGTGTCCATCCGGCCGGGCTCGCCATTGTCCGCGACGTCAGCCGAGTAGGTGTATCCAGGCTGGCCGTTGAGTTCCGCCGTCCCCTCGATCCGGCGCGCGGTTCCGCCGAGGCTCGCGTAGGCCGTCACGCTCGTCCCCTTCACTTTCAGACCGGCCGGCCCGTGGTCGATGTACATCAGGTGACCCCAGCCGGGCTGCTTGCCCCCGGCGACCGCGAAGTTCGCCCTGGCTCCGGACGGCCCCATGATCCACCCGCCGCCCGTGACAAACTCGCTGGAGGCATCGCAGATCTTCAGGCCGCAACTGATGTCGGCGTGGGCGGAGGCGACGACAATGTCGGCGATCCCCGTGACCACAATGTGCAGCGCGTTCACCGTGATCTCACCGGTCCTGCCGCTCGTGCCGCCCGCCTGCTCGTTGATCACGACCCGCCCGTTTGGCAGATCCACGGTCTGATTTGGCGGGCCGGCGATGATTACGGGCAACCCGTTGATCGCCAGGTTGACGATCTGCGACTGCCCGCTGACCGTTGGACCCTGATCGCCGCAAGTCGCCGTCGCCTCGGAGGACAGGAAATCGGCCGACAGGGTGTTGCCGCCGAGCGTCAGAGAGACGTTGGCGACAGAGGCTTCGGACCGCGCCCGGTCGCCCTGACCAACCGTGGAGGCGTGCAGGACCTCAGCCGACAGGCCTCCGGCATCTACCGCGAGAAGCGATGCCTCTCGCGATCCCCCCGACTCCGGCAGGGGGCCGGTATCCGAGAGCGCGGTGGTCAAACCGAGCACCGTCGCGCGCACGGCGATGGCCCGGCCACTGAACGTGGTGCCATCTGTTGCCTGCACCTCACGAGGAGCGGGCCACAGCAGCAGACTGAGCACCACCACAATGCTTACTGCAGTCCAGCGACGAGATGTACCCTGCACCATAACGACGCCCCCTTTCATCAGGCGTGTATTTGGGCAGAGGCCTCTGCTCACGCTCTAGATAACACTGCCTGAGGCGGCGGGTCATCGCCAGGAATACTCATGCAGGGAATCCCCCGCCCCGAATGCAGGGAAATCCCCGTCACACGAACGTTTGCCTGCGGATCTTGCAGCGAACTTGCGGAAGGAGCGGGAGATTACGGGCCGGATACGTCGACCAGCCCGCGGGCCACCGCCCAGGCGGCAATTTGCGCACGCGAACCAAACCCCAGCTTGTTGAGAATGTGCTGGACGTGATTGCCGGCGGTGCGTTCCGTGATAGTCAATGCCCGCGCAATCTCACGATTGGTCAGCCCGGTGGCGATCAGGATCGCAACTTCTTGTTCGCGAGGCGTGAGAGGACTCCGGCGGGGCCCGCGCGGTGCACTGCTTGGGAGAGCCAGGGGGGATCGCCTCCGCCTATCAACAGGAGGCGTGCCTGTGTCGCGGACGACACGTCCCTCTACATCATGCCCGGCCCGGCGTGTCCACAGACACGAGTGGAGCTACGGCGCGAAGCGGAAGAGCATCACATCGCCATCTCCGACGACGTACTCCTTCCCCTCCAGCCGCACCAGCCCGCGGTCCTTCGCCGTCTGGAGGGAGCCCGCCTCGACGAGTCGATCCCAGGCGATGACTTCTGCACGGATGAATCCTCGCTGCATGTCGGTGTGGATGGTGCCGGCGGCCTCGGGCGCCCGCGTCCCCTGCGGCACCGCCCAGGCGCGGACCTCCTGCGAGGCGGTCGTGAAGAACGTCACGAGGCCGAGCACCTCGTACGCCGCCCGGATCAGCTGGCTCAGCCCGGGTTCCTCGATGCCGTACGCCAGTAAGAAGGCGCCGGCCTCGGGCTCCCCCAGCTGCGACGCCTCGGCTTCCAGCTTCGCCGACAGCACGACGGCGGGGGCGCCCTGCGCCCGCGCATGCGCGAGCACCGGGTCGGCGGACGGGGCGCCGGGGAGGTCGCGATCGGCCACGTTGGCCACGTACACCACGGGCTTGGCCGTCAGCAACCGCAGCGAGCCTGGGACGGGAAGCCGCCGTGCCGGGACGCCGCGCTGCAGGTCCCCCACCACCCGCTCGAGCGTACCGACCTCGTCGGCCGCCTTCGGATCGTGCGCCTTGACCCGCACCCGGGCCCGCTCCAGTTCCCGTTCTGTGACCGCGAGGTCCGCGAGCGTGAGTTCGGTCTCCACGATCTCGAGGTCGCGCGCAGGATTCACCCCGCCCTCGACGTGAGGCACGTCGGGATCCGGGAAGCAGCGCACGACGTGGGCCATCGCGTCCACGTCGCGGATGTGCGCAAGGAACTGGTTGCCCAGGCCCTCACCGCGCGACGCGCCGCGCACCAGCCCGGCGATGTCGACACACTCCATGGTGGCCGGGACGATGCGTTCGGGATGAGTGACGGACGCCACCGCCGCCAGACGGGGATCCGGCACCGGCACCACACCGTGGTGGGGCTCGATCGTGGTGAAGGGGTAGGTTGCGACGGCCGCGCCGGCCCGGCTGAGGGCGTTGAACAGGCTGGACTTGCCGGCGTTGGGCAGCCCGACGATGCCGACGGAGAGCATCTACCCCGTCGTCTTTTCCTTCAGCGCGTGCGCGACGTACACTTTGTTGCCGCCGGACCGTTTCGCCGTATACTGCGCGCGGTCCACAGCGTCCACCAGGGCGTCGACCATGTCCCCATCGTCGGGGCTCGCGGCCACTCCGACGCTCAAGGTCACCGTGGTGACGATGCTCTCCCCCAGCAGGAACGGATAGGCCTCCACCGCGCGGCGCAGCCGCTCGGCGATCTCGGACGCCGTTTCCTTCGAGGTGTTGGGCAGCACGATCATGAACTCATCGCCGCCGTACCGCGCGACGATATCGGTGAGGCGGCTGCCTTTGCGCAGCAGGTCGGCCACGATACGCAGCACGTCGTCCCCCCGCTGGTGGCCGTAGGTATCGTTGTAGCGTTTGAAGCTGTCGATCTCGAGCATGATCGCGGCCAGCGGCTGGTTGTCCCGCCGGCAGCGCTCCAGCGCGCGTTCCAGCGCTTCGTGCAGGTACCGGTGATTGTACAGCTCCGTCAGCCCATCGGTGATCGCCAGCCGTTTGGTCTTCTCGTACAGCCGCGCGTTCTCGATGGCGATCGTCGCGTACCCCGCCAGGGCGGTGAGCACGTGCAGGTCACGCTGGCCGAACGCCCCCCGCCGGCTGCTCTCGATGTTGAAGACGCCGTTGACGCGGCCCTCGCTGATCAGGGGCACCGCGATTTCCGACGCCACCCGTTCGGTGATCCCGATGTAGCGCGGATCTTTCCGCACGTCGGGCACGATCTCCGGCTTGCCGGTGCGCTGCACCGCCCCGGTCACACCCTTGCCAGCGGGGATCCGGTAGAGCCGGGTCCCGGGCGCGTAGCCGTAGATCGCCTCCACGACCAGGTCTCCGCTGCGCTCGTCCAGCAATAGAATGGCCCCCTGCTCATAGTTGAACGCCTGGCAGGTGACCTGCACGAGGTTGTTCAACACCGATTCCAGCTCCAGGCTGCTGCTGATCGTCTTGGCGGCCTCGTACAGCACGGTGATCTCGTCACGCGACCGCTGCGCCTCCTCATACAGCGTCGCGTTCCGCAGCGCCACGCCCAGCTGCCCGGCCAGCGACTGCAGCAGGGCGATGTCGGCGTCCAGCAGCCGCCGCGCACTGTCGGCCTCGACGTTGAGGACGCCCAGCACGCGGCTGTCGGCGCCAATCGGCACGGCCGCCTCGCTGCGCATCGCCGGGTCGGCGGAGATGTAGTCGCGGTCCTTCGTCACGTCGGGCACCAGCACCGGCTTCCCGGTGCGCGCGACGCGCCCCACGATCCCCTTGGTGATGTGGATCTTCTCGTGCGATTCCCGGTACCCGACCTGCGCCTGCAAGATGAGGTAGTCCCCCTCCAACCGGTGGATGCTGACGTGCGTGTAGCCGAACGTCTGGGAGACTTCCTCGACGATGCGGCGGAACATGTCGGTCAGATCCAGCGTGCCGGTCACGGTGCTAAGGACGCGGTTGAGGAGGTTGACTTCCGCGGCATGCTGCTGCGCCTGCGTCAGCAGGGTGGCGTTCTGCACGGCGATGGCGGCCTGGTCGGCGATGGCCTGTCCCAGGCGCAGGTCCTCCTCGCCGTACGGACGCCTCCGGTTGTGGTAGAACACCAGCACGCCGAGCAGCTCCCCCTGGTACAGGAGCGGGAACGACGCCATCGTCTTGATGGTCTGCCAGACGGCCGCCAGCGGCGCCGCCTCCTTCTGCGCCAGCGTCTCGCGTAGCGCGGCCATCCGGGGGTCCTGCTCGACGTCCTCGATCACCAGCGCGGTCCGGAAGTCGACCGACAGGATGGGCACCGGCCCCGACACCGCGTGTTTGACAGCCTGGATGTACTCGACGGGCAGCCCGTGGGCGTAGACGTCGATGACGCCCTGCTGCTCCGTGCCCAGATAGATCGCGCAGCGGTCCACGTCCAGCACCTGCCGGGCGCCGTCCATGATGGCGGCCAGCACGTCATCCATCTTCAGCGTGCCGACGATCGTGTTGGCGATGTGCTGCAGGCTGGTCAGGCGCTCCACGCCGCGCCGCGTCGAGTCGAACAGCCGCGTGTTGTCGATCGCGGTCGCCACCTGCGCGGCGATGGTCTCCATGAGGCGCACGTCCTGCGGCGTGTACGCGTTGAACGCGTAGCTCTGGACAGACAGCAGCCCGATCACCTGCTTGCCGCGCAGCACCGGGATGTACAGCATCGAGGCACTGCGCCGGTCCTCGCGGCCGATGCGCGGCAGGGGATCGGGCGCCGTCATCTCGCGGGGGGTCAGGTGCAGCGCGCGCGGCACGCCTCCATCCAGGATCGCGCGGGCTTCGGCATGCACGGGCCGCGCCTGCGGCGGGAAGCGCTTCCCGGAATCCACCAGGAACTCGAAGTTCAACGCATCGTGCTCGGCATCGTACAGCGCGACGTAGAAGACATCCGCCGGCATCAGCCGCCCGATATGCTCGTACATCGTGCGGAAGAGATGCTCCAGGTCCAGCGCAATCGAGGCCCGGCCGATGCGTTCGACGACTTCCAGTTCCCGGTGGGCCTGCTCCCGGGTCGTGTACAGCATCAAGATGTAGCCCATGAGCAGCAGGGGTACGGTGAGCACGATCGCGCCGACCGGCAGCGCCTGCACGTAGATGAGGGCCAGCACCAGGCCGAGGGTGGCGAACGCCAAGTTGTTGACCGCCTCCCAGGCGATGTTTACCGCGAACACCTGCAGGAACGGCGCGCCGCGCGTGCGGGAGACCATCCCGCTCACGAAGAGGCTGCTGGTGAGGATGTACGCGATGATCGCGATAAAGAACGCGAGGAAGAACATCAAATCCGCGCGGCCTGCGTACAGCGACGCCGGCAGCCACGACACGGCGGGATGGAGGGCGGTGAAGACCCCGCCGGCGACCATCACTGCGAGAATGTACTGCCCGCTGTTGAAGACCACGTTCAGGTAGGGGCGGCGGTGCAGCAGTCCGTTGCCGATGACCACGCCGAGGCTCATGACCAGCGCGGTGGGTACCGGCCCCATCACGACCAGGGCGGCGGAGGAGACCGCCAGACCAGCGGACTGGTAACCGCCGCGTGGCAGCGGGACCATCAGCCACTCGGTCACGACGGCCAGGAGCCCAAAGGCGGCCAGCAGGGTCGACGGCGGAGGGTCCGTGATGCGCAGCAGCGGGACCAGGAGACCCCATCCCGCGATCGCCACGCCCCAGGCGTAGAGTTTCATATCATTGACCCTCTGCCCCGCCGGGGGTGGCGTTACTCATGCCTGCTTCTTCCTGGGGACGGCGGACAAATCGTTTGATCCGGCGTTCCAGCTTCGCGCGTTCCATCAGGACGTAGCGCCCGCACCCCTCGCAGCGGATCCCGACGTCCGCGCCGAGGCGTTCGATCTTCCATTGGTCGCTGCCGCACGGATGCGTCTTCCGAGTCTGCACCACATCCCCAAGGTACAGCTTAAGCACCGGCATGAACGTATCCATATTATACGGCACCCCCGCCGACATGGTGCGCGCGGCTACCGCCGCTGCAGGAGCGCGTCCACGGGTGCGAAGTCGTCGGTGAGCAGCGGCACGTCGTCGGTGGCGATGGGGGCATCGTACAGGTCGGACGCCGCGGCGAGAAAGCGCGGCAGGGTGACGCCGGGCGTGCCCCGCGCATGCGCGGCGGCCTCCAGCACCGCCGTACGCGGCAGGGCCGGCCGGGTCGTAGCCACCAGGATGATGTTCCGCAGCGACTCGGCGCTGCCAAACTCCTCCCAGTCGACCGGGAAGACATAGACGGTCGGAAAGACCGCCGCCATCGTCTTGTAGATCGCGCGGAACAACCCGCTGCGCGGCCCGCGCAGCGCGCCGATCACGTTGGATCCCAGCACGCCGCCGGGCGCCAAGCGGGTCTTGACGGTTTCGAAGAACTCGCGCGTGGCGAGGTGAAAAGGAATCGTATCGATCAGGTAGGCGTCCAGGAGGATGATGTCGTACCCTCCGGCCGACCGTGCGGCAAACAGCCGTCCGTCCTGCGCCACCACGCGCAGGCGCTCGTCTGCGGGCACGTCAAAGTATCGCCGCGCGACGTCGATCACCGCCGGGTCGAGCTCCGCGACCTCGATCCGCACCTGCGCGTAGTCGTCGTGGTAGCGCGTGGGCACCGTCCCACCGCCCAGACCGATCATCAACACCCGCCGCGCCTCTGGCACGAAGGCGACCGGCAGGTGCATGTAGTCCGAGTAGGTGAACACCGTGCGCCGGGGATCGGCGTGGTCCCGCGCGCTCTGCCAGTAGTTGTCCAGCCGCAGGAAGCGCACCCCTCCCTCGTCGCTGACGGTGATGCGGTGGTAGACGGTATCCCGCTCGTAGCGCGGGCGCTCCTGCCCTGCCGCGGGCGTCCGCCACGCCGGGACCCCCAGCAGCGCCACGGCCAGCGCCGCGCCGCCGGCGAGGAGAAACCGGCGCGCACTGACCCAGACCGCCAGCGCCAGGACCATCAGGATGCCGCCGAGCAGATGCACGATCGCGCCGACGCCCAGCACGTCCAGCAAGACAAACGACGCCAGCACCGTCCCGGCAATGCTGCCCAACGTGGAGACCGCGTACAGCACGCCGGCCACGTTCCCGATGGTCGCCACGGTGCGCGCCCGCAGCCGGATCGCGTACGGGGACACCATTCCCATGAGTGCGCCTGGCAGGAGAAACAGCGCCGCGGCGGCAGCCAGCGGGCCGGCGCGCGCCCCGGCGCCGGCGGCCGACAGCGACGAGAGGACGCCGGGCGACACCAGAGGGATGGGAAACACGAGGACCCCGGCCAGAAAGAGGACTCCGCCGAATCCCGCGCGGGACGGCCGGCGATCCGCCAGGCGCCCACCCACGGCGTACCCCGCCGCCAGGGCGGCAAGGAAGACGCCGATCAGGCTGCCCCAGACGTAGATGGAGTTCCCGAAGACCGGCGCGATGATGCGGCTGCTGACGATCTCCAGCGCGAGCAGCACCGCGCCGCTCACGAACACGGCGACCTCGAGAATCGACGTCTCTCCTCTACGGAGCGGCCGGGACCGGCTCTTTCCCGGTAATCTTGATCGCGCCCTTCACAAGATCGACGACGGCGACCTGCCCGGCACGGATCTCCCCAGCCAGCACCATCCTGGCCAGCGTATTCTCGATCTCGCGCTGAATGAGCCGGCGCAGCGGCCGAGCGCCGAGGTCGGGATTGTACCCTTCCCGCGCCAGGTAGCTCAGCGCCGCCTCGCTGATCTCCAGACGGATCTTCTGCCCTTCGAGGCGCCGCCGCAGGTCGCGCAGCTGGATCTCCACGATGGCGGCCAGGTGATCGCGCGACAGGGGGTGGAACACAATGATCTCGTCGATGCGGTTGAGAAATTCCGGCCGCAACGCCTTGCGCACCTCGTCAAGCACCTGCACCCGCGCCATCTCGAACTGCGCGGCGTTGGCGGGGTCCAGCGATTGGAGATACTTGCTGCCGAGGTTGCTGGTCATGATCAGGACTGTATTCTTGAAGTCCACGGTGCGGCCGCGTCCGTCGGTGAGCCGGCCGTCCTCGAGCACCTGCAGCAAGACGTTGAACACGTCGCCGTGGGCCTTCTCGATCTCGTCGAACAGCACCACGCGATATGGGCGCCGGCGCACCGCCTCGGTCAGCTGGCCGCCCTGCTCGAACCCCACGTAGCCCGGCGGCGCGCCGACCAGACGGCTCACCGTGTGCTTTTCCTGGTACTCCGACATATCAAGGCGCACCATGGCCTCCTCGTCATCGAAGAGGTGGCGGGCCAGGGCCCGGGCCAGTTCGGTCTTCCCCACGCCCGTCGGGCCCAGGAACAGGAAGGACCCGATCGGCCGGCGCGGATCCTTCAGGCCGGCCCGCGCGCGGCGGATCGCATCACTGACGGCCTGCACGGCGTCGTCCTGTCCGACCACCCGCTCGTGCAGCCGCTGTTCCATCTCCAGCAGCTTGCGCATCTCGCCTTCCAGGAGCCGGCTCACCGGAATGCCGGTCCACGTGCTCACAATCTCCGCGACGTTCTCCGCGTCCACTTCTTCTTTGAGCAGCCGCTGCCCCGAGGGCACCTGCTGCAGGCCGGCCTCCTGGGAGGCCAGCCGCCGCTGCAGGTCCGGCAGGACCCCGTAGCGCAGCCGGGCCGCGGTCTCGAGATCCGCCCGCCGCTCCGCCTCTTCGATCTGGTGGCGGGTCTGCTCGATCTGCTCCCGTGCCTGGCGGATGGCGGCGATCGCGCGCTTCTCGTCCTCCCACTGCCGGCGCACCCGGTCGCTGCTCTGCTTCAGCCCCGCGATCTCCTGCTCGAGCGCGGCCAGTCGTTCGCGGCTGGCCGGATCGTCTTCCTTCTTCAGGGCCTCCCGCTCGATCTCCAGCTGCATAATGCGGCGGTCGATCTCGTCCAGCTCGGTCGGCTTGCTGTCGATCTCCATCCGCAGCCGGCTGGCGGCTTCGTCGATCAGGTCGATGGCCTTATCCGGCAGGTACCGGTCGCTGATGTACCGGTCGGACAGCGTGGCGGCGGCGATCACCGCCGCATCCGTGATGCGCACGCCGTGGTGCACCTCGTAGCGTTCCTTGAGGCCCCGCAGGAGGGAGATGGTCTCCTCCACGGAGGGCTCGCCGACGAAGACCGGCTGGAAGCGCCGCTCCAGGGCCGCGTCCTTTTCGATGTGCTTGCGGTACTCGTCCAGCGTGGTGGCGCCGATGGTCCGCAGCTCCCCCCGTGCCAGCATCGGCTTGAGCATGTTGGCGGCGTCGATGGCACCCTCGGCGGCCCCCGCGCCGACCACGGTGTGCAGCTCGTCGATGAAGAGAATGACTTCCCCGTTGCTGTCGGTAATCTCGCGCAGCACGGCCTTCAGGCGGTCTTCGAACTCGCCGCGGTACTTCGTGCCGGCCACCAGCGCCCCCAGGTCCAGCTGGACCACGCGCTTCTGCTTGAGGCCCTCCGGGACGTCACCGCGCACGATGCGCTGGGCGAGACCTTCCGCGATCGCGGTCTTGCCCACTCCCGGGTCGCCGATGAGCACGGGGTTGTTCTTCGTCCGCCGGGACAGCACCTGAATCACCCGCCGGATCTCGTCGTCGCGGCCGATCACCGGATCCAGATTCCCCGAGGCGGCCAGCCTGGTGAGGTCGCGCCCATAGCGCTCCAGCGCCTGGTATTTGCTTTCCGGGTTGGGATCGGTCACGCGCTGCGCGCCGCGTACCTCTGCGATGGCGCGGGCCAGCGGGTCAGCCGTCAGACCCGCCTCGGCCAGCGCCCGTCCCGCGGCGCCGTCACGCGAGGCGGCGATCCCCAGCAGGAGATGCTCGGTGCTGACATATTCGTCATGCAGCCGCTGAGCCTCAGCCTGCGCGGTCTCGATCGCCCGGCCCAGCCTGGGCGTGATCGCCAGGCCGTCGGTATTCTGCCCGGTGACCTTCGGCAGCCGGTCGAGCTCCGACCGCAGCCGGCCGCGCAGGGCCGGTACGCTGGCGCCGGCCTTCTCGATCACCCGGGGCACGATGCCGTCGGGCTGCTCCACCAGCGCGAGCAGAAGGTGTTCGGCGTCCATCTGCGCGTGCTGGAACAACCTCGTCAGTTCCTGCGCCCTTAGAATCGCCTCTTGCGCCTTCTCTGTGAACTTATCAAACCGGATCGCCATCTTACTTGCACCCGAGATGCGCGCGCGGATTCTCCGTGCGCAGTTTCGCCAGCTCCTCAAAGAGCTGGTGTTCCTTTGGAGATGGTGTCGCCGGCAGCACGACGGTGACGCGGACCAGCTGGTCGCCGCGTCCCCCACCCCGCCTGGGCATCCCCTGGCCCCGCAGCCGGAACGTCTGTCCGTTCTGCGTGCCCGGCGGGACCGTCATCTCCACCTTTCCGTCCAGCGTCGGGGCCTCAATCGTGGCGCCGAGCACGGCTTCCGACGCCGTCACCGGCAGCTCGATCACCATGTCGTCGCCCGTCCGTTCGAAATGCGGATGCGGCTGCACCTGCACGGTCAGGTAGAGGTCCTCCCCGTCAAGGGCGCCGGGCAGGCGGATCCGCTGCCCGCTGTGCACGCCCCGGGGAATGGTCACGTCGAACCGCCGCGTCGTGCCGTTGAGCTGGGCGGCAAATGTCTTGCGCGTCCCGGCAAACGCCTCCTCGAGCGTCACGGCGATGGCGGACTCGGCCTGACGGCCCATCCGTTCGCGGGGCCGCTCGTCCGCTCTGATCCCGCCGCGCCGCCTGGGTCCGGGGACTTCTGCGCCGAAGAATTGCTTGAAGAAGTCGCTGAACCCCAGCCCGCCCAGCAGATCGTCGAGGCCCTCGGTGCCGAAGGTGACGGTCCATCCGCCCGGGGTCTGCTGCGCGCCGCGGCCGAACAGCTGCTGCCAGTCCGCGCCGCCGTGCTGATAGGCCTCATACATCTGGTCGTAGCGGGCGCGCCGTTCAGGATCGCCCAAGACCTGGTACGCTTCGTTGATCTGCTTGAATGTGTCTTCCGCTCCCGCGCTCTTGTTGACGTCTGGGTGGTGCGCCCGCGCAAGTTTCCGGAACGCCGCGCTGATGGTCTTTTGATCGGCGGTCCGGTCGACGCCCAGCACCCTGTAGTAGTCTTTGAACTCCATCACTTTGCGACGCGCACGCGCGCCGGCCGCAGCACCTCTCCGTTTAACAGATACCCCCGCTGGAATTCGTCAACGATCGTCCCAGGCTCGACGCCGTGCTCGTGAGCCGCGGTCACGTCGACGGCCTCATGGTAGCGGGGGTCGAACGCGTGGCCTTTGGACTCCATCGGCGTCACCCCCAGGGCGGCCAGCTGCTCCACCACCTGGCGGTGGGTCATCCGGATCCCCTCGACGACCGTGCCGCTGTCCCCGCTGGTGATGTGCTCCAGCGCCCGCTCGAGGTTGTCGGCGACCGCCAGAACCACGCCCAGCAGGGCCAGCCGCGTCCGCTGCACCGCGTCCTCGCGCTGGCGGACCGCCTGCTTCTTGTAGTTCTCCAGATCGGCAGCCGCGTGGAGGAACTGCTGCCAGTTGTGCTCCGCTTCCTCTTTATAGCGCGCGGCATCCGCGCGCAGGCCGGCGAGCTGCGCGTCTCCACTCGCGGGCGCAGATGCCTCAGGCTCGCGCGCGTCCGCGGCATCGTCACCGGCCGCCGGTCGAGGATCCTTCCGCTCGTCCATGCTCCTGTGCTCCCCGTCCCTGTTCCCGCCGCTACTTCTCGTCCGTCCGCTTGTAGTCGGCGTCGATGACCTCGTCGCCGGGCTTGGCGTCGGCGGCCTGGCCGTCGGGGCCCTTGCCGCCGGCGGCGCCGGCTTTCGCGTACATCGCCTCGGCCAGCTTGAAGCTGGCCTGCTGGAGCTCGTCGACGGCGCGGCCGATCTTCGCCACGTCCTCACCGGCCAGCGCGTCCTTCAGCTCCTTGAGCGTGCTCTCGACCTTCTGCCGCTCGTCGGACGAGATCTTGTCGCCGACCTCCCGCAGCATCCGTTCGGTCTGATAGACGAGGGAGTCGCCGCGGTTGCGGGTCTCCGCCACCTCGCGCTTGCGCTTGTCTTCCTCGCTGAAGCGCTCGGCGTCCTTGACCATCTGCTCGACCTGGTCTTTGGACAGGGTCGAGGTCCCGGTGATCTTGATGGACTGCTCGCGCCCGGTGGCGGTGTCTTTTGCCTTGACGTCGAGAATGCCGTTGGCGTCGATGTCGAACGTGACCTCGACCTTCGGCACGCCGCGGGGCGCGGGCGGGATGCCGTCCAGGATGAAGCGGCCCAGCGTGCGGTTGTCACGCGCCATCTGCCGCTCCCCCTGCAGGACGTGGATCTCCACCTGAGTCTGCCCATCGGCGGCCGTCGTAAATATCTCACTCTTGCGGGTCGGGATGGTCGTGTTCCGCGGGATCAGCGGGGTCAACACCCCGCCCAGGGTCTCCACGCCCAACGACAGGGGCGTGACGTCGAGGAGGACGACCTCCCGCACCGTTCCGGCCAGCACGCCGGCCTGGATCGCGGCGCCCACGGCGACCACCTCGTCGGGGTGCACCTCCTTGTTCGGCTCCCTGCCGGTGAGCCGGCGCACTAGTTCCTGGATCATCGGCATCCGCGTGGCGCCGCCCACCAGGATGACCTCATCCAGATCCTTTTCGGTCATCTTGGCATCGCCCAGCGCCTGCTTGAACGGCCCGATGCACCGCTCCACCAGATCGGCCGTCATCTCCTCAAACTTCGCGCGGGTCAGGACGTAATCGAGGTGCTTGGGACCGTTGGCGTCGGCGGTGATGAACGGCAGGTTGATCGTGGTCTGCGCCACGGTGGACAGCTCCACCTTGGCACGCTCGGACGCCTCGCGCAGCCGCTGCAGGGCCTGGCGGTCGGCGCGCAGGTCGATGCCGTGCTCGCGCTTGAACTGGTCGGCCAGCCACTTCACGATGCGCTCGTCCCAGTCGTCGCCGCCGAGGTGGGTGTCGCCGGACGTGGCCTTGACCTCGAACACACCCTCGCCGATTTCCAGGATGGAGACGTCGAACGTCCCGCCACCCAGATCGAAGACGAGCACCGTCTCCGCCTTCTTCTTGTCCAGCCCGTAGGCCAGGCACGAAGCGGTCGGCTCGTTGATGATCCGCAGCACCTTCAGCCCGGCGATCTCCCCGGCATGCTTGGTGGCGGTGCGCTGCGCGTCGTTGAAGTAGGCCGGCACGGTGATGACGGCCTCGGACACCGGCTCGCCCAGATACGCCTCGGCGTCGGCCTTCAGCTTCTGCAGGATCATCGCGGAGATCTCTTCAGGGGTGAAGGCCTTGCCGGCCGCCGGCAGCCGCACGACCGCCATGCCGTTGGCGCCCTCTTCCACCTTGTAGGAGACCATCGTCCGCTCCGAGGCCACCTCGGAGTGGCGCCGTCCCATGAACCGCTTGATGGAGTAGACGGTATTCTCCGGGTTGAGGACCGCCTGCCGCTTGGCCATCTGCCCGACCAGGCGCTCACCGGTTTTGGTAAACGCCACGACCGACGGGGTGAGCCGGCTGCCTTCGGCGTTCGGGATGACCTGCGGTTCCCCCCCGACGACGACCGCGATCACCGAGTTTGTCGTGCCGAGATCGATCCCAACGACCTTGCTCATTTCAGTCGACTCCTCTCAGAATGGTGCGGCCGGCGGTTACTCGGCCACCTCGACCTTCACGGTCTTCGGTTTCGCCCGTTCGCTCTTGGGCACGCGGATCTCCAGGATGCCGTTCTTGAAAGACGCCTTCGCCTGGTCGCCTCGTACGCCGCCCGGCAGGGGGACGGTGCGCATGAACGCGCCGTACCGCAGCTCGCGCCTGACGTAGTGGCGGCTCTTCTCCTCCTGCTCCGTGCGGGACTCGCCTTTGATGGTGATCGCGTCGTCGGTCGCGGTGATCTCGACCTGTTTGGGATCGACGCCGGGCAGTTCCGCGCGGACCACGACGTCCCCGTCGGTCTCGAAGACCTCCAGCGCCGGCTGCCACGCCGCCAACGACTGGCCGCGCGGCCGGCGGGTAAAGAAGTCCTCGAACAGCTTGTCCATCGACTCCCGGAGGGACACGAGATCGTCAAATGGATCCCACCGGATCAGGCTCATGGCAGTCGCCTCCTTCGTATGGTGCGTTCAAACACCCACGACATGGCGTCTCTGGTGCCCTTGTACTCCACGCGCTCATACATCTCCAGCAGCAGCCGCACGCCCGCCAGGTTCAGCCCGATCTCCTGGGTGAGGTGGCGGATGATCCGCACCCGCTCCAGGTCCCGCTCCGAGTAGAGCCGCTGATGGTTCCGCCGCGCCGGCGCCACCAGGCCTTTCTCTTCGTAGATCCGGAGCGTCCGCGGGTGCAGCCCGAGGAGGTCTGCGGCAATGCTGATCACATAGACTGGATGGTCGTCGCGACGGTTTTTCACCTGGGCATCTCCGGGCCCCCACTATACTCACCGGAACGAGTGTTGTCAAGATACCTGACAGTCTTACTGTCATGCCTTCCGCCGGCCGGCAGGGTCGCCGCCTGGAGCGGGCGAACCATCGACCCTGGTGCCGCGGGCTCAGGAATAGGACGCCCGGGCGGCGCGTTCATCGCAGGGGAGATTCCCATGCGCAACATCATCATTTTGGGCTCCGGCCCCGCCGGGCTGACCGCTGCGATCTACGCCACCCGGGCCGGACTACAGCCGCTGGTGCTCGAGGGGGCTGAGGCCGGCGGTCAGCTGATGCTCACCACCGAGGTCGAGAACTATCCGGGGTTTGCGGACCCAATCCTCGGCCCGGACCTCATGGCCGCCATGCGGCGTCAGGCCGAGCGCATCGGCGCCGAACTTCGCACCGAAGATGCGGCCGCGGTGGACCTGTCGGTCCGGCCGTTCCGCGTCACGAGCCAGAGCGGAGACACCTACGAGACGAAGGCCCTGATCATCGCGACCGGCGCCAAGGCCAAGCTGCTGGGGCTGCCCGGCGAGCAGCGTTTGATGGGCCGCGGGGTCAGCACGTGCGCCACGTGCGACGGATTCTTCTTCCGCGAGCGCGACGTGCTCGTGGTCGGGGGCGGCGACACCGCGATGGAGGAGGCGCTGTACCTGGCCAAGCTGACGCGCGGGGTCACCGTGGTCCACCGGCGGGACCAGCTGCGGGCCAGCAAGATTCTGCAGCAGCGGGCGATGACCAGCCCCAAGATCCGCTTCCTCTGGAGTCACGCGGTGGTGGACATCCTGGGGGACGGCAAAGTCACCGGGGCCACCCTGAAGGATCTCAAGTCGGGCCGGACCGTCGCGCGCGCCACCGATGGGGTCTTCGTCGCTATCGGGCACACGCCTAACACGGCGCTGTTCCGCGGACAGCTGAAGATGGACGAGAACGGCTACATCATCCGCACGGTCCGGTCATCGACGAACGTGGAGGGCGTCTTCGTCGCCGGCGACGTCCACGATCACACCTACCGCCAGGCGGTCACCGCGGCCGGCTACGGGTGCGAGGCCGCGATCGACGCGGAACGCTGGCTGACGACGCAAGGATAAACGCGGTCCCTGGTCCCCGGCCCCGGAGTTGCGGTTAGCTCACCTGCGCCGCGAGAATCTTGTCCAGCCGCTTCTTCAGTTCGGGCTTGGGCATGTACCCGACCAGACGGTCCACCATCTCGCCGCCCTTGAAGATCCCCAGGGTCGGGATGCTCATGATCCCGTAGCGGTGGGCGACCCCGTGGTTCTCGTCAACATCCACCTTCACGACCTTGACCTTCCCCTCGTACTCCGCGGCCAGATCCTCAACGATCGGGGCGATCATTCGGCACGGGCCGCACCACTCCGCCCAGAAATCCACCAGGACCGGCCGCTCCGCCTTGAGTACCTGCGCGTCAAACTCCTGCTCATTCACATGCAGTGGCTTGCCCATCCACATGACCTCCTGATCATCGATCCATTCCAGCACTTGAGAGGAACGAACACCGCGGCGAGGCTATTCCCCCGGCCCCGGAAGCCGGCCGGAAGGATTATACCGCACCCAGCAGCCAATAAGCGATCGCCGCCGCCAGCGCGGCCGCGGGGATCGTCAGCACCCATGCCCAGAGGATCCGCGCGGCCAGCCCCCACCGCACCGCGGACAGGCGGCGCGTCGCCCCGACGCCCATGATCGCGCCCGAGATCGTGTGCGTGGTGGAGACGGGCACGCCGCCCAGCGACGCGCCCAGGATGGAGATCGCGGCCGCGGTCTCCGCGCAGAATCCGCCCACCGGCTGCAGCTTGGTGATGCGCATGCCCATCGTCTTCACGATGCGCCAGCCGCCGGCCAGCGTCCCCGCGGCGATGGCGGCATGGGCGGCCAGCACCACCCAGTACGGCACGTAGAAGGTCTCCCCCAGCAGTCCGTTCGTAAACAGCAGCACCGCGATGATCCCCATCGTCTTCTGCGCGTCGTTGGTGCCGTGCCCCAGGCTGTACAGCGCGGCCGAGACCAATTGGAGCCGCCGGAACACGCGGTCGACCCGCAGCGGGGTCGCGTGCCGCGCCAGCCAGAGCACCGCCACCATCAGGGAGAACCCCAGCGCCAGGCCGATCACCGGCGACAGGACGATGAAGACGACGATCTTGCGGATCCCTCCCCACAGCAGCACGTCCGGCCCCGCCGCCGCCAGCGCCGCGCCCACCAGCCCGCCGATCAGCGCATGGGACGAGCTGACCGGCAGGCCGTAGTACCACGTGAGGAGGTCCCAGGCGATCGCGCCGAGGAGGCCGGCCAGGAGCACCTGGTTGGTGATGGCGCCGGGATCGACCACGCCTTTGCCGATCGTCGTCGCGACGTGCACCCCGAACCCGAACGCCGCCACGAAGTTGAAGACCGCCGCCCACACCACCGCCACCCGCGGGGACAGCACGCGCGTCGACACCACGGTCGCGATCGAGTTGGCCGCGTCGTGGAACCCGTTGATGAAATCAAAGGCGAGGGCAATCAGGATGATGAGAGGGACGAAGTGAAGCGAGACGGCAGGCATGCGGCTACTTGTGCTTGGCGTAAATCCCCTCGAGCACGTGGGCCACATGCTCCCCCTGATCGGTGGCCTCCTCGAGGGTCTCGTAGATCTCCTTCCACTTGATCACGTCGATGGGGCTCCCGTTGCTGCTGAACAGCTTGGCGATGGCGTCCCGCTGCATGCGGTCGGCGAGATTCTCCAGGCGGTTGATCTCCCGCAGGGGACCGGCCAGCCGGTCCAGGTTGCGCAGGTTGGCGATCGCTTCCACGACCGCCTCGCACTCGCTGACGATAACGTGCCCGAGCTCGCTGGCCTCACTGGTCGCGTGCGGGATCTTGTAGACGGCCAGGCGGGCGGAGGACGCTTCGATCCAGTCCAGGAGGTCATCCAGCTGTTTGGCCAGCGTGAAGATGTCTTCGCGGTCGAACGGCGTGATGAACGTCCGGTTCAGCCGGTCGATGATCGTGTGGGTGATGTCGTCGCCTTTGTCCTCGACCGTCTTGATGGCCTCCGCTTTGTGTTCCACGTCCGCGTAATTGTCCAGCAGTTCTTCGAGCATCCGGGCGGCGCGCAGGATGTTCTGGGCGGCCTCATTGAGCAGATCGAAAAATGTCTCCTCGCGGGGCAGCAGGCGCATCATCGGAAGAGTTCGGCGGCGGACGCGTCTTCCCCGCCTGACCCCCAGGGAGGGGGGGCGGGACCGGGGAAGTCTTCACCTCACCATGCGGGGCGCCATCCAGCTCGGCCGCATCCTAGGAATTCCCGTGGGGGTGAACTACACCTGGTTCATCGCCCTGTGGGTCCTGGCGTGGTCACTGGCCGGCACCTACTATCCCGGGCGGTTCCCCGGGTTCCCGTCTGCCACGTACTGGGGGATGGGATTCGGGTCCGCGCTGCTCGTCTTCGCCTCGGTGGTCGTCCACGAGCTCGGCCACGCCGTCGCCGCGCGGCGGTACCGGATCCGCACGCGCAGCATCGTCCTGTTCCTGTTCGGGGGCGTCGCACAGATTGCCAAGGAGCCGCCCACCCCCGCCGCCGAGCTCGTCGTCGCCGCCGCCGGACCGCTGACGAGCCTGGCGCTGGCGGGCGTCCTGGCGCTGGCCCGCCCGCTCCTGGCCGGCAGCGCCCTGGGCGTCATCGTCACGTACCTGGCGTGGGCAAATCTCCTGCTGGCGGCGGTCAACGTCATCCCCGGGTTCCCGCTGGACGGCGGCCGCATGCTGCGCGCGTTCGTCTGGCGCGTGACGCGCAGCCTCGAGCGGGCCACGCTGCTCGCGTCGCGGATCGGTCAGATCGTGGCCATCGCGTTCATCGCGCTGGGTGTAGCGGGCGCCTTCATGGGCAGCGTGCTCACCGGCCTGTGGCTGATCCTGTTAGGCTGGTTCATGGACACCGGGGCGGCGGCCAGCTACCAGCAGGCCCTGCTGCGCGAGGCGCTGGGCGCGGTCCGCGTCGGCGACATCATGAGCCGCGAGGTACACGCCGTCGATCCCGGCATCACGCTGGACCAGCTGGTGGCGGACTACTTCCTGCCCCTCAAGCACGGCGGATTCCCTGTCGTGTGGGGCGAGCGCCTGCTGGGCATCATCACCCTGCACGATGTGAAGAATGTCCCCAAAGAACGGCGCGCCCTCACCACCGTCCGGGAGGCGATGACGCCGCTGTCGAGCCTGCGCACCGTGCGGCCATCGG
Organism: bacterium; assembly: GCA_044868695.1. Lineage (GTDB taxonomy): Bacteria > Sysuimicrobiota > Sysuimicrobiia > Sysuimicrobiales > Kaftiobacteriaceae > JBIOWP01. Next base: position 45,495 of record JBIOWP010000072.1, read on the forward strand.
CGTCCGCGTATGACGCGTTTGCCCGCATGGCCAGCGACGGCATCGGGCGGCTGCTGGTCGTCGACAGCGACGGCGCGCTGGTCGGGATCCTGACGCGCAGCGACCTGCTGCACGTGATGCGCATCCGCATCGAACTCGCGGAGCCCTAAAGCGCGCGCGCCACCAGTGAGGCCATCAGCAGGGTGAGCCCCAGTGCCGCCCCCGCCGTGCCGAGACAACCGCGGCGCGTCCGGGGCGGGCCCTCCTGCCGGCGCATGGACAGCCGGGTGGCCTTCTTGAAGTGCTCGACCGCCTCTCCCACCCGTCCCATCTGCTTGTAGAGAATTCCCAGGTTCTGGTGGGCGACCCAGTAGTCAGGGTCGATCGCGACGGCGCGCTCGTACGCGGCCAGCGCCTCGGCCAGCATGCCCTTCTCACGGTAGGCGTTCCCGAGGTTGCTGTAGGCCGGTGCGTAGGTCGGATGGAGCGCGAGGGCCTGGGAAAATTGCCCGATGGCCTCATCCAGTTTTCCTTGGTGCGCGAGGGCGACACCGAGCTTGCTGCGGGCGACCGCGGAGGTGGGAGCGTCGTCGACGGCGCCGCGGAAGCTGCGTTCGGCCGCGGCATAGTCGCCCGCCCGGAGAAACCGCTCACCCGCCTCCAGAAGTTCGTCCGGCCCCTCGTCCATCGCCCGCCGCCCATCGAAGACGACAACGTCTGCTGGGTCTTCTTAGTCTCCGTGATCCACCAGGTCCTTCTCTGAAGACCACGGAGACGCGAGTCCTCGATCAGCGGCGGGAGGACCCTGACGCGGCATGCTCGGCGGACAACCAGAGGGGGAGTAACTCGAGGTCTTCGTCGTCACGCGCGCCGCGCGGGTCCGCGGCGCTTCGCTCCAGGGCTTCGGCGGCCGCCAGCGCCGCCTCTGTGTTGTGCTCGCGGGCGATCAGTTCGACCCGGCTCCAGCGGTAGGCATTGAGCATCGCCTTCGTCTGCAGGTACAGCCCGATTAGATCCGGGGGAACCTCCCCCCGGCTTTCCAGCTCGGCCACGACATCCGCATGCTCCGTGAACACGCGAATCCGCCTGACACCGAGTGACTTCGCACGCAGCACCCCGTGAAGCACGGCGCGGTAGGCCAGCACTCGCGGGGGCGCGGGGCCGGCCGGTCGGGCGATCACGCGCAGAGTCTGGCCATCGACATCGCGGAGGACGACTCCGATCGCCGCGCGGCCTTCCCGCGCCGCCGCACTGGTATAGATCTCCACCGCCTGCACCATTACCACGGCACCTCCGACGCCATCACGATGAGAAGGAGAACGGTAATCATCAGAACCTTTACCCAGATGAGGTCGCGGTCATCCACCAGGCGGGCCCAGAGGCGCGGACGCGGGTGCCACCTAGACGGCGCCAGCGTCCTCCGCACGACGAGGAGTCTGGCCGGGGCCGGGGCGACTCCGCGGACGGCGACGGCGCGGACGCTCATGCCTGTCCTCCCGAGTACTTCCGCAGCAGTCCCACCACCTTGCCGATGATTTCGAACGGCCCGTCGATGCGGCCGTATCGAGGGTTTTCAGGCAGCAGGTACGGCTGCCCGTCCTGGGAGGCCAGCCGCTTCACCGTGGCGTCCTCCCCGATCAGCGCGACCACAATCTCCCCCGGATCCGCCGCGGGCTGCGAGCGTACGATCACCAGGTCCCCGTCGAAGATGCCGGCGTTAATCATGCTGTCCCCGCGCACGGTCAGCAGGAAACAGTTGTCGTCCTTCCAGCCGACCATCTTGCGGGGGACCGGGATCATCTCTTCGATGTTCTCCTCCGCAAGAAGGGGAACACCGGCGGAGACCCGCCCGACCAGGGGGAGATGGGCGATTTCCTCACCGTTGGGGAGCATCCGCTTGTCGAGCACCTCGAGCACGCGCATGCGGTCACCATAGCGCTTGATGTATCCTTTCCGTTCCAGCGCGGTCAGGTGCTGGTGGACAGTTGAGGGCGATCGCATGCCCAGCGCCTGCCCGATCTCGCGGACCGACGGGACGATGCCGTTGCGTCGTATCGACGTGGCGATGTGCTCGAGAACCTGTCGCTGCCTTTCCGTAATCGGGACGGCCATCGAGAATCACCTCCATCCCTATTATAGCGAACGTATGTACGATAATCAAGCCCGCTACCGAACACTCGTCCGTGCCGGATGGTCCTCAAGTCAGACCCCTATTGATGATTGGTCATGGCGGGGGGTCAGGCGGATTGCAGCAGGCGGGAAAGCAATTGCGGGTCGGCATTGCCACCGCTGACAACGGCCACGGTTCGCGCATCCGCCCGTGTCCGGAGCGCGGCGGCGACGGGCACCGCGCCCGACGGCTCAACGGCAACCTTCCCGTCGAGCAGCAGGCGGCGGACGGCAGACTGGATCTCCTGGTCGGTCACCGTGACAAACTCGTCCACGTACCGGAGCGCAATCGCCCAGGTCAGCGTGCCGGGCGCGAGCACGCGGAGTCCGTCCGCGATCGTCTGGGCCTTCTTCAGCGCGACCGGCCGGCCGGCCGCCCGCGACTGGGCGAACCGATCCGCGCCGGCCGGTTCGACGCCGATCACGCGCGCCTCCGGCCGCAGGGCCTTCACTGCCGCCGCGATCCCTGAAATGAGCCCGCCGCCGCTGACCGGGACAAGCACGGTCCGGAGGTCGGCCGTCTGCTCAACGATCTCCACCCCCGCGGTGCCCTGGCCGGCGATGATCAACGGATCGTCGAACGGGGGCACGTAGTGCAGACGGCGGCGCTGCGCCAGGTCCTGCGCGTGCGCGACGCGCTCTTCCGAGTAGCGGCCGAAGCGGATCACCTCGGCTCCGAATGCGGCGATCGCCTGGGCCTTCGCGGCAACGACGTCTTCGGGGAGGACGACCACGGCCCCCAGACCGAGGGTCTTCGCGACGTACGCGACGGCCTTGCCGTGATTCCCCGACGACGCGGTGATGATGCCGCCCGCGCACCGGTCGCGCAGCGCGAGCACGTGGTTGAAGGCTCCGCGGGCCTTGAACGCACCGGTAACCTGCAGGCTTTCCAGCTTCAGCAGCGGCCCGTCGGGGAACGGATGGAGGGGGGTGCGGACGACGAAGCGGGCGATGCGCTCGCGCGCCGCGTAGATGTCGTCGAGGGACACCATCAGACTACCGTGGCTTCCACCGCAGGTCGGGCTGCCGGGCGGCGCGCACCTCGTCCAGCCGCTTGACCGGAGTCGTGTGGGGGGCGGTTTTCACCACGTCCGGCCGGTCCTGCGCCTCGCGCGCGATCGCCAGCATCGCACCGGCAAACTCATCGAGGGTGCGCTTGCTCTCCGTCTCGGTCGGCTCGATCATGATGGCCTCCTCGACGATCAACGGGAAGTAGATCGTCGGCGCATGGAAGCCGTAGTCGAGGATCCGTTTGGCCATGTCCTTCGTCGTGACGCCGTGCTGCCGCTTCTGCCGCATCCCCGACAGCACGAATTCGTGCTTGCAGACGCGGTCGTAGGGCACGTCGAACTCCCCCCGCAGCCGCGCCAGCAGGTAGTTCGCGTTGAGCACGGCGGTCTCGGCGACCTGCGCCAGGCCCTCGGCACCCATCGAGCGGATATAGGTGTACGCGCGCACCAGATTGCCGAAGTTCCCGTAGAAGGCGCGCAGCTTCCCGATGGACTGCGGCCGGTCGTAGTCCAGGCGGAATCCCTCGCCGTCGCGCGCGACCACCGGGACCGGGAGGAAAGGGGCCAGGTGCGTCTTCACCCCGACAGCGCCGGCGCCCGGCCCACCACCGCCGTGCGGGGTGGTAAACGTCTTGTGCAGGTTGAAGTGCATGACGTCGAATCCCTGGTCGCCCGGGCGGGCCACGCCCAGGATCGCGTTGAAGTTCGCGCCGTCCATGTACATCTGGCCGCCTGCGCCGTGGACGATCTCCCCGACGTCCACGATCTGCTCCTCGAAGAGCCCCAGCGTGTTGGGATTGGTGAGCATGATCGCGGCCACGGTCGTGTCCATCACGTCGCGCAGCGCCCGGGTATCCAGATTCCCGCGCGCGTCGCTCTTGACCGTCACCACCTGATAGCCGGCCATCGCGGCGGTCGCGGGGTTCGTGCCGTGGGCGGAGTCCGGCACGATGACCTTGGTGCGGCGTTCGCCGCGCGCCTCGAAGTACGCCCGGATCATCAGCAGCCCCGTCAGCTCTCCGTGGGCGCCTGCCGCGGGCTGGAACGTCACGCGATCCATCCCGCTGATCTCGCCCAGCATCTGCTCGAGCTCCCACATCAGCCGCAGCGCGCCCTGCGCGTGCTCCTCGCCCGCATACGGGTGCAGGCGCGCAAAGCCCGCTAGGCGCGCCGCGTCCTCGTGGATCTTCGGATTGTACTTCATCGTGCACGACCCGAGCGGATAGAACCCTTCGTCGATACTGAAGTTGCGGTGCGACAGGCGGGTGTAGTGACGGACGACGTCCAGCTCGCTGACCTCCGGCAGCTGCGCGGGGTCGCTGCGGAGCTGCGCCGCGGGCACCAGGGCCTCTAACGGCCTCACGGGGACGTCGGAGTCAGGATACGATGACCCGACGCGCCCCGGCACGCCGAGCTCGAAGATGACCGGAAAGTCGCGGGCGATCATCGCAGCGCGCCCAGCGCCGACACGAGACGGTCAATGTCCTCCCGTGTCCGCTGCTCGGTGACACAGACGAGCCAGGCGTCACGCAGATCCGGATACCAGCGGCCCAGCGGCGCGCCGCCGAGGATCTGCTGCGCCAGCAGCCGCCGGTTGATCTCCTCCGGGGGCAGAGGGGCGCGAATGACAAACTCGTTGAACGTCGGCGCCTCGAAGGCCGCGCGGAAGCCCGGCACCGCCCCGATCACGTCCTTCGCGTATGCGGCCTTGCGGAGGTTCAACTCTGACACTTTGCGGAAGCCCTGCCGGCCCAGGGTTGCCATATACACCGCCGCGGCCAGCGCCAGCAGCGCCTCGTTTGTGCAGATGTTGCTGCTGGCCTTCTCGCGGCGGATGTGCTGCTCGCGCGTCTGCAGCGTCAGCACAAACCCGCGTCGCCCGTCGGTGTCCACCGTCGCGCCCACCAGTCTGCCGGGAATCCGCCGCACGAACTCCTCGCGCGTCGCCAGCATGCCGAGGTACGGCCCGCCGAAATTGAGGTGGTTGCCGAGCGGCTGGCCCTCGCCGGCCACGATGTCGGCCCCCCAGGCGCCCGGGGGCTTCAGAATCCCAAGCGACAGGGGTTCGGCCACGGCGCAGATCAACAGCGCCCCAGTCCGGTGCACCTGGCCCGCGAGCGCCGCCCCATCCTCCAGGCAGCCGAAGAAGTTCGGGTGCTGGATCATCACCGCGGCGGTGCGGTCGGAGAGCGCGCGCGCGAGGGCGTCGGGGTCTGTGACCCCCTCGCGGTAGGGCACCTCGCGAATCCGAATGCCCAGCGGCGCGGTGTAGGTCCGGACCACCTGGCGGTATTCTGGATGGACCGCCGCGCTGATCAGCACCTCGTCGCGTCTGGTCAGATCCCTGGCCATGACCGCCGCTTCGGCGGCCGCCGAGGCGCCGTCGTACATGGAGGCGTTGGCCACATCCATGCCGGTGAGCTCGCACAGCATGCTCTGGTACTCGTAGCCCGCCTGCAGCTCTCCCTGCATCAGTTCCGCCTGGTACGGCGTGTAGGCCGTCAAGAACTCTCCGCGCCCTGCCAGATGCCAGACCACGCTGGGCACATAGTGGTCGTACGCCCCGGCGCCCAGGAAGCAGACGGCACGGTCCGCATGTGCGTTGCGGTCGGCCAGCGCACGAAGCTCTGCGATCAGCTCGGGATCGCTCAGGGCAGGGGGAAGGCGCAGCGGCCGGTCCAGGCGGACCGACGCGGGGATGTCGGCGAACAGCTCCTCCACCGAGGCTGCCCCGATCGCGCCCAGCATCTCTTCGCGTTCAGCATCGGTCGCGGGAATGTACTTATGCTGGGCGCGGCGCCGCGCTCCCACGCGATCGCGCTCGCGGATTCCTTCACGGCGGGCGGTCACGCCTTGGCCTCTCCGATGGCGGCCTGGTACCGGTCGGCGAGCATCAACTGCTCCAGTTCCCGAAGGTTGTCGGGCTGCACTACGATCATCCAGCCTTTTCCATACGGGTCTGAGTTTACCACCTCCGGTGTCTCCTTCAGCGCCGCGTTGACCTCCACCACGGTCCCGGTGACCGGCGAATAGAGGTCCGAGACGGCCTTGACGGATTCGACGACACCGAACGGCTCCATGAACTTCACCTTCGACCCCACGGCCGGCAGCTCGACAAAGACCACATCGGTGAGGCGGTCCGCCGCAAACTTGGTGATGCCCACGCGCACCGTCTTGCCTTCCACCTTGGCCCATTCGTGTTCCGATGAATACCGAAGGTCTGCTGGGTACATCAACCCCTCCTATAGAACGGCAGCTTCACGACGTGCGCGTCTTCGGGCCGCCCTCGGATCTCGACGTCGATGGACGCCCCGGGGGTGTTATACGCGCGGGGCACATAGCCCATGCCGATGCTCTTCCCGACCCACGGGCCGAATGTCCCGCTGGTCACCCGTCCGATCGGCGCGCCCTGGGCGAGGAGACGGTAGTGGTGGCGGGGCACGGCGCGCCCCACCATGGCAAAGCCGACCAGTTTGCGGTCCACGCCGCGCTCCTTCTGCGCCCGCAGCGCCGCCGCGCCGATGAACTCGCCCTTGTCCAATTTGACGGTCCAGCCCAGCGGGGCTTCCAGCGGGGTCGTTGTTTCGTCGATATCGTTTCCATAGAGCGTGAGGCCGGCCTCCAGCCGCAGGGTGTCCCGGGCGCCCAGCCCCACCGGCACCAGGCCGTCGGCGCGGCCGGCGTCCATCAGCGCCTGCCAGATCCGCGGACCTTCGCCCCACGGGCAGGCGATTTCGAATCCGTCCTCGCCGGTATATCCGGTCCGTGAAACCAGGCAGCGCACGCCGGCAATGGGAGCGTCTTCGATGACATGAAAGAATGCCAGAGCGCCGAGATCGGCGGGGGTGAGCCGGCTGAGGATCCCGGCGGCTTTGGGCCCCTGCAGCGCCAGGAGAGCCAGGTCGGCGGAGCGATTGCTGGCGGTCGCCTCGCGCGTGTGCCCGGCGATCCACTGGAAGTCTCGTTCGGTTCTGGAGGCGTTAACCACCAGGAAGAAGCGATCGCCCGCAAGGCGGAATACGGTTAGATCGTCGATGATTCCGCCGTCCGGGGTGCACATCGGCGAGTAGAGGCCGCCCCCGACGGTCAAGCGGGCGGCGTCGTTGGTGATGAGGCGCTGGATCGAGTCCAAGGCGCCGGGCCCCCAGAGCTCGACTTCCCCCATGTGGGACACGTCGAACAGCCCGGCCGCCGTGCGGACGGCCCGGTGCTCCTCGACGATCCCGGCATACTGCACCGGCATTTCCCATCCGCCGAATTCGACCATCCGGGCGCCGGCCGCCCGGTGCACGTCGTAGAGGCTGGTGCGTTTGAGGTGAGTGATGGCCATATGCAGAAACCTACGGGACCAGGGACCCGGGACCTGGGACCAGGGACTGCGACAACTCTGCCGCCGGCGTGCGGCGCATCAGGCGTCAGGGACGATCGTCTGGTCCCTGGTCCCTGGTCCCCGGTCCCGCAGGTCAAGCTCAGTCTCGCGCCGCCGCAGCAACGCAATCACTTCATCATCGGTGGTCTGCGCGAACGCGTCGTAGAACTGTCCCACGGCATAGAAGATCACCGGCGTGTGGAGGCAGACGACGTCATTGGCTTCAGCCCGTAGCCGATGCGCGCTGTCCAGCGGGGCGACGGGGACCGCGGCCACGAGGCGGTCCGGCCGCATCGCGTGCACGGCCCGCAGCGCCGCGATCATCGTCGCGCCGGTGGCCAGACCGTCGTCCACGACGATCGCCGTCATGCCGCCGACCGCCGCAGGCGCACGGTCCCCGCGGTACAGTCGCATCCGGCGCTGGATCTCTCCGGTCTGTTCCGCGATTTCGCGCCGCACGTAATCGTCCGTCACGCGCAGCGACCCCGCCAGCGCGTCGTCCAGGTAGACGCTGCCGTCATGAGCCACGGCGCCGATCGCCAGCTCGGGATTGTCCGGTGCGCGAAGCTTGCGTGGAATGACCACATCCAGCGGCGCGTGCAGCGCCGAGGCCACCTCATACCCCACGACGACGCCGCCGCGCGGGACCGCCAGTACATACGGCCGGCGGTCCTGGTAGGCGACCAGTGCCGCCGCCAACTGTTGCCCGGCCTCCTGGCGGTCGCGAAAGGTCATCGCGCCCCACCTTCGCTTGGATTCCGCGCGGGCGATGGCTCATTTTTCCACGAGGTTGAAGGCTTATCCTTTGGACGCGGCGCGCGTCAGCGAACCGCACAGATCCGTCAGCAGGTCCCACGCCTCTCGCACGTGCGCTTCGGTTGTACGCAGATTCCCGACCGCCAGCCGCAGCGCGAACTTCCCGTTGAGCCTGGTGTGGGAGAGGTAGGCGCGGCCGGTCGCGTTGACCGCGTCCAGCAGCGACACATTGAGCCGCTCGAGGGCCGCCTCGGCGTGCTCACCGGAGTCCGCCCTCAGGGCGGCCGGGCGCGCGCGGAAGCAGACCACGGACAACGGCGCCGGCGCCAGCCGCTCGAAATCCGGGTGGGCGTCCACCCACGCGCGGAACCGCTGGCCGATCGCAACGTGCTCCCGGATGCGGGCCGCCAGCCCGTCCCATCCAAAGTACCGGATCACCATCCACAGCTTCAGCGCCCGGAAGCGCCGCCCCAGCTGAATGCCGTAGTCCATGAAATCGCGCACCGCGGCGCGCTGGCTTTCGACGGTGCGCAGATATTCGGGCACCAGGCTGAAGGCGGCGCGCAGGACGTCCGGGCGCCGACAGTAAAATGCGCTGCAGTCGATCGGCGTAAACAGCCATTTGTGCGGGTTGATGACGATCGAGTCGGCGGCCTCGCAGCCCGCGAGGACCCAGCGGAATTCCGGCGCCAGCGCAGCCATGCCGGCGTACGCGCCGTCGACATGCAGCCACAACTGTTCCCGCTCGCAGACCTCGGCGATGGCAGGCACCGGATCCACGCTGGTCGTCGAGGTTGTGCCCACCGTCGCGACGACACAGCACGGCCGCCATCCAGCCCGGCGGTCCTCGGCGACGGCTGCGCGCAGCGCGGCCGCGTCCATGCGGAAGTCGGCGTCCACCGGAATCTTGCGCACGCCGGCTCGGCCGAAGCCCAGCACCACGGCCGCCTTTTCAATGGAGGAGTGCGCGTGGTCGGATGTGTACACCCGCAGGCGCGGGCCGCCGGCCAGCCCGTCGTCCCGCACGCGGTGTTCTCCGACCGCTTCACGCGCGGCGGCGATGGCGCACAGGCTGGCCACCGATGCGGTGTCCATGATGATCCCCATGAAGCCCGCCGGCAGCGCGACCATCTGCCGGAGCCAATCCAGGACAACCTCCTCCAGCTCGGTGGCGGCGGGGGAGGTCTTCCACAGCATCCCGTTGACGTTGAGGGCGGAGGCCAGGAGTTCGCCGAGAATGCCCGGGCCGGACCCGGTGATCGCGAAGTACGCGAAAAACCCCGGGTGGTTCCAGTGGGTGATCCCCGGGACGATGGCGGACTGGAAGTCTCCCAGAATCGTTCCCATCGGCTCGCCCGCCCGCGGCGGGGACGCCGGCAGGCTGGCCCGAATCGCGCCCGGCTCGGTGCGCGCGAGCACGGGCAGCTCGCCGACGTGCGTCAGGTAGTCGGCGATCCAGTCGACCGCCTGGTGTCCGAACGCGCGGAATTCTTCGGGGGGCATGTCGCCTCCCGCGGCACGACGATCGTTCATCGGGATCTCCTCAGGAGACGGCGGATTCACAGTCCGAGCTCGGGCGCGATGCCCTGCAGCGCCTGGATCACCACGCCGATGTGCTCGTCGAGGGGCAGGCCCAGTCCGTCCGCGCCGCGCACGACATCGTCACGGTTGACGCCGCGGGCGAACGCCTTGTCCTTCATCTTCTTCCTGACGGAGGCCACGTCCACGTCGGCCAGGGACTTGCCCGGCTTGACGAGGGCGACCGCGATAACAAAGCCCACCAGCTCGTCCACCGCGAAGAGGGTCTTCTCCATCAGGGACTCGCGGCTCACGCCGGAGTAGTCGGCGTGTGAGAGCACCGCGCGGCACCACGCCTCGGGGGCGCCGCGCCGGCGTAGCTCCTCGACGCCGACGAACGGATGGCCTGCGTCCTGCGACGAACAGCGCTCGTAGTCGAGGTCGTGGACCAACCCCACGGTCCCCCAGACGTCTTCATCTTCGCCGAAGCGCCGGGCATACGCGCGCATCGCGGCTTCGGCCGCCAGCAGGTGCTTGCGGAGGTTCACGTTCTGGATCCACTCGCACACGAGGGCCCAGGCGTCCGCGCGCGTCATGCTCTCTGGGGTTCCGCTGTAAGTGTGGTGTTCCCTTTCGAAGAATTTCGGATTGCGGAGTGCGGATTGACGAGTGCTATCGCACCCGAGGGCCGGCGGGCTCACGTCACCCGGGGACGTGAGATCTTGGCGAGTCGATCGTAATTCAATCGAAACAGCGCGATCACGTCGGCCACGTCCTCCTGCCCGTGGATCCGCCGGCTCACCCAGCCCGAGTCAGGCAGCACGTGATGCGGCTGCGCGCGGCCGGCAGCCACCAGCTCGTCGCGGATGCGCATCGGGAAAGGAAGATCCGCCAGCCGGTCGCCATGCAGGTGCCCAATCTCCCGGTGATCCAGGGTGAACTCCACACCGCCAAACCGGTGCGGCTGCGCAGACACGCCGGGCCAGCGAAGGATTGCCTGGATGATGGCGTCGGCGACCTGTCCCATGAGCGCCCGTTACCCGCCGGCGACCGGCGGGCCGGATGGGCGGTTGCTGGTGCGCAGCGGGATCTCCGGGAGTGCCAGCGCCACCAGCAGGGCGACGACCAGCAGGACCGTCGCGTACGCGTAGATGCGCGTGACGCTGGCGGCAAACGCCGTGCGCACGAGCTCGCGGAGCTGCGCCAGCGCCGGATCGGTGGCCGACGCCAGCGCGGCCGTGCCGCTGCGGAGATGCTCCAGGTCCACCGCCGCCCGCGCCTGAGCCGGCACCCGGGCCAAGATCGGCCCAGCGCTGCGGGCAAACTCCGCCGTCATCACCGAGGAGAGCACGACCCCGAAGATCGCCGTCCCCACCGCCGAGCCGATCTGCAGAAAGAACTGGCGTCCGGCCGTGGCCACGCCTACCTTCTCATGTGGAACCGCGTTCTGCACGGCCAGGTTGAGCAGCGGCATCGCGGGTCCCAACCCCAACCCCAGCACAATCATCCGCCAGGTGACGTCCCACCGCGTCGCACTCGCGTCGAGGCTCGCCAGCAGCGCAAACCCAGCGATCGCCACGCTGAACCCGGCCAGCATGATGCGCCGGTACCGCCCAACCCGCTGGACGATCATCGTTGACCCAAACGCCCCCCCCACGGCGGCGAACGTCAACGGGATCAGCGTGGTCCCGGCCGCCGTGGCCGACACGCCGACGACGTTGACCATGAACAGGGAGAGAAAGAAGATGGCCGCAAAAAACGACGCCCCGACCAGCATTGAGGTGGCGCTCACGACGGCAAAGGTCCGGTTGCGGAACAGATCCAGGGAGATCACCGGCGACCGGGCGCGCGACTCTACGAACAGCAGCAGCGCGGCCGCGGCGGCCGCCACGGAGAACAGCCCCAGGATCAGGGGAGAGGACCACGGGTACAGCCGCTTGTCCAGTGTGAGGGCAAGCAGCAGCGGTACCACCGAGGCGATCAGCAGCGCCGTCCCCGCCCAGTCCACGGCTGCGGCCAGCCCGCTGTGCAGCCGCGGCATCCGCGCGGCGATAAACGCCACCGCCACCACGCCGACCGGCACGTTCACGTAGAACACCCACCGCCAGCTGAACTGATCGGTGAGCAGCCCGCCCAAGAACGGACCCGCGATGCTGGCCAGCGCAAAGACGCCCCCGAACAATCCCTGGTAGCGGGGCCGCTCGGCGGGTACGAAGAGATCGGCGATCACCGAAAACGCGGACGAGGTCAACGCCGCCGCTCCGATCCCTTGCAGCACGCGGAACAAGATTAGCTGCGTCATCGTGGCCGCGATCCCGCACAGCGCCGATCCGGTCAGAAAAATCACGATCCCGGCCAGCATGATGCTCCGCCGGCCGTACAGATCGGAGAGCTTGCCGTAGATCGGCACCGTGGTCGTGCTCGCAACCAGATAACCGGTGGAGACCCAGGCCAGCAGGTCAATGCCGTGCAGGTCCGCGATGATCGCGGGCAGCGCCGTGGCCACGATCGTCTGGTCGAGGGCGGCCAGGAACAACCCCATCAGCACGCCCGCCAGGACGATCCACTTCGTCTGCGGCGACAAGATGGTCGCGTAGTCAATCCGTTCAGCGCGTGGCTCGGCGACTGTCGACACGGCTACCTCCGACGAGGACCGACAGGGAGTCTGGCGCGATTATCCGCAGGACGCGCGGGCACTGTCAAGTCAGGCGGGTGAGAATCTCATCGCTCGCCGACCGTCACGCTGAGGTCCCGCACGGCGCCGCCTCGAATCAGCCGGACCTGCAGGGGGGCACCAACCGCCTCGGCGGTCAAGCGGGCCGCAATGTCCTCGTGATGACGCACCGCGTTTCCCCCCGTGCTCACGATGATATCCCCTTGTATGATTCCACCGCGCTCCGCCGGGCTGCCGGGTTCGACGGAGACCACGATCAAGCCGTGCTTCTGTCCGATCTGCTGCTCCAGAGCGCCCGGCAGCCGCACCGGGTGGGCCCCGATCCCCAGATACCCGCGCCGGATGCGCCCATGCGCCTTCAACGCCTCCACAACCCGGCGCAGCGTTGGGACCGGGACCGCCAGCACGGTGTGCCGCAACAGGCCCGTTGTATTCATGCCCAGCACGACACCGGTCAGGTCAACGAGCGGACCGCCGGAGAATCCAAATCCGGCGTTGACGTCGGCCTCCAGGTAGCGGTCGATCTCACCCCCCGCGGGGGAACGCCACCCCTCACCCAGCGCGCTGATGATCCCCAGCCTCGCCCGTACCGTCCGACCGGGGCGGCCCAGTGCGACAACGAGATGCCCAATCTTCAGTCGGTCAACCCCATCCCACGATGGGACAGCAAGGCCCGGGGCCTGGGCCCGCAGCACGGCGACATCCGTGCTCGGGTCTCGCCCGACCAGCGTCGCCGCGAGGAGCTGCCCGTCGGGCAGCCCAACGCGGATCTCGTCCTCACGCTCGATGACGTGATCCGCCGTCACTACCGTCCCGTCCGCCCCCCATATGATTCCACTCCCCGGCACCCGCCGCCCGGCCTCCACCCGCACTACCGAAGGCGCGGCGCGCTCGACGATCCCCGCCAGCCCGCTGGACACCTCACTCAATGTCTGCATGATTGATCACTCCGCCTCCCCAAAATCGCGTCTACCGCAAGGCTACGCCGGTTCCGCGCCCGGCACATCACCCATTTGGCCGGGGACGAACCAAGACCGGAAACGGGAAACTGGAAAACGGGAAACGGTGGCGGTACGCCGTTGTTCCCGTTCCCGCTTTCCCGCTTCCCGTTTCCGTCGAGTCATCAGCGAGGTCTGACCCCAATGAAGACCGTATCATCAGTAGGGTCTGACCCTATTGAAGACCGAACCGCTGTTGGGGGGAGGGGGAGCTAGAGGACAATGAGCCCCAGCCGGGCTGCACGCGTCACGGCTTCGGTGCGGCTGTGCGCGTCCATCTTGCCCAGGATAGCGGCAACATGGAACTTGACGGTGTGCTCGCTAATGCCCAGCCGCCGGGCGAGCTCCTTATTCGATAGTCCCTCGGCCAGCAGCTGGAGCACGTCGAGTTCGCGGCGGGTCAGGTCCTCTGCCGGATCGCCAGCCAGTTCGCCTTGCGCCGGCATCGCCGCGCCTGCAAGCGACGGGTCGACGACCAGCAGCCCTTGGGCAACGGCGCGCAGCGCCGCCACCAGCGACGCGGCATCGGTCCCGCGGGCAAGGGCGCCACGCGCACCGGTCGCCACGGCCTCCGCAAGACGCGCCTCGTCGTCGCTGAGCACGATGACCGGTCCGTCCAGCTCCTGCATCCTCGACGCGTCCGCAGAGGCCTCGGGCGCCGATCCGAGATCCCACACTATGGCATCCGGATCAAACGCCTCCGCTGCCGTGAAAAGATCCACCTGGTCCCCGGCCTGCTCGACCACCAGATCCGGTTGTTCCGACAACAGCGCTGCCAGGGCGGCCCTGGCAGCCACATCGTCGCCGACAACAAGGACGCGCAACCCAATCCCCTTAATTTACACACCCTGCTCGACCTACGCTCTGCTTATCCTAACGCTGGCATCCCGCCACCCTATGCCAGCATTCGGAGTGCGCGAATTGGGTCGCTGGTGTCATCGGGTCGATTGCGGCCGGCCTCAGAAGCCCACCTTCGGATCGAGAGCGATCCTGCCCGCCCCCGTGAAGACGAGCGCCAGCGCCTGCGCCATCAGCGCGAACTCGAAATCCCAGCCGCCCTTCTGGTCCATGAAGCCGACCTTCTGCATCCTGCGCTTGACCAGCCAGATGGCCACCAGCATGTCGATGACGAGTGCGGCGGCCAGAATCCGCGTACCTAGACCGAGGATGAGGAGTCCCGCCCCGGCCGTCTCGAGCAGCGCCACGACCCAGGCGAAGAATCCAGGCAGCGGCACACCCATCTGCTTCAGCCACCCGGCGAACCCGCCAGGGCCCTTCAATGGCCCCTTGGGGTTGAGCTTCATCCACCCGTGGGGCCAGAATGTCACCCCCAGCGCGACGCGAAGAATCACCAAGCCCCAGTCCAACATCCCGCTCCCCCCTTTCTGATGGCACCGCGCCTCGATGACTCTATGCGGTGCGCTGCGACTCCTTCGGTGCCGGCTTCGCCGACCGGCTCGAGACGACAAGCCCTGCGACCCAGCCGACGGTCACCGCGATGATGCCCACAGGAATCAATCCGGCCGGCAGGGCCGTGCCCCACACCGCATCGAGAGAGAACGCGCCGGGTCCCGCGAGGCCCACCGCGGTGGCCGCGACCAGGTTCGTCAAGGGCAGCTCCATGCCGCGCTCGGTCGCCCACACCCTCGGCCAGTGGGCCTTGGCAATCGCCGTGAGCATGGAGGACGCGATCCCCAGCGACCCGAGCGGGCTCAGAAACCCGAGTGCAAGAAGCAGGCCGCCCCCGAACTCCGCGAGGCTTCCAAACCAGGCCCACAGCCTGGGCTGCCGGAAGCCCATCGATCCAAGCCACCCAGCGAATCCGCCTCTGCCGGGACCGCCGAACCATCCGAACAGCTTCTGCGCGCCGTGACCGGCCACGAGCAGGCCGACCACCACGCGCAGCAACAGCAGCGCACCATCCATCTCTGTCGCCTCCATAGCTTACATCCAGCG
>JBIOWP010000073.1:0-10501 GCA_044868695.1 bacterium
CAACGGGAGTTGGAACCTCTGGAACGTGGTAGCCCCAAGGGGATTCGAACCCCTGTCTCGGCCTTGAGAGGGCCGCGTCCTAGGCCGGGCTAGACGATGGGGCCGCCTGACAGATTATAACCGGGAATGGGGATCGAGGGAACGATTGAGCCGGTTGCCGCTGCTAATCCCCGTGCTTCGCACGGAGTCGTGGCGACAAACGCAGCAGCAGCTGCACCCGTTCCACCTCGTTCAACCACTCCTGCGTGACGACGGCCAGGTAATCTTCACCCGGCGGCACGATGCCGGTGGGGCAGGCGGGTCCCAGCTTCTCCGCCGCCATCTTCCGGTAGGTCGCCAGCGTTCGCTCCCCGAAGCGGGAGCACTCAAAATAATCTTCGCTGAGCAGCACCGTCATTGGAATGCGCAGGCCGTCGTTGATCGCGAGCGTGCCCGACAGGTCGGGGTGGTCGTCCCGGTCCAGAAACCGCAGCGAGATCTTCGGCGACGCTTCTGCAATCCGCTGCAGAATCGGGCATTCCCGGACACAGTCTCCGCACCACGTCCCGGCCACACACAAGAGCTGCATTTCTCGTACGAACCCCGATAGCAGGGCCTGCTGCGTCTCGGTGAGGCCGACCCGGTCGTACACCGCCTGCCACCGCTCTCGGTGCTGAGGTGTTCCGTAGCGGTCGAGGAACGCCTGGTATGGAAGTCCCGCGGTGAAGTGCTCCTGCCAGTTCATCGCTCACCCTCTCCACTCGCTCTGCTGCCCATTATCCTCTTCTCCGGTCGTTTCATCTAGAATGGACCCATGGCGATTCGTGAAGAGGACGCCATCCGAAGATTTACTGAGACGATC
The DNA here is from genome assembly GCA_044868695.1 of bacterium. Lineage (GTDB taxonomy): Bacteria > Sysuimicrobiota > Sysuimicrobiia > Sysuimicrobiales > Kaftiobacteriaceae > JBIOWP01. The sequence continues at coordinate 842 of JBIOWP010000073.1, forward strand.
GCGCGGGTCGACCCTCGCCTCGTCCTGGACCGGGGGGCCGTACGGTATCTGACGGAACCATTCCCGGGCGTCGAGTTTGGATTGCGGCTCGGCGACGCCGGCGCGCTGCTGTTCATGCCTGAAGCGGACCTCACCGCCCCCGACTCGGGGGACCGCCTGGTCGAACGATTTGCCGCGGCGAAGCGCTACCTGGAGGGATTTCGGACTGCGGATTGACCTGAATGCCGACCTCGGTGAGGGAGCAGAAACCGACGCGGCGCTGCTGCCGCTGCTGAGCTCGGCCAATGTGGCCTGCGGCGCGCACGCGGGGAGCCCGAGGATCATCCGCGAGACCGTCCGGCTGGCCCTCGCCCATGGAGTTGCTGTTGGCGCGCATCCTTCGTACCCCGATCGTGAAGGGTTCGGGCGGCGGTCTACCAGCCTCACCGCGGCGCAGCTTGCGGACACGCTTACCGAGCAGATACAGGCGGTGGCAGAGGCGGTTCGGGAGGCGGGGGCCGGTCTGCAGCACGTGAAGCCCCATGGCGCGCTGTACAACGAGGCGGCAGGAGACCCGGATCTGGCGCGTACGATCGGGGAGGCTGTGCGCCGCGTTGATCCATCGTTGATCATACTGGCGCTGGCCGGTTCTCCAATGGTCGCGGTGCTCCGCCAGATGGGCTTCCGGGTGGCGCAGGAAGCCTTCCTGGATCGGGGGTACACTCCTACTGGGGCTCTCATGCCCCGCGGGCAGCCCGGCGCCGTGATTGCCGACGCGCGCGACGCGGCGCAGCGCGCCGTGCGATTGGTGGCTACCGGATCGATCGCCGCTGTGGACGGGCGCACCATTCAGGTCGCCGCCGACACGCTGTGCATCCATAGCGATACCCCACACGCCGCGGCGCTTGCGGCGGTAGTGCGGGAGGCGCTGGCGGACGCGGGGGTGGCGGTCTCGCGGCTGGACACGTTCCTGTAGAGAGATTTCGGATTGCGAATTGCGGATTGCGGATGGCGGATTGCGGATGGCGGATTGCGGATTGAACTGATGGCGACGTACCTGTCCGGGGCAATCGCATACATTCAAGAAAACGGCGATGAGCTCGAGCGCGCGAGGTTGGCCGGCCTGCTCGGGCGGTCGCGCCCTGAGCCGAAGGTGGCACGCGCGCTGCTGGCCAGGCAGAACGAGGACGGCGGGTTTCCCTATGGGCTCATCCAAGGACGGCCGTCGTCGATCACCTCGACCTCCGTGGCCCTGCAGTGGCTGCAGGATCTGCGCCTGCTGCCCTCGTCGTACGTGGAGCGCGCGGCAGCCTACCTGCTGACGGTGCAGCGGCCGGAAGGCATGTGGGACGAGAGCCCCGCCATCCTCCGGTACGATCCGCCGGCGCTCGCGCGGCCGGGATCGCCGCTGGCCCGCGTCACCTGCACCGCGCTGGCCGCGTGCTGGGTGGCCCGGCTCCTGGGACGGCGGCATGATGCGGTGGCGCGCGCCGCGACCTGTCTCCGCGAGTCGAAGGACGGCGAGCGGCCGTCCGACGAACCCGCACACGTCACCGCGCACGTCGCCGCCGCGCTGATGATATCGGATGGCCCATCGTCGCCGCCGGCCGCAGGAGCCCTGGAGACGCTGCGGCGGGTGCAGCCCGAAACGTGGACGGCCGAGCGGCTGGCCGACGCGCTCGGCGCGCTCTACACCGGTGGGCTGCCGGCGGTGGACCCGCTGGCCGCGGCGGGGCTGCGGCGGCTGCTCGGTCTTCAGCGCCCGGACGGGGGCTGGAGCAGCGAGTATGGATCGGACCGCGACGTCGATCTGTCCCTGCGCGCGCTCGGCGTGCTGCTCGCCTACGGCGTGTCCACCACGATATAATCGGGAGGCTGTGAGTCCCCGGCTCCGTTCGTACCTCTGGCGCCACCGGCGCGCGTACGCGATCGGCTTTCTCCTCGGCACCACCAGCGCTGTGCTGCTGATGCTGGACCCGCTGGTGCTGCGGCTGGGGGTCGACGCGATCGCCGCAGGCGAGGGATCGCGCGTGCTTCTGCGGTACGCGGCGGTTCTCGTGGCGATCAACCTTGCCGTGTGGGTGCTACGGTACTACTGGCGTCTCCATATCCTCGGGGCGTCGCGGCGCATCGAGTACGAGATCCGCAACGACTACTTCGCGCACCTCGAGCGGATGCACCTGGCGTTCTTCCAGCATACGCGCACCGGCGATCTCATGACGCGGGCGGTCAGCGACCTCTCGACGGTGCAGCGTTTTGTCGGGCCCGGCATCATGCACTTCTTCAGCACGATCGTCATGTCGGTCGTGGCCGTCGCCTTCATGGTGTCCATCGACCCGACGTTGACGTTGTACATGATGGTGGTCCTGCCCCTCGTCAGCCTCACGTTCATCATCTTGGGCCCGCTTATCCACCGGCAGTACGAGTCGGTGCAGGAGCAGTTCAGCATCCTCTCCGCCCGCGCCCAGGAGAATTTCTCGGGGATCCGCGTGGTGAAGGCGTTTGCCCAGGAGCCCCACGAGGTGGACGCGTTTGCAGGGCTCAACCGCGAGTACATCCGGCGCAACCTGTCCGTGATCAAGAGCGACGGCGCGCTGTGGCCGCTCATGATGTTCTTCCTCGGCCTCGCGGCCGTCGTGCTGCTGTGGCAGGGTGGGCAGGCCGTGATCGCCGGCCGGATCACCCTGGGCCAGTTTGTGCAGTTCATCGGATATCTCGGCCAGCTGTCGTGGCCCATGATCGCGCTGGGATGGGTCGTAAACCTGATGCAGCGCGGCATGGCGTCCATGCAGCGGCTGGATGAGATCTTTGGCCAGCGGCCGCGGGTCATTGACGCGCCAGACGCCCGGCCGCTGGCCGCCCCACGGGGAGAGGTCGAGTTGCGGGGCGTCACGTTTGCGTACAACGGTGCGCCGGTGCTCCACAATGTCACGCTCCACGTGCCCCCGGGCACCACGCTGGCCATCGTCGGGCCGACCGGATCGGGCAAGAGCTCACTGGTCAATCTCATCCCGCGGCTGTTTGACGTGACCGGCGGCGCGGTGTTGATCGACGGCGTCGACGTACGCCGGTACCGGCTGGCCGACCTACGCCGGTGTGTGGGGATGGTTCCGCAGGATCCGTTCCTGTTCTCCGAACCGCTGGGCGAGAACATCGGTTACGGCATGGAGGTTCCAGACAACGGCCGCATGCGGCAGGCGGCGGAGATCGCGCGCCTGGCCGGCGACGTCGAGGAGTTCCCGAACCGGTACGCAACGGTCGTGGGGGAACGCGGCGTGACCCTGTCGGGCGGCCAGAAGCAGCGCGCTGCGATCGCGCGGGCCGTCGCGAGAGATCCGCGCATCCTCATCCTGGACGACGCGCTGAGCAGCGTGGACACCCACACCGAGGAAGAGATCCTGGCCCGGCTGCGCGGAGTCATGGCCTCGCGGACGTCGGTGATCATCTCCCACCGGGTCTCGACGGTCCGGCATGCCGATCAGATCGTGGTGCTGGACGGCGGCCGCATCGTGGAGCAAGGCACACACGACACGCTGCTGCGGTCCGGCGGGCTCTATGCCGAGATGTACCAGAAACAGCTGCTGGAAGAGGAACTCGACGAGACCGACGCGGGCGATCCGGCGCCATGAGTACGTACTTTCAGGAAGATGAAATCCTGGGGAAAGCCTATGATGCCCGGCTCATGCGGCGCCTGCTGCGGTACGTGCGGCCATACCGGGGCGCCGTCTCCGTCTCCGTCATCCTCCTGCTGCTGGCGGCGGTCGCGGAATTGGCCGGTCCCTACTTCGTAAAAATCGCGATCGACCGCCATATCCGCGCCCACGACATGGCCGGGGTCGCCCGGGTGTCGGCATTCTACCTGGGGACGCTGGTCCTGGGCGCCGCCGTGCGCTACGGGCAGAACTACATCACTCAGGTCGTCGGCCAGCAGGTGATGTACGACTTGCGCATGGAGCTCTTCGGCCATCTCCAGCGGCTAGCCGTGGCGTTCTACGCGAGGAACCCTGTAGGCCGGTTGATGACACGCATCACAAACGACGTCGATACATTGTACGAGATGGTCACCTCCGGCGTGGTCACAGTGTTCGGCGATGTGTTCCTGCTGATGGGGGTCGTGGCGGCGATGCTGTGGCTGGACTGGCGGCTGGCGCTCCTGACCTTCTCCGTCGTCCCGGCCCTGGTCGGCATGACCGCGTGGTTCCAGCGGCGCTCCCGGGACTCATATCGTGCGGTCCGCATCCGCATCGCGCGCATCAACGCGTATCTCAACGAGAACATCATGGGCATGCCCACCGTGCAGCTGTTTAACCGCGAGCGGGCCAACTTCGCACGGTTCGACGAGCTGAACCGCGATCACCTCACAGCTAACGTGGATGCGATCCGGTCGTTTGCGCTGTTCTTTCCCTTCGTCGGCTTCATGGGAGCGCTGGCCACGGCGCTGCTGCTCTGGTACGGAGGCGGCCGCGTGGTGCAGCAGGCCGTGACCCTGGGGGTCCTGGTCGCGTCGATCCAGTACACCGAGCGCTTCTTCCGGCCGATCCAGGATCTGGCCGAGAAATACAATATCCTGCAGGCCGCGATGGCCAGCTCGGAGCGCATCTTCCGCGTGTTGGACGAGCCGGTCACCGTCGAGGATCCGCCCGACCCCGTCCCGCTGGCCCGGGTACGCGGTGACGTGAAGTTCGACGACGTCTGGTTTGCCTATGAGCCGGCGGACGGGTGGGTCTTGCGCGGGGTGTCGTTTGCGATCCGCCAGGGAGAGAGCGTCGCGTTTGTCGGGCACACAGGCGCCGGGAAGACGTCGATTATCAACTTGATCACCCGGTTCCACGACCCTCAGCGTGGGCGGGTGCTCGTGGACGGGGTGGATGTCCGCGCGTACGCGCAGCGCGACCTGCGCCGGCACGTCGGATTGGTGCTGCAGGACGTCTTCCTCTTCTCCGGAACGGTCGCGTCCAACATCCGGCTGGGGAATGCCGAGATTCCCGACGAGGCGGTTCGCTCCGCGGCGGAGTTCGTCAACGCGCACCGGTTCATTGAGCGCCTGAGCGACGGATATGCCACTGAGGTTGTGGAGCGCGGCGCCACGCTGTCGGCGGGGCAGCGGCAGCTGGTGGCATTCGCCCGCGCCATCTCACACAACCCCGAGATCCTGCTGGTCCTGGATGAAGCCACCAGCAGTGTCGACACCGAGACCGAGCTGCTGATTCAGGACGCCTTGAAGAAAGTGCTTCGGGGCCGCACCTCCATCATCATCGCCCACCGGCTGTCCACGATTCAGAACGTGGACCGCATCCTGGTGCTGCACAAAGGCCGCATCGTGGAAGAGGGCACCCACCGCGAGCTGCTGGCCCGCGGAGGCATCTACACCAAACTGTACCAGCTCCAGTACCGGGATCAGGAACTGCGCGGGGTCGCGGAGACACCGCAGCGCCGACCCTCAACCTCCACGTAGGAGACCCATCTCGATTCACGAATCACGAATCACGATTCACGGATACTCGTATCTGCGATGGATGAAAAGAAGCTCCTCGACGAAGTGAAGGCCGCCCTCGCCGCTGCCCTGGATTCCCGGCGGGGGTTGGTGGCGTACAGCCGCATGGAGGCCATGGAGATGGACCAGCGCGCCCGGGAGGTGGAGCGGGAAGCGCTGGAGCGGGTCCGGACCCTGGTGCCGCCGTCGCCCGCGGACCAGCGGCTCCAGCAGGTCAGGCTCCGGTTGCTCCGGATGGACGAAGCGCTGCAGTTGCTGGCGGGGCGCGCGGAAATTGCGGATCGGTCCCGCGCCCTCGAGCGCGACGACATTACTTGGCGGACGTTCGAGGATATCTCCTGGTTGCTGGAAACGTAACTGCGGGGACTGGGGACTACTTGCGTTTCTTGCCACCGCCTCGTTTGGCTTCGGTGTTGCGTTTGAGGTCTAGGAGACGTTCTTCGCTTTCCCGCAGGAACGCCTTCATCTTGTCTTCGAACGAGGTCTTCGCACGGACACGGGCCACACGTTCTTCGGGGGAGAGGGCCTGCTTGACGGAGAGGTCCAGTTTGCCTCTCTCGTTGAGGCCGAGAACTTTGACTTTGACCTTCTCTTGCTCTTTGAGGTAATCCCGGACGTCCTTAACGTAGGTGTCGGCGATTTCCCGGATGTGAACGAGGCCGCTTCTGCCGTCGGGGAGCTCGACGAACGCGCCGTAATTGGTGATCTTGACGACTATCCCTTCAACAATGGTGCCGGTGTCCACGCTCATGCCGTCCCTGGTACGCCTCCCAGACCGAGGATATGCGTGCGAATTATACGGCCCCTCCGCGGGAAGTGTCAATCAGTCCTGCGGATGGAAGAGGCGGGCGAGGAACTGCAGGACCCGCCGCACCCGGCCGGGGCGGGGCTGGGTGGGCCGCTCGCGCGGGGGGTCGGAAGGCGTCTGGACGATGAGCAGGGCGATTTCGCCTGGTTTGACCAGCCCCAGCTGCTCCCGGGCGAGTTTTTCGATGTACTGGGGCGTGTGGAGGAGCTTGATCTCCTCGCGCAGGAGGGCATTCTGCTCTTCCAGGTCCCCGCGGAGCTGTTCCAGGCGCGCCGCCTCCCGTTCCAGGCGGTACACCTGCAGGAAGGTTGTCCCAAAAACAAAGGTGGCGACCGCCGCCGCCGCGGCGATGCCGCACCACACTACCCAACGGGGGACACGCCGGACCGGCGCGTGCCTGCTCCCGCGGCGATAGGTCACAGTCCCCAGGCTCATGTGGATCAGCGCTCCAGCTGCTGCTGCGTCGACAGGGTCGTAGATTCCCGAGTCAAGCGTGTTCGGTCGCCTGTTGACTTCGGAGAATACGTTCGTGCTACCGGTCCCCGGTCCCTGGTCCCCGGTCCCGTGTGTGGAATGCCGCTGCGCCGGGGTACACGGCGGCCCTGCCAAGTTCTTCTTCAATCCGCAGGAGCTGGTTGTATTTAGCGACGCGCTCGCTGCGGGACGGCGCGCCGGTTTTGATCTGACCGGATTCCGTCGCCACGGCCAGGTCGGCGATGGCGGTGTCCTCCGTCTCCCCGGATCGGTGCGAGATGATGCAGCTCAGGCCCGCTGCGCGCGCGACGGAGATCGTGTCGAGGGTCTCGGTCAGCGTCCCGATCTGGTTGACTTTGATCAGGATGGCGTTTGCGGCGTGGAGCTCGATCCCGCGGCGCAGTCGCGTAGTATTGGTGACGAAGAGGTCGTCGCCGACCAGCTGCACCCGCGCGCCCATCGTGGCAGTCAGCGTCGGCCAGTGATCCCAGTCGTCCTCCGCGAGGCCGTCTTCAATCGAGACCAGAGGGAACTCCTTCGCGAGACGGGCGTAATAAGCGATGAGATCCGCGGCACTCCGCTGCGTTCCCTCCCCCGGGAACCGGTAGATCCCGTCGTGGTAGAGGTTGGAGGCCGCGACGTCGATCGCAACGGCGATGTCGGCGCCGGGACGGTATCCTGCGCGGGTGACGGCCTCGAGCAAGATTTGAATCGTCTCTTCTGTCGACCGGAGCGCCGGGGCGAACCCGCCCTCGTCCCCCACCGCCGTGCTCAGGCCCCGGTTGTGGAGGATGGTCCGCAGCGCGTGAAACGCCTCGACCCCCATGCGCATCCCGTCGGCGAACCGCGCCCCGCCGACCGGGGCAATCATGAACTCCTGGACGTCCAGGGGGTTGTCGGCGTGGAGGCCGCCGTTGATGACGTTCATGAGGGGTACCGGCAGCGTGTGGGCGTCCGGGCCGAGGTACCGGTACAACGGAAGGTGCTGGGCCGCCGCCGCCGCCCTGGCCACGGCCAACGACACGCCGAGTGTGGCGTTGGCGCCGAGGTTGGACTTGTTGGGCGTCCCGTCGAGCTCGATCAGGAATCGGTCCAACCCGGCCTGGTCCAGGGCATCGCGGCGCACGATCGTGGGCGCGATGCGTTCGTTGACGTTGGCGACGGCGCGCAGGACCCCTTTGCCGGCGTAACGCCTCTTGTCCCCGTCCCGCAACTCCAGGGCTTCGTGCGCGCCGGTCGACGCGCCCGATGGAACGGCGGCGCGGCCTGTGCTGCCATCGGCGAGCCGTACGTCAACCTCGACGGTGGGGTTGCCTCGGGAGTCGAGGATCTCACGCGCGTGGACGGTACTAATGGCGGGCAATCTCGTCCCCAGTCCCCGGTCCCGCTTTGAGGTCGTCTATGTTGACGCGGCCGATGATCTCCACGATGTCGCGCGACCCACCAGGCCGCTCGGGCACGGCCAGGACTTTGGCGACCAGCCGCCGCGCACCGTGCGTGATCGTAATCACGTCGCCGGGTCGCACCGGGGCGGCGGGTCTGGCGGGGCTGCCGTTCAGCCGCACGCGCCCCGCGTCGCACAACGTGTGCGCCATCGGGCGGCGTTTGACGAGCCGGCTGACCTGGAGAAATTTGTCGAGGCGCAAGCTCAAGGCGAAATTGCGGATTGCGAATTATGGATCGCGAATTGCACGACGCGGTTCAATTCGACATCGTCAATCCGCAATCCGCAATCGTCAATCCGCAATTTCTTTTATTGGGTTGGACGATCCGCTCTCGTAATCTTCGCCTGCGCCTTAATGGCTTTCAACCACTCCTGGAACGCGGCTTCCTGTCTGCTGGACAGCAGCACGGTGCGGATCTGATCGCGGACCTGCGCGAGATTGGCCGGCTGGGGCGGGCGGCGCTCGAGGACTTGGATCAGATGGTACCCAAACTGGGTCTTCACGATGGACGAGAGCTGTTTGAGCTCCAGCGAGAATGCGACCTGTTCGAATTCCGGCACCAGCTGCCCGCGGCTGACGAAGCCCAGGTCGCCTCCCTTCTCGCGGCTGCCCTGGTCCTTTGAGTACTGGCGGGCGAGCGCGTCAAACGACTCGCCGCGGCGCAGGCGCCCCAGCACGAACTCCGCGAGACGCTCATCGTCCACCAGAATATGTTTGACGTGCGCTTGCTCGGGCTTGTCGAACTCATTCCGGTGTTCGCGGAAGTAGACCTCGATCTCCGCGTCCGCCACCGTGATCGGCGCGACCTTGGCCATCAGATTCCGCAGGGCCAAATTGGTCCGCAGGCGGTCTTTAAGCTCAACGAGCGTGAGGTTGCGCTGTGCCAGGGCCTGCTCGAAGTCGGACTCGGAGGGGAAGTTCCGTTTGATGTCCTGCAGCTGGGCTTCGACCTGCGTCTCGGCCGGCATCGTGTTCCGCCGGCGGGCTTCCTGCAGGATCAGCCGCTGCTCGATCAACTGGTCCAGGACGACCCGTGAGATCTCCGCGCGCTGCTGAGCCGTCTCGGTATTGCCGAGGTCGATCCCGTATTGCCTGGCGATGGCCGCAACCTCGCCCTCCAGCTCACGCGCGTAGATGACCTCACCGTTGACGGTGGCGGCCACCGCCGTTCCGCGCTGCATGCCGATGGTGACCGCGGCCACCGCGATGCTGCCGAACAACACCGCCGCGAGGCCGAGGAGCACGAATTTCGTGCGACCAGTCATAGGTACCATCCTACCCGCCGGCCGGGTTCGGCGCAATCCCAGCCGGCTCACGGCGTCTGGCGTGGGCGAGAGCCAGCAGCACGTCGGTGATGGCGCCGAGATCGGCGAGTCCCGTCCCCGCGTGACGGAGCCGCAGCGTGCCGCCGGCGACCGCCAGCCGACCCCGGAGCTGTCCCACCAGCGAGGTGACGTCGT
>JBIOWP010000074.1:0-38087 GCA_044868695.1 bacterium
TCTGGTCGAAGGTCTTCGGTGAGCTCGGTCTAGAAGCGAGAGCCCTGGCACGACTAGAGGCCCAGGGCCCGCAGGCATCTATCCTCACGCTGTAGAGATTTCTCTGCGGTCTGCTAGAATTCGCGCTTCTCTTCTACGGCCTCCCTATCATATTGATACGCGTCACCGACGGCTCGTGGTCCGAGGCCTGAACCGCGAACTCGGCGTTGACGTGGACGGTGTCGTAGACGGGCGACTGCGCGGCGATGCGGGGGCTGACCAGGATGTGGTCGAGCGTCTGCGCGTTGCCGTCGAAGACGAACGTGTAGCGCTCGTTCTCCTGGATGGTCTCCGTCAAGTTCGTGAGCACGCCGCCCTTCAGCGCCTCGAGCGCGTCCGAGAAGTGGAAGTCGTTGAAGTCCCCGAGCACGATCACGTACGCGTTCGGGTCGATGGCCAGGATTCGGTCGACGAAGCCGTTCACGATCTGCGCCTGCGCGACCCGCTGCGGGACCGTCACCTGGTTGGGCGGCTGGAAGCGCCCGAAGAGCGGGTTGTCGCCGGTCTTCGACTTCAGGTGGTTCGCGATCACGAACAGCTTCTTGCCGCGGAAGCGGAACTCGCCGGCGAGCGGCTTGCGCGTCCCCTCCGGTTCGGCCCAAGTGACGTTCTGCGGGTCGACGCGTCCCGGGCTGAGCGTGAGCTGCGGGCCGCTCGGCGTCGCCACCACTTCGGTCGGCTTCGTCGCGTCCCCACCGGGCCGGTCGATGAACGACAGGCCGCGGTCGGTTCGGAAGAGGAAGCCGACGCGGATGTTGCCACCGGGCACGCCCCCGTCTTCATTGTCCAGCGGGTCGATCTGCCGGAACTCGTACAGCGGGCCGCCGGCAGCGAGGACGGCTTCGATCAGCGCCCGGAAGGTCGGCGCCCCATCGGTCGTCCCGTCGTCGACCTCGCCGTTCGCGTCCTGCATTTCCTGAAGTGCGATCAGGTCGGGCGACCTGAGGTTATCCACGATCTGCCTCGCGAGCACCGCCATCTGCGCCGCGTCCGCCGGGATCGGCGCGAGGTTCAGCACGTTGAACGTGGCGACCGCGAGTTCCTGATCGGCCGGCGCCGCGGTCGTCTCCGGGCTCAGTCCCGCGCGGACGACGGTCGGCATCTGGGTGAGCTGGAGCTTGAAGTTGCCGAAGCTGTAGTCCATGACGCCGACGAGCGGGCCGGCGAAATGGTCGCCCGCGTCGTTCGGCGGCGTCGTCGCGAGCGGCCGGAAGTTCTCGTCGTCGACGATCACCCGCTCAGGGTTGAAGTCGTGCGCGCGGACGACGATCGCGCCGCGCGGGCTGAGCAGGCCGGCGGTCCAGTTCTGGCTGACGACCGCGGTCTCGCCGAAGTTGTTGCGCGCGCTGACCGCGACCGGCGCGTCGACCTGCACGAGCATCCCCTCGAAGGTCTCGTAGAAGTCGATCCCGTCGCAGCATGGATCGAACACGCCGCTCGTCTCGACGTCGCCCGTGGAGTCGTCGTCTATCACCTCCGTCGGCGGCTGCGGGATCGAGGTGGGCGCCGGAACGGGGTTCCCGCTCGGGATGATCGTAACGGCGGGCCTGTCGAACTCCGTGATCGTCAGGTTGGCGCTAGCGGACCCGCCGGGACGGAACTCAATCACCCTTCCCGTGACGCTCACCCCGTCACCGGCACGCACAGTCGGCGCCGAAGACGTGAACACAAAAATGCCGTCGGACGTCGCGGGGTCGCCGTCGCCCGTCGGGTCCTGCAAGTAGAAGCCTCTGGGGCTGACGCCCGTGCGCACTGCGGTCACGATTCCTTCGACGACGGTCACGGTCATGCCGGCGAACGGCGAGATGTGCCCCGCACCCTGGATCTGGGGGATCGTGACTACCGTCTGGGCGACCGAGATCTTTGGCGTTAGCGACAGTGCGAATGCAAGGACGAGGAGGAGGTACAGAAGGCCTCGACCGACGACAGCGAGTCTCTTCACGGCGCGCACTCCTAGGGCAGTCGACTGGGGGGAAAGTCACGCACTGGGTTCACCGCCCGCGAGTGCCGTTCCTGCCTAGTCGTCCTTCTCGCCGCCTGCGCCCGTCTCGCGCGCCAGATAATCCTCGACGAAGAGCAGCCCGCTCTCTCCGGCGCGGCGCACCACGCTCAGCAGCTTGTCCATGCTGGACACCTCCTCCAGCTGTTCCTCGACGAACCACTGCAGGAATTGCTGGGTGGTGTAGTCGTTTTCCTTGACCGCCAGCTCCAGGATCGCATGGATTTGCCTGGTAACTTCCTGCTCCCAGTCCAGGGAGAGCTTCACCATCTCCTCGGCCGTGGTAAACGTGCTCTTCGGGGCCGACACCGCCGGGATGGCGACGGCGGCACCCGCATCGATGACGTAGCGGATGAAGCGCATTGCGTGGTCGCGTTCCTCGTCCGCCTGATTGTAGAAGTGCGCGGCCAGCCGGGGCAGGCTCTGGCCGTCGAAGTGCGCAGCAATGGCGACATACTGGAGGAAGGCGCCAAACTCCCGGCCGATCTGCGCATTAACGCTGTCACGCATTTTCTGACTGATGATCATGAATGCTCTCCTCACACGAGTGGGATAAGGGATGGGAGGGGGCTCGTCTTCAGCATACCACCGTTGACAGCGGTGAGTGCGCCTGCTATGAAGGGTGCATCTTCGCGTCCGGGTGAGCGCGTGGCAGAGCGGAAGTCAGTCGGGGTCGGGCTGCTGGGGCTGGGGACCGTCGGGGCCGAGGTCTACCGCCTGCTGCAGGATCGGGATGCCATCGCCCGGGCCGCAGGCATTCCGGTTCTCGTCAGGCGCGTGGCGGTGGCGCGTCGCGAGCGGCCGCGGCAGGTCCCGGTGCCCGCGGACCTCCTGTGCACCGACGGAGGGGACGTCGTGGCGTCGGCGGAGGTCGACATCGTCGTCGAGCTTATCGGCGGCGTTGACCCGGCCCGGGACTACGTTCGGCAAGCCCTGTCCCTCGGGAAGTCGGTGGTGACGGCCAACAAGACACTGCTGGCGGCCCACGGCCCGGAACTGTTTGCCGGCGCGGAGGCGTCCGGGGCTCACCTGTACTTCGAAGGCAGCGTCGGCGGCGGCATCCCTCTCATCAAACCCATCCAGGAATCCCTTGCTGCGGCACACCTGCAGGCGCTCACCGGCATCCTCAATGGGACGACCAACTTCATCCTGACCCGCATGGCCCACGAGGGGTGGGCGTTTGAAGAAGCCCTGGCTGAGGCCCGCCGGCGGGGGTTTGCCGAGGCGGATCCGGGCGACGACGTCGACGGCCACGATGCCGCAGCCAAACTGGCCATCCTGACCGCCGTCGCCTTCCGCACGCAGATTACCTGGTCAGACGTGTATCGCGAAGGGATCCGCCGCATTACTCCGCGAGACTTTGCCTACGCCAAGGAACTCGGCTTCGGCATCAAGCTGCTGGCGATCGCACGCAGGCACGACGGTGAGATTGAAGCACGCGTCCACCCGGCGCTCGTACCCCTCGACCATCCTCTGGCCCTGGTGCCCGACGAGTTCAACGCCGTGCTCGTGGAGGGGCAGGACGTGGGCCGGATCGTGTTCAGCGGCCGCGGGGCCGGCGGCGCGCCGACCGCGACGGCCGTCGTAGGCGATATCCTTACGGTAGCCAGGGCCCTCGCGTTAGGGGTCCGGGGGCGGTCGCCGCTGGGCGCGGCTCGGCCCTCCCGGGTCCGGCCGATCGACGACGTCGTGGTCCCCTACTTCGTCAGCCTGCAGGTCACCGACCGGCCGGGGGTGTTTGCCCAGGTGGCCACGGTGTTTGGGGAAGAGCAGGTGAGCATCGCGTCGATCGTGCAGAAGAGCCGCGGCGAGGTCGCCGACGCCATTCTCGTGAGCCACAACGCGCCTGAGCGCGCCATTCGACGCGTGCAGGAGCGCCTGCGCGCGCTGGGCGTGGTGAAGGCGATCAGCAATATCATCCGAGTCGAGGGCAGTGTCTAGCCTCGCGGTTCCGGCGCCGGCGCAGCGCTATTTGCGCAGGTAACTGTCTTCCTTATTAATCCAGTCCTGGCGCGGCGGGCTGAAGAAGTCCATCTCCACAGTCTCTTCCAGCATCTCCGCACCGTGAGGCACACCGCCGGGGATCAACAGGACTTCACCGGGCCGCAGTGTCAGTTCCCGGTCCACCAGGTTGAACCGCATGAGGCCTGAGATGCAGTACGTGAGCTGCTCGTTCTCATGCTGGTGGACCGGGACGACGGCGCCCTTCTTGAATTCCAGGTACGCGGCCATCAGCCGGTCCCCCCACAGCATCCGCCGCCGGATCTGGGGATTGAGTGATTCGGCGTCCAGCTCGAGCAGGCGCTTGTGGACGACAGATTTCATACATTGTACCTCCTTGCTCCCGCGAGCTTCTGGCATCGTTCGTCATTCCAAGAGTCGCCCCTGCCTCATTGCCCCGGTCCCAGTTGGCCTCCTCGCATGCGGGTTGGACACGACGGAGGCGGGCCGCTATGATGTGACCCATGGCCACACCCGTCGGCCTGCGACAGGCCCTCCGCGAAATGCCGCGCGAGGCCTGGGTGCTCTTTGCCGGGACATTCGTCAACCGCTTCGGGAGCTTCGTTCTTCCCTTCCTGATCCTCTATCTGGTCAAGCGCGGCTACCCCACGGTCGCCGCGGGTGCCATCGTCGGTCTGTATGGAGCCGGGGCCTTGCTCGCGTCGATGGCCGGTGGCTATCTGGCAGACCATTTGGGACGGCGCACGGCGATCGCGCTGTCGATGTTCACCTCCGCCTCAGCCCTAATGCTGCTGTCGCAGGCGGAGCACCTGGGCTCGATCGCCGGACTCACGTTCCTGGCCGGGCTCACCGCCGAACTCTACCGTCCCGCCAGCGGCGCGCTCCTCGCGGATCTCGTCCCCGCCGGGCGGCGGGTCACCGCGTTTGCGCTCTACCGCCTGGCCATCAACGCGGGGTTTGCGATCGGGCCCGCGGCGGCGGGGTTTCTGGCCGACCGGTCGTTCCTGTGGCTGTTCGTTGGCGATGCGATTACATCGGTGGTGTTCGGCATCCTCGCCCTGACCGCGCTCCCGGCGGTCACACATGCGCGCGCCGAGCGGGAGGAGCGCGGAGAAACGATGCGGGCCATCCTGCGGGACCGCGCCTTCGTAGCGTTTCTCGCCGCGTCGCTGGCGATCGCCTTCGTATACATGCAGTCGGTGTCGACGTTCGCGCTCCACGTGCGCGATAGCGGCTTGAGCAACGCCGTGTACGGGGCGCTGGTTTCGCTGAACGGTCTGCTGATCATCTTCTTGGAGTTGCCGATCACCACGGTGACCCAGCGGCTGCGGCCGCGCCCGGTCATCGCCGCCG
This sequence comes from bacterium, assembly GCA_044868695.1. GTDB lineage: Bacteria > Sysuimicrobiota > Sysuimicrobiia > Sysuimicrobiales > Kaftiobacteriaceae > JBIOWP01. Next base: position 5,354 of record JBIOWP010000074.1, read on the forward strand.
GCATGCTGCTTGTGGGAATCGGGTTCGGCCTGACTGCGCTGGCGCACACCGCACCGGCGCTGGTCCTCACGGTTCTGGTGTGGACGCTGGGTGAAATCGTCGGGGCGCCGGTGGGGTCCGCGTTCGTTGCCGACATCGCCCCGCAGCACCTTCGCGGCCGGTATCAGGGCGCCTGGGGGTTGACCTGGGGTCTGGCCGCGGTCCTCGGGCCGACGCTGGGAACGCGGATGTATGCGTGGAGCCCCTCGGGGTTCTGGTCGATCTGCGCCGTCCTCGGAACTGTCGCGGCGGGCTTGGTCTTCCTGGGGCGGGAACCGGAACGGGCCCCCGCCCCCGTCGCAACCACCGCCCGCCCTTAGCGGGCCTTCCGCAGCTCCAGGCCGCTCCAGATCAGGAACACAACAGAGAGAGCAAACGACACCAGGAAGAACACTTCCGTAGTGGGGGAGAACACGGATAGGATCCCTGCGGCCCCACCCACCACGCCCACCCACGCGACCCCAGAGGTGAACGCTTTGCTGGTCATCGCAGCCCACCCGGCCAGCAGAAACGCCAACCCGACGGCCAGACTCCCGAACGCCTGCAGGCCCATATGCACGGCGCTCAGCGCCACCCACGCATGTCCGGCGGCAACCGGGTCGGGTCCCCTGATGATGGCAGGATCGCCCACCCACATCAGGACTGAGTTGAGCCCGTATGCGCCGACGCCCACCAGGCTGAAGTAGAGTACGCCGGTCGCGCGTGACGGTGTGCGGTCGCGGAGCCGCGCTGCCAGGCCTGGGAAGTAGAAGATCACCCCAACAATCGCCAGCGTGCCCACGATGCCGTCGAACCGCCAGCGGCTGAGGTTTCCACCGGCGAATGCCATGGCTTTGGCGGGATCGGTCATCGTATCCGGCGCGGCACCGCTGGTCATGAACGAAATAAAGAGGACGGCGAGCAGCACGCCGGCGACGATCCCAGCCGTTCCGGCGGTTTGTGGACGAGGATTCATGATGCGCCTCCGGAGCCCGCCCTATGAGTGAACCGGCCGGGCCGGCCCCAGGGGGGCGTTTCGGCGGGTACGGTGAGTGGCCCTGCGGGTGGAACGGGTGAGGGGGTACAGGATTCAGCCTGGGGACGCGCGAACGGTGCTTCCTGCACCCCGGATCTGCCCAAGGAGGCCGTCATGCGCGCGCCCAGAGTCGGCATTTTGACGTTTTCTGACGGGCGCCCGCACGTGCACAATGAGCTGCTCTCCTTGACCCGCGATTTTCAGGGGCGCCTGGCCGCCCGGCTGCGGGACGCGGGGTGGGAGGTAACCACCGGACGAGATATCGTCTGGACCACCGACCTCGCCAAGAGTGAAGGGCGATACCTGGCTGCAGCGGAAGTCGATGCCACGATCTTCAACTTCGCCATTTGGAGTTTCCCACATCTCCCAGCCATCGCCAGCCAGTTTGCCCCAGGTCCGTTCCTGCTGTTCAGCAACGTTAACCCCCGCTACCCCGGGCTGGTCGGGATGCTCGCGAGCGCCGGCGCGCTCGACCAGGTCGGCGCATTCTGCGCGCGCGTCTCGGGAGATGCCTCCGACGACGCCGTGTTTGCCCGTGCGCTGCAGTTTCTCCGCGCCGCGGCGGCCACCACTCGCCTGCGCGGTGAGACCTACGGGTTGATCGGCGGCCGGTCGATGGGGATGTACACCGCGCAGAGCCCGCTGGACCAGTGGCGCCGCCAGTTTGGGATCGACGTGGAGCACATCGACCAGCTCGAGATCGTGCGCCGGGCGGGCCTGGTGTTGGAGGACCGTGTGGAAGACGGGTTTGCCTGGCTGGAGCAGCGCGTCGGCCAGATCCACTACGACGGCAAGAAACTCACCCCAGAACTGCTGAAGCGCCAGATCCGCAGCTACCACGCCGTCCGTGAGATCGTGGCCGACTGGCGGCTGGACTTCTGCGGTATCAAGGGGCAGCCCGAGCTGACCGACCACTTCTGCACGATGGATGTCGCAGAGGCGTTCTGCAACGACCCCTACGACTGGGAAGGTCCGCACGATCCGATCGTGTGCGCGACCGAGGCGGACATGGACGGCGCCCTGACGATGGAGGTTTTCAAGCATCTCGCCGGGACACCTGTGCTGTTTGCCGACGTGCGGCATTATGACGCGGGCGACGGAGTATGGGATTTGTGCAACTCCGGCCAGCACGCGACGTTCTTCGCCGGCCGGTCCACCGACCCGGCGGTGAATCTGCCCAAGGTCCGCTTCTATCCGGAAATCATTTATTTCCCGGCGGGAGGCGCCTCGGTCGCGCATATCGCCGCCCCAGGTGGGGTGACGCTGGCGAGGCTGGCGCGGCGCCAGGGAAAGTACTGGATGGCGATCGTCCCCGCTCAGTTCGTCGAGTACGCTGAGCAGGTGGCGTGGAAGAAGGCCGAGGCAACCACCCCGGAGTGGCCGCACGCGTTCGCGAAGTTCCGCGTGAGCGCCGATGTCTTCCTGGCATCCTACGACAGCAACCACATCCACGGGGTCTACGGCGACTATACGCAAGAGCTGATCTGGGTGTGCAAGATTCTGGGGATGGACTACCAGGTGTTCGCCTGAGCAGTCGGCCCGGCCCGGACGCATGCCCACATACACGGTCGGCATCGACTTTGGCACGGAGTCGGCCCGCGCGGTCGTCGTCGACACCGCCGGCGGGGGGGTGGCGGCCACCGCAACCTTCGCGTACCCGCACGGGGTGATCGACCGCGGCCTGCCCGGCCGCTCAGAACCGCTGCCTCCGGACTGGGCGCTGCAGCATCCGCAGGACTGGCTGCAGGCGCTGGAGACGCTGCTCCGCGCGGCGGCTGCGCGGGGGAATCCGGACGAGATCGTGGGGATCGGGATCGACTTCACCTCCTGTACGGTGCTGCCGGCGACGGCCGGCGGGATTCCGCTGTGCCTTCTGCCTGATGTGGCCCCTGATGCCCACGCGTGGCCGAAGCTCTGGAAGCATCATGCGGCTCAACCGTTTGCGGACCGGATCAACGCCGCGCGCGCGCGCCCGGGCGGAGAGTTCCTGGAGTTCTACGGCGGGAAGACGTCGTCCGAGTGGCTGTGGGCGAAGGGCTGGCAGGTGCTGGCCGAGTCGCCCGCCGTCGCCCGCGCCGCGGACCGGTGGATCGAGGGTGGAGACTGGATCGTCTGGCAGCTCACCGGCGCCGAGAGCCGCAGCGTGTGCCAGGCTGGCTACAAGGCGCACTGGCAGAAGGACACCGGATACCCCGCGGCCGCCTTTCTTGCCGCGCTGGATCCCCAATTGCCATCCCTGCTGCAGCGGTTGGGGCCCCCGAGTCCGGTGGCGCAGCGGGCCGGAGGGCTGCTGCCCGTCTGGGCGGTGCGCACCGGTCTGCGGGCCGGCACGCCCGTCGCGGTGGCGGTGATCGACGCGCACGCGGCGCTGCCCGCCGTCGGTGCCGCGGAGCCCGGGCGGCTGGTCGCCATCATGGGGACGTCGACCTGTCACCTGCTTGTGGACAGCCGCAGGCACACGGTGCCGGGGATTTCCGGCGTCGTGGAAGACGGCATCCTGCCCGGGCTTTTCGGCTACGAGGCCGGCCAGGCGTCCGTCGGAGACATCTTTCAGTGGTTCGTGCGCACCTTGGTGCCCTCGCACCTTGGTACCGGAGACGGCGCGTTCGCGGCCCTCCTGGACCAGGCGGCCCGCCTGCGTCCGGGGGAGGCGGGCGTGCTGGCCCTGGACTGGTGGAATGGATGCCGGACGCCGCTGGTGGACGCCGACCTGTCCGGCCTGCTGGTCGGGCTCACGGTGACGACGGAGCCCCATGAGATCTTCCGCGCGCTGCTGGAATCAACGGCGTTTGGGACGCGGCGCGTGATCGACACGTTCGAGGCGGGCGGCGTCTCCATCCGCGAGGTGATTGCCTGCGGCGGGCTGGCCGAACGCAACACCCTGCTGCTGCAGTTGACCGCCGACGTGACCGGCCGGGAGATCCTGGCTGTGCCCACGCCGCACGCGTCGGCGGTCGGCTCCGCGATCTACGCCGCCGCTGCGGCGGGCCCGGCCACCGGAGGGTACGCAGACCTTCGCGAGGCGATTCACCGGATGGGGGCCGCTGAGCGGACCTCCTACCGACCGCGGCCGGTGGAGCAGCGGGCCTACGAGTCCCTCTACCGCGACTACCTCGACCTGGCTCGATACTTTGGGGAAGGCGGCACGACGGTCATGCAACGCCTCCGGCGCCATCGCGCCGGCGTGAGGTGATGCGCACCAGGGATGCGGGTGTGGGAGGGGGTGACAGGGACGCACGGCCGGTTTCACTATCCGAGGAGGTGACCGTGGAATGAGGCAACGTCTTTGCGTGCTCATCGTACTGGGTCTTATCCTGCTGCCGCTGGCGGCGGTCACGCCCGCCGCGTCGCAGGCCAAACCGTTTGACGGCGTGACCGTCAACGTGCTGACCTTTACGGGTCCGCAGATCGCAGAACCGCTGCAGCGCCGGGCGCCCGATTTCGGAAAGCTCACGGGGGCCAAGATCAACGTCGTCACTGTGCCGTTCAGCGACCTCTACCAGAAGATGCTGACCGACATGGCCACGGGGACGAACAGCTTCCAGGCGTTTGTCTTCGCGCCGCAGTGGATGGCCGACTTCGTCACCGCCGGGTACCTGGAGGACATTACCACCCGGGCGAAAGCCGACAAGGCCCTTCAGTGGGACGACATCGGGCCCTTCTTCCGCAACTTCAGCGCTACCTTCGGCGGGCGCGTCTACACGATTCCGTTGGACGGCGACTTTCAAATGGTGTACTACCGGAGCGACCTGTTGAAGCAGGCCGGGCTGAAGGCGCCTTCTACCTGGGCCGATTACATGAAAGTCGCCGAGGCCTTCAACAGGAAAGACCTCAACGGCGACGGCACGCCGGACTTCGGATCGTGCATCGCTAAGAAGCGGAACGCGCAGTCGTACTGGATGGTCTGGTCGGTGGCCGCCGACTTTCTGCAGACGCAGGGCACGCGCCAGGGATCGTTTTTCGACCTCGACACGATGAAGCCGCTAACCAACAACGAGGCGTTTGCGGAGGCGCTGCGCATCTACGTGCAGACGGGACAGTACGGGCCTCCGGACGAGCTGAACTGGGACGTGGGTGATTCCCGGTCCGGGTTCGTCACCGGCCGCTGCGCGCTCAGCATCGACTGGGGCGACATCGGCACGCTGGCGATCGATCCGAAGAGCTCGAAGGTCCAGGACAAAGTGGGCGCGGTGATTCTGCCCGGGACGTCGCGGGTGCTGGACCGGAAGACCGGCAAACTGGCGGCCTGCACCCGGCAGTCCTGCCCGCATGCGGTCAACGGCGTCAACCACGCGCCCTTTGCCGCGTTCGGCGGATGGTCGGGCGGGATCAACCACGCGGCGCCGGCAAAGGTCAAGGACGCGGCGTACGCGTTCATGTCCTATATGAGCCAGCCGGGTCAGGCCAACGTTGACGTGACCATCGGCATCACGGGGTTCAACCCGTATCGCGTCTCTCAGTTCAAGAGCCTGAGCCTGTGGCGGAAGGCCGGCATGAGCGAGGAAGCCGCCAGGAACTATCTCGGGGCCATTGAGGCGAGCCTCAACAGCCCCAACATGGTACTCGACCTGCGCATCCCGCAGAATCAGCGCTACCAGCAGGTCGTGCTGGACACGGCCATCGCCAAGCTGCTGGCCAAAGAGACGAGCATCGCCCAGGCCATGAAGGAGATCACGGACGGCTGGGAAGCGATCACCAATGAGCTCGGCCGCGACACGCAGCTGAAGGCGTATCGCGAGAGCCTGGGCATCTCAATGAAGTAGCGGGAGCGGTCCATTCGAGTCAGGACGTCGAAGGTCGTTGATGCCGCCGGGGCGGAGCGTGCGCGTCCCGCCCCGGCGGCTGGGCTTCGTCAGGTACTGACGAACTGGCTGGAGCGCCAGGCGAACACCGCGTTCCTGGTCCCGGCGGTGCTACTGCTCTTTTTCCTGTCGATCTTCCCGCTGCTGGTGTCCGTCTATCTGTCCCTGACGCGCCTGCAGTTCGTCCCGGGCGGGTTCGTGTTTCGTTTCGTCGGCCTGGCGAACTATCAAAAACTCCTCGTCGGGATCGAGCGGCCGCACTTCCTCGGGGTGCTGGCGGCGCCTGGGGGGGTGGCGTGGCTGGTGGGAGCGCTGGCGGCGGCCGGGCTGGTGGTGTACGTCGCGCGGGGAATCCGCGGCGGACGCGGCTGGGGGCGCGTTCCCGGGCGGATGCTGTTCGCGTTGGTCGCTGTCGCGGGGATCTGGCTTGTCGTGCGGTCGCTGCTCCCGGGAGGCCGTCCTGGGACGCTGGTCACGACCCTGATCTACGTCTTCGGGGGGATCACGCTCCAGTACTGGTTGGGGCTGGGCTTGGCGTTCCTCTGCGCGCAAAATCTCGCCGGCCGGCGCTTCTTTCGTGTGGCGTTCCTCCTGCCGATGATGATCACACCGGTGGGGATCGCGTACACCTTCCGGATTCTCATGGATCTCGGCAAAGGGCCGTTCGCGCCGCTGTGGCGGGCTCTGGGGCTGGCCGAAGTCTCCTGGGTCAATGACCCGTGGGGCGCGCGGGCCGCGGTGATGATCGGGGACATCTGGCAGTGGACGCCGTTCATGTTCATCGTCCTGCTGGCGGCGCTGGAGAGCCTGCCAGTCGAGCTGTTCGAGGCGGCCATGGTCGATGGCGCGAGCCGCTGGCAGGTGTTTTGGAAGGTGTCGTGGCCGCAACTGGTGCCGGTGAGCTCGACGCTGGTCTTGATCCGCATGCTGGAAGCGTTCAAGATTATCGATCTGCCCAACGTGTTGACGAACGGCGGGCCGGGCACGGCCACCGAATCGCTCACGCTGCACGCGTTCATGGCGTGGCGGACGCTCGACATCGGCGGCTCGGCGGCGGTGGCGTATCTCCTCTTATTCGTGGTGACGTTTGCCGCCCTGTCCTACGTCAGCCTCGTGCACCGCCGGTTGGCGGAGCCGGCGTGAGGGAGCCCGGCGTGCGGGGCCGGCGGTCGGCCGCGGATCTGTCCCCCGCGGCGCGCGGCGCCGCGTACCTGGTGCTCGGGGTGTGGGCGGTCGTCGTCCTCTTTCCTATCTACTGGATCGTCGTGACATCGTTCAAGCTGCCGGTGCACGTGTACGCCGGGCCCGTGTACCTGCCGTTTGTCGACTACCAGCCGTCGCTGCACGCCTGGCGGTACATCTTCGTGGATCTGCGCAACGACACGCTGCGGCCCTTCATGAACACCATCACCGTCGCGCTGACGAGCTCCGCCCTGGCCCTGGGGCTGGGGACGGCAGCGGGCTACGGGCTGCTGCGGTTTTCCTACCGCCCGCGCCTGAGCACCATTCTGCTGTTCACGCTCAGCGCGCTGCTGGGGATGGCTGCCGCCGCGAGGCAGGTGCCGTGGCCGCTGGCGCTGGCCGGCGGCGCGGCGGTGTTTGTCCTGCTGCGCCCGCTCGCGCGCCGGTGGGGACGGCGGACGGTCGCGAATGAGGACGTGGCCTTTTGGATGATCTCCCAGCGGATCCTTCCGCCGGTCGCGGTCGTGATTCCCATCTATGTGATGTTCCAGCGGCTGGGGCTGCTGGATACCCGGCCCGCGTTGATCATTACCTACACCGCGGTGAACCTGCCCATCGTGGTGTGGCTGATGCGCGACTACTTCCGGCAGATCTCCGTCGAACTCGAGGAAAGCGCGGCCATCGACGGGGCGTCGCCCTACCGCATCTTCCGCTCAATCGTGCTGCCGCTGTCGACCCCGGGGCTGGCGGCGACGTTCCTGCTGGTGCTGGTCTTCTCATGGAATGAGTACCTGCTGGCCCTCTTCCTGACCAGCGCGAACGCCCAGACGCTGCCCCTGAGCATCGCGGCCCAGAATGCCACGCGCGGGCCGCAGTGGTGGTACATGTCGGTGTTAATTCTGATCATGATCACGCCGGTGATCGCGATGGCGATCGCCCTGGAGCGTTACATCGCGAAGGGCCTGCTGGTAGGCGCGCTCAAGGGATGATCACGCGCACGCTGGGCACAACGGGACTGCAGGTCACGCCTCTGGGCATCGGCGGCGGCGCGCTGGCCAGCATGCCGGAATCGTTCGGCTACAGCGTGCCGGAGGCGCAGGCGCTGCGGACGCTGCGCGCCGTCTTCCGCAGCCCCATCAACTTTCTGGACACCGCCGCGGCGTATGGGGACGGGGAGAGCGAGCGCCGGATCGGACGAGTCCTGCACGAGCTGGGCGGTCTTCCCGCAGGGTATGTCCTCTCCACCAAAGCCGATCGCAACCTGCAGACGGGAGATTTCAGCGGCGACCAGGTCGCCCGATCGCTCGAGCGCAGCCTGCGTTTGTTGGGTCTGGACCGGCTGCACCTGGTCTTCCTGCACGACCCGGAGCACACTACGTTCGAGCAGGTGACGGGCCGCGGCGGGCCATTGGACGTCCTGCGGCGGTACCAGGGCGAGGGCATGATCGCGCACCTGGGCGTCGCCGGTGGGCCGATCGACCTCATGCTCCGGTACGTCGAGACGCAGGCCTTCGAGGTCGTCATCACGCACAACCGCTACACGCTGCTGAACCGCAGCGCAGAGCCCCTCCTCGACCGCGCGGCCCGCCTGGGGGTCGCCGTCCTCAACGCCGCGCCCTACGGCAGCGGCATCCTGGCGAAGGGCCCGGACGCCTATCCGCGGTACGCCTACGTGGATGCCGCGTCCGATATCGTCGAGCGCGCGCGGCGCGCTGCGGAGATCTGCCGCCGGCACCGCGTCCCGCTGGCCGCGGCGGCGCTGCAGTTTTCTCTCCGCGATCTTCGAATTGCCTCCACAATCGTGGGGGTGAGCCGCCCAGAGCGCATCGAGGACACGCTCGCCCTCGCAGCCCGCCCGATTCCCGACGAGTTGTGGCCGCAGCTGGACCGTCTCGCCGTGCGCGACGTCGATCCCGAAGCCGGCCGATGGCCGGCGGCGAGGGGATGACCCCCATCGCCGTCGTGACCGGGGCGGGTCAGGGCATCGGCCGTGCCGTGGCCGAGCGGCTGGCGGCCGATGGGTTCGCGGTCGCCCTGGTGGACGTGGACGCCTCCGCCCTGGCGGAGACCACGGGGGCGCTGGACCGGCGCGACGCCGAGGCGTTGGTCATTCACACCGACCTGGTGCAGATCGACAACGTTGCTCGCGCGATCGACCAGGTGATGGAGCGATGGGGACGGATCGACGCGCTGGTCAACAACGCGGGCCGCGAGATCACCAAACCGCTGCTGGACATTTCGCCGCCCGAGTGGGACGCCATGCTCGGTCTCAACCTCAAGACGGTGTTTTTCGCCACGCAGCTGGCCGCCCGGGCGATGATCGCCGGCGGGGTCCGCGGCCGGATCGTGAGCATGGCCTCCATCGCCGGCCGTTCCGGCCGGGCCGATCAGGCGCCGTACGCCGCGGCCAAGGCGGGCGTGATCAGCCTCACGCGGTCGGCGGCGCGGGCACTTGCGCCCCACGGGATCACGGTCAACGCCGTATGCCCCGGTGTGGTGGACACGGCGATGACCCGGCGGATTCACGAGGTCCGCGCACAGGCGTTGGGCGTAACCCCCGACGAGTCGCTGGCGCGGATGGTCGGACGCATCCCGCTGGGGCGTATCGGAACTCCGGGGGACATCGCGGCCGCCGTGGCGTTCTTGTGCTCGCCGCACGCGGCGTACATTACCGGTCAGGCGCTCAACGTCTGCGGCGGTCTAGAAATGGACTGACAGAAGAGGATTGACCCGATGCGCGAGCTCCACATTGCATTGATCAGCGGGCCGCAGTACGACCGCCTGCAGGGGCTGCTGCCCGCGTTTGAGCGGCGCGGCGGGTACCGTGTCGTCGTGGAGGTCGCCCTCCCCCATGTCGAGCTCAACGCGCGGATGGCCGCCGATCTGGGGACTCCGCGGGGGCGGTACGACCTTATCTCCACGCACACCAAGTACGCGCCCTCCCAGGCTGCGCACCTGCGGGCGCTGGACAACCTGGTCGATGCGAGGGAGATCGCCGATTTCTTTCCGCGCGTCATGGAGCTGTGCCGCATCGGCGGCGAGCTGATGCAGCTGCCGCGGAACTTCGATGCCCGCCTGCTGTTCTACCGCGCCGACCTAATGCCGGCGCCGCCGACGTGGGACGATGCCGCGGCGCAGATGGCGCGCCACATCCGTCCCGGATTTTATGGGTTCGCCTTCCCCGGGCGGCACTCCGGCCTGTTCGGCACGTTCTACGAACTGCTCGGGATGGCCGGTGGGGAGCTATTCGACGAAGAGCTGCGTCCGATCTTCAACAGCGACGCCGGCGTCTGGGCGCTGAGCTTCCTGCACCGGCTGTGCACCGCCGAGCGGCTGACCCCGCCGGATCTGCTCGAACGCTGGTACTATGACGAGGTGTCCGAGGGATTCCGCATGGGCCGGCTGCTGATGGTGGGAGACTGGCCCGGATTCTACGGTCTGTACAAGGATCCCAAGACGTGCGCGGTCATCGGACAGTTCGACGTCGCCGTCTACCCAGCCGGACCGGCGGGGCTGCGGAAAGCCTATGCCGGGGGGCACTCGTTCGCCATTCCGAAGGCGGCCCGCGACCCGGACGGCGCGTTGGCGCTGCTGCGGTATCTGGTCGGCGCGGATGTGCAGTATGTCGAAGCGGCGGCCGGACACACGCCGGTGCGCCGCGCGGTCTTCGACCGCGTGAAGCGCGAGCTGGCCCCGGGCAGCCGGGATGCCAGGCGCACCGCGGCGCTGGAGGAGACGATCCTCCGCCATGCCATGATTCCGCCGCGGTTTGCGCGCTATCCGCTCGTCGAGGACATCCTCTGGGTGGGCGTCCAGCGGGCCGTGACCGGTGCGCAGGCGCCGCGCGATGCGCTGCAGGCGATGGCGCGGCAGGTCGAGGAGGTGCTCCGGTGATCCGCGGGTTGCTGATGCAGCCTCCGTAGGCATTATGGCGACTTCGAGATTTCGCGGCGCACGTGTCAAGCGGATTGAAGATCCCAGGCTCCTGGTTGGGCGAGGCACCTATGTGGACGATTTCGCACCGCCCGGTCTGCTCCATGCCGCTGTAGTGCGCAGCCCCCATGCGCATGCCCGCGTCGGCCGCATCCGGGCACGGGGGCGCATTGAGGTGGTGACCGCCCGCAGCCTGGGCCGGCCGCTCCTGCTGCCCGGAGAGATCGAGGGAGGCGCGGTGGCGCACCACCCGGTCCTGGCCGGCGATCGCGTGCACTATGTCGGCCAACCGGTGGCCGTGGTGATCGCCCGGACGCAGGCTGAAGCCCTGGACGCGGCCGCCGCGGTCGACGTGGACTACGTGCCGCTCCCGCCGGTGGTCGACGCCGAGCAGGCCCTGCGGGACGGCGCGCCCGTGCTCCATCCCAAGCTGCGCACCAACCTCGCCTACCGCACGGCATGGACCCGCGGGGCGGCAAAACGGGCGTTTGCCGGAGCCCCCGCGACCATTGCGCAGCGCATCTCTCACCAGCGGGTGGCCGCCATCGCGATCGAAGGCCGCGCCGTCCTGGCCACGCCGCCGGCGGGGGCCGTCCGGACCCTGAGCGTCTGGTCGTCCACGCAGATGCCGCACGCGCTGCGCGATGAGCTGGCCGGGCACGTGCCCCGCCGGGTCACCGTGCGGGTGATCGCCCCGGACGTCGGCGGCGGCTTTGGAGCCAAGGGCAGCATCTATCCGGAAGAACTCCTGATTCCGATGCTCGCCCTGCGCCTGGGTCGCCCGCTGAAGTGGGTGGAGAGCCGCCGCGAGCATCTGATGACGATCTGCCACGGGCGGGCGCAGTTCGCCGACGTCCAGCTGGCTGCGTCGTCCGACGGGCAGATCGTCGGCCTGCGGCTCCGCGTCGTCGCGGACGTGGGCGCCTATCTCATGACCACGACCGCTGAAATTCCCCCCTTGACGCTGGAAATGGCCACCGGTCCCTATCTGATCCGCGACGTCGAGGTCGAGCTGCTCGAAGCGTACACGAACAAGGTCCCCACCGGCGCCTACCGCGGTGCGGGCCGCCCGGAGGCCGCGTTCTACCTGGAGCGGGCGATCGACATTCTTGCGGGGACGCTCCACCGCGATCCGGCTGAAGTCCGGCGGCGGAACTTCATCCCCCCGGACGCGTTCCCCTACACCGCCCCCTCAGGGGCGGTGTACGACAGCGGCAACTACGCCGCCGCGCTCGACCGCGCGCTTCTTGCCGGTTCGTATGCGCAGTGGCGCGATCGTCAGGCGCAGCTCGCGCGCGACGGCCGCTGCATCGGGATCGGGCTCTCCAGCTACGTGGAGACGTGCACGTACGGATCCGATGCGTCCCGTGTTGAGCTCGATACGAGCGGCAGCGTCACCGTCTACAGTGGAACCTCGCCGCACGGGCAGGGTGGAGCGACGGGGTTCGCGCAGATCGTCGCCGACGCGCTCGGCGTCGACGTCTCGCGCGTCAGCGTCATCACCGGCGACACCGCGCTCATTCCAGAAGGCGACGGCACAGCGGGGAGCCGCACGCTGGTGGTCGGCGGGTCGGCGGTGTACCGGGCGGCGCAGGGCCTGCGGCGCAAACTCCTGGAGCGGGCCGCCCGGCGCCTGGAAGCATCCGTCGAAGACCTTGTGCTCTCCGCCGGCCGGGTCGCCGTGGCGGGCGTCCCCGCGCGGAGCCTCTCATTAACGGAACTGGTGGGCCCCCGCCGGAAGGCCCTGGCGGCGAGCGGGCAGTACACGGTCCGGGGCTCCACCTTCCCGTTCGGCACCCACATCAGCGTGGTCGAGGTGGATCCTGACACGGGAGAGTTCCAGCTGCTGCAGCATGTGGCCGTGGACGACTGCGGTGTCGTGATCAACCCGCTGCTGGTGGAGGGCCAGGTGCACGGGGGAGTCGCCCAGGCCATCGGGCAGGCGCTGTACGAGGGGGTGGAGTACGACGAGACCGGACAGATCCTGACGGGGTCGCTGCTGGACTATGCGATCCCGCGGTCCCCGCATGTTCCTCCCATCATGACTCTCCGGACTGAGACGCCGTCTCCGCGCAATCCCCTCGGGGCCAAAGGGATCGGCGAAGCCGGGACGATCGGAGCGACGCCCGCCGTGGTCAACGCGGTCATTGACGCGTTGGCCCGCTTTGGGGTGCGCCACCTCGAAATGCCGCTAACCCCGATGAAGATCTGGCGTGCGGCCCGTGCGCAGCGCCACGAGCAGTCCGTCGCGGATCGGCACGATTGAGCTGATCCACGCCGGGTCGGATGCGACCAGGTGAGTCAGTTGCCGGATCGCGTCCGTTGCCGCCGACCGGTCGCCGGCGTCAAAGATCCGGCCGCTCCACAGCACATTGTCCACGAGGAGCACGCCGCCCACGCGCAGTTTGTCGGTGATGACGGGCAGCGACGCGGGATACCCTTCCTTGTTGATGTCGTTAAAGATGAGGTCAAACGGTCCATCTGTCTCGCGCAGGGTCTGGACGGCCTCACCGACGCGGTACTCGATCATGCCGTCGAACCCGAGCGCGGCGAGGTGTTTCCTGGCGCGGCGCGAGAGGGCGTCGTCCCACACCACGTGGTACACGGTTCCGCCGCCGTTTTCCACCACCGCCCTGGCGAACCACGCGGTGGAGTACCCGTATCCCGACCCCAGCTCAAAGATCCGCCGTGCGCCAATCATCCGCGCGATCAGATAGCACAGGTGGCCGGCGGCGGGGCCGATGATCGGAAAGTCCACCTCTTTCGCGTGGGCCTCCATGGCCACCATCTCCGGCGGCCGTGGAGGCACGAGCGTTTCCAGGTACGGCATCAGTTGCGGTGCGAACAGATCGCCAGCCATGCATCCCCGCCTCCCTCTCGATAGTCTTTCCTTCGCGGCCGGCCTAAGAATTCCCAGGAGTGGGGAATAAGAGAAGGTGAGGTGATCCCCCATGAGGTTCGGAAACCGCATGATCGTCAAGGCGATGATTGCGGTGCTTCTGGTTGCGGGTATGGGAGGCGCCGTCGCAGCGCAGATGGCAGCCGTCAGCGTGTCCAGGGACGTCCTGGCCGCGTCGATCGTCGACAAGGAGCCGACGCCGGCGCCCTCGCCGGTCCCGGCTGACGTGGGTCGGCTGTGCTACTTCACCGAGGTCGCGGCCGAGAGCCCAACGACGGTCCAGCATGCCTGGCTCTGGGGCGACCGTGAGATGGCGGTCGTCACACTTCAGGTGAGCGGGCCGAAGTACCGCACCTGGAGCTGCAAGAACATCATGCCGGAGTGGATCGGCGCATGGAAGGTCGAACTCCGGTCCTCCGACGGTATGGTGCTGGCGTCGAAGACGTTCAGCGTCGGTCAGTAGACCGACCGACGGGCATCCGGGGGCTCCTCAGACGAGGAGCCCCCGATTTCATGTGAGCCGGTTCCAGAACGGTCCGCGCAGGCCCGAGCGGCCCCCCTCATCGAAGTGGATTCCCGCAGACCGGCATCCGGAGGTGTGAGATGGAGCAACTGCAGCGCCACGGCGGTACGGCAGGGTTCGTGGGTGCGTTCTGTGTGCTTGTGCTCTTCGTCCTCAACTTCAGCATTCCCGGGGCCGGCGCGACCTTCGCTGACCCGGTAAGGACGCTGACGTACATCGCAGGGCATCACTGGATGTGGCGGATCGCTCACATTGTCGCTGTGCTGGCCGCGGGAGCCGCCGTGATCTTTGCGGCCGGCCTGTCGAGCCGTCTCCGTGAACCCGCGCCGGCGCGGGCCCGGGTCCTCCTGTATCTCGCTCTGATCGGCCTGGGCGGGTACGCTCTGTCGAGCTTCGTCCTGTGGAAGGGCGGCAGCGCCATGGCCAGTTACATGGCGAAGGATCAGGTGGCGGCCAGTTACGCCTGGCTCGCGCTTCAGTACGGCGCCCGTGGGGCGGGTGACGTCGGCAACGCATTTGTCGGCGCCGCGCTCGTGGTCGCCGGCTGGGCGATTCGCACGACCGGCGCTCTCAGCCGAACCGCTGGGTGGCTGGCCATTGTGACAGGAGTGCTGACCTTGATGATTATCGTGTCTGTGCCTCTCTACCGCGTCGTTGAGCTCTTGCAGGCCATCTTCACCGTGGTGTGGCTGGCCTGGGGAGGCAGTCAGTTGCGCAGAGGTCTGCCGGGATGACCTTCAGCCGCGTCCCTTCTGAGCGCCGCGGAGCACGGAGGAATCATCACCGGGCAAGCGAAAGGCGCACCAGACTCGCACGGCGAGGAAGGGGCGCATCGACGATGGCTCGATCCCGCGTTATGGGTGTGGTCGTGTTGTTGCTGACGCTGGCGGTGCCGGGGCTGAGCCGAGGCGGCGCACGTCAGACGATCACGTTCCTCACGGCTCCCTGGGGAGTACCGCCTAATCAAGCCCTCCTGCAGGAGTTCCAGGATCGCAGCGGCATCAGTGTCCAGGTGATTTCGGCGCCGTCCGCCGAGATGTACACGAAGGTCCAGGTCGCGTCCGCCGGGCGGCGTGCGCCCGCGGATGTCATTTTCCTGACTGAGGAGGCGCCGTCGTTCATCGTGGCGCCGGGTTACATGGAACCGCTGGATGCGTATGTTGCCAAGAGCAAGGACCTCAACGTCGGGGACATCGAGCGGATGAACTTCTGGACCGTGGGCGGGAAGGTCCAGGGAATCACCACCTACGTTCAACTCGTGATGATGGACTACAATGCTAAACGGCTGAAGGCTGGCGGTTTCAACCGGCCGGCCGCGACGTGGGAGGAACTCCGGCGGCAGGCGGTCGCCCTCAAGCAGAAGGGCGTGGACACCTTCCCCCTCGCGTTCGGAGCGATCGACTGGTCGTGGTTCCTCATGGCCCTGTCGGCGGGGGACCCCATGTTCGACGGCAGTCTGGCCCCCGTCTTCAGCAACGCCGGTTCCCCGGCCCGCAAGGCAATGGCGATGCTTGTCGGGTTCTTTACCACCGACAAGATCATCACGCCCGACCTGCTCACGAAGGTGACACCGCACGATGTGTTCATGGGTGGGACCGGCGTCTACCACCAGGCGTGGCAGGGTTCGCTCGCGGTCATGAACAATGCCAAGATTTCCAAGCAGGCTCCTGACGTCCAGTACGTGCTCATGCCCGAGCAGCACTTCACCTGGAGCCTGGACGCAGCGATCGGGTTATCGCGCTTCTCACCCAAGAAGGACGCCGGCTGGGAGTTTGTCAAGTGGTACGTGTCCGCCGAGAACCAGCGGGCGATCTACAAGGGCGTCGGCCTGGTGCCATCCCGCAAGTCTATGCAACAGGCGCTGAACAGCGAGGGCGCCATCCAGGGGTTTGACGTGATGACGGCGCAGGCGTCGTATGTGCATCAGCTCCCTCGGACGGTAAAGTGGTGGGGGCCGTGGACGCAGAGTGTGACCGAAGCGATCCGCAAAGCGACGCAGGGACAGCTGACCTCTGATGCGGCGGTGGACGCGATCGCGAAGCGGTGGAACGAGCTCAAGGCGCAGTATAAGCAGTAGTCGCACGCGCATTCGCAGCGAGGAGCGGACCGCATACCTGGCGCTACTGCCGGTGGGTCTGCTCCTCGCGTGTTTTGTGTACTACCCGGCCATCTCTACCTTCCTCCTCAGCCTGACCGACGCGAACCCACGGGTCCAGGGTCTGGACGGCGTCCCGCAGTTCATCGGAGTACGCAACTACGCCCGCATCCTGGCGGCAGGGGAGTTCTGGGGGAGCGTCTGGCGGACCGTGCTGATCGTGCTGATGGTCCTTCCCCTGGAGCTGGCCATCGGGCTGGTCGCAGCCGTGATCCTCAATGCGGAGTTTCGGGGCCGGGCGGTGCTGCGGACCATCGCCATCGTTCCATGGATGCTGCCGCCTCTGGTCAACGGGTTTATGTGGTCGTGGATCTTGAACGGGGACTACGGCGCGCTCAATGGACTTCTGTATCAATTCCATCTGATCTCTCAGTACCACTACTGGCTGGCCTCGCCGTCGGCTCAGCTGTTCTGGGTCGCCGTGGCGCAGGTATGGGCGAGGTTCCCGTTTGCGATGGTCGTGCTCCTGGCCGGCCTGCAGTCGATTCCGCACGAGGTGATTGAGGCCGCCCGCGTCGATGGCGCCCGGCCGGCGCAGGTCTTTCGGTCGGTCACGTTCCCCATGCTGCTGCCGGCGTTCACCGTTGCGCTCGCCGTGGAGTTCATCGTGACGTTTCAGATCTTCGACGTCGTCTGGTCGCTGACGGCCGGTGGCGCTGCGGGTCAGGTCATCAACCCGTTTACCAAAGCCGTGATGATCATGAACTACGAAGTCGTCTTCCGCAACCTGGATTTCGGCCTGGGTGCCGCCATCGCGTATCTCATTCTGATGTTGTCGATGGGCGTCGGATACGTGTTTGTCCGCATGCTCTATGAGCGGGGCGCGTAACATGCGGGTCGCCGGGCGCGCGGCCCTGTGGCTGGGGGTTGTGTTGCTGGCGCTGTGGAGTCTGGCCCCGATCTTCTGGGTCGTGGTCAGCAGCATTTCCACGCGTGTGGAGCTGTACAGCGTGCCCTACAAGCACTGGATCCCCCAGGCGCCGACGCTGCAGAACTACATCGACGTGTTCACCACCGGGCCGAAGTACCGCGCCGGGGGGTCCCTCCCGTCGGCGACGTTGCTGTACTCGGGCGTGCGCAACAGCCTGCTCGTGGCGCTCCTCTCGGCGGCGCTGCTCAGTCTGATGGCGTCGCTCGCGGGGTATGCCTTCGCGCGGCTGAACTTCCGCGGGCGGTCCGTTCTATTCTTCCTCATGCTGCTTCTCGTGCCGCTGCCGATCTGGGTGTCGCTCATCGCGCTGTTCCAGCTGATGAGCGTCCTGGGACTCATCGACACCAGGCTCGGTCTGGTCCTGCTGTTTGTCGCGTACGGCGCTCCGCTGTATGTGTGGCTGATGCAGACGTACATCCGGGCGACGCCCCGTGACATTGAGGAAGCGGCGTTGATCGACGGGGCGTCTCGGTTCCGGGCGCTGCGGTCGATTGTCCTGCCGGTGGCCCTTCCGGGGCTGGTCTCGGTCTTCCTTGTGGCGTTTCTGACCGTGTGGAATTCGTTTCTCATCCCGTTGATCTTCACCAACTCCGAGGCCGCCCAGCCGCTCACCGTCGTCCTGTCTCTTTTCATCGGGCAGTATGAGGTGGCGTGGGAGGCGATGTCCGCGGCCGCGGTCGTGACGATGATCCCGCCGATCCTGATGGCCCTCTTCTTCCAGCGCTACGTGGTGCGGGGGCTTGCCATGGGAGCCGTGCAATAGCCGTGCGGAACTCGATGAACCCCGCGGCCCTGGTTGCGGGCATGACCGTGAAACAAAAAGTGGGCCAGATGTTCATGCTGGCGTTTGCCGGTCCCGCGGCCGCGCGTGCGGCGGGTCTGCTCCGTGAGCACGCGCTGGGAGCCTGCTATCTGAGCAACGACAACTTTGCCGACCCGGGGCAGGCGGCCGCGCTCATCGCGGAGCTGCGGGAGGCAGCGCGCGCAGGCGGTGGCATTGCTCCGCTGCTGGCCGCCGATCAGGAAGGCGCCTGGGCCGTGCTCACGCCGCATTCATGTCCGGGCCCCGGCAACATGGGTCTGGGAGCGACATGGTCCCCAAAGGACACTCGCGCCATGTACGCAGTGTTCGGGCGGGAACTGCGCGCCGTCGGTCTCACCACCGACCTCGCTCCGGTCGCAGACGTCAACAGCAACCCGCTGAACCCCATCATCGGGATGCGGTCATTTGGGGAAGATCCCGAGATGGTGGCCCGGCATGTGCGGGCAGGAGTCGCCGGGCTGCACGACGCCGGGGTCATGGCGGCGGCCAAGCACTTTCCGGGGCACGGTGATACGACCGGCGATTCCCACCGCGGCCTGGCCCGCGTGGACCGGCCGCGGGAAGTCCTCGAGCGGCGCGAGCTCGTACCGTTCCGCGCAGCCGTCGATGCCGGCGTGGACATCGTCATGACGGCGCATGTGGTTTTCCCGGCCCTCGACGCGGAGCGGCCGGCGACGCTCTCCCCCCTGATCTTGCATGAGGTGCTGCGCCGCACGATGGGATTTCAGGGAGTGATTCTTACGGACTCTTTCAACATGGGAGCGGTGCGGCGCGTCTATGATCCGCTGGACGCCGTCGTGCAGACCGTGGGGGCAGGCGCGGATATGGTGTTGTTGGCGGAAGAGCGCTATGGCGATGAGTTCGGGGACTATCTCGCTCGCCAGGTGCGGTTGGTGGAAGGGCTAGCTGCCGCCGTGGATGCGGGGCGAGTGCCGGAAAGCCGGATTGATGAGGCGGTCACAAGGATTCTGACTCTCAAGGCTCGGTACGCCGCTGCGGACCAGCCGGCCCCGGATCCGGAGGCTGCGGCCGAGGTGGTCGGGGCGCCCGCGCACAGGGAGGTCGAGCGAGAGGTTGCGGAAGGCGCGGTGGTACTGGTGCAGAATCACGCCCGGATTGTCCCGCTGCACGGCGCCTCCGCTGGTCGGCTGGTGATGCTGTCGGCCACCGACCCTGAGGGCTACCGGCGCATGTCGGCGGGACGCGGCATTGGGCCCAATGTGGTGGAACGCCCCGCGGACATCGCCGCGGCCGAGATCAGCCGGCGGCATCCGGGCATGCAGAGCCTGGTGTTCCGGGGTGACGAGTGGGACTCCCACACCGAGACGCTGGCAGGCGCGAGCGCGATCGTGGTCGTGACGGAAAAGCTTCCACTGGCGGGGTTTGACTTTCCCGATGAATCGCAGCGCCGTCTCGTGCAGTGGCTGCTGGCGCGCCGTTTTGCGCCGGTGATCGTGCTCGCGTGCCGCGATCCGTATGAACTGGCCGGCTTTCCGGGGGTGGATGCGTACGTCTGTGCGATGGGCTACAGGCCAGCCTGCGTGCGCGCGGCCGTCGGAGTATTGTTTGGTGAGATCCCGGCGCGCGGGCGCCTCCCGGTGTCCGTGCCCGGACGATATCCCGTTGGGCATGGACTCCCGTTGTAGCCGTCTGCAGAGCCCTTGGGGCGGGCACATAAGAAGACGCACGGCGCGCGGGGGGTATCGGCGTGGGTCGTCTCACGGTCTGGCTGGTGGTGATCCTCCTTGTCGGCGGCGGCGCATACACCGCGGTCAAGAACCGCTATGTGTACGCCACGGAGGGGCAGACGCAGATGCGCACGGACCGGTGGACAGGGGACGTCCAGGTCTGGGGATGCGCGGCCTACGAGTTCCGCGGCACCGAGACCGCCTTTGCGCCCCTGACGGTGGAATCCACCCCCAACAAGCCCTGTACCCGGTACGGCTGGGTCACCAGGAAGTAGGGATTCGCCGCTCCTACCTCGACAGCTGCCCTCGCAGTGCGCCGGCTGGAAAGTCCGTCGTGTGGACATTCACGTAGTACTGCTCAGGCGATTCGATGATCGCAAGGATCAGATCCCGCGCGACGCCATCGGTGCAGCCACGGGAGAGCCCGGTCATGTCCGGGGGTGACAGCGGGACGACGATCGGTCCGGCGACACCTTCGGGGGCGGCGTGGATGTGCGCGCCGATCGCCGGGAGCGTGATGCCGGTGACGGCAATCGCCCAGCACACTTCGCCCATCCCGGGGTTGAGGACGAGGAACGCCACTCCACTGCCATCAGGATCGCCCGGTCCGGGGACCTCCGCGGCTCCGGAGAGTACGGTAATGAACGGCTTCCCTCCGGGCGCCGCCAGGACTCCGGCGGTCGCGAGCAGCATGACCACGGCGGTGGCAAGCGACAACTGCGCAATCCTTCTCATCTCGATCACCTCCAAGCGCCAGGGTATGGCGGTTAGGTAACAGAATCGTTGCGGATGGTAGGGTAAATCCCTGAGGGTGGTGCCGCATGGAGGACCCCGAACCGCTGTACGTGACCTGCAAAACGTGCGCCCGTCCGGTGCCCACGGGTGTCGGCCTCACGGGCCGAATCTATGAGGTCCCCGTCTCACAAGGCTATGAACTCAAGTGTCCAACCTGCGGGGCCGTGACGACGTACACGAAAGCCGAATTTCACATTCTGGCGACGTAGGGTCTCGTCCTCGCGCTCGCGTACGCCGACACCGATCAGCGCCGGCGCGTGATGCCTATCGCGAAGCGTTCTTGCGTGCAACCGCGAGGCGTTCGATCTGGTCGATGTCGCCGAGCTGCTCCAGGATACGTTCCGCTGTCGCGAATGCCCCGCTCTCGCCTGCGACGATGGCGTGTTCACACCGCGCGCGCGCCTCATAGGGGACAGCTTTGGTTTCCTGGAACAGCGTCGCGGCCCGGCCGAGCTCATCCGCATCTGCGGCCATCACGCCCAGCGCCCTCCGGGCCTGCGCTTCGAGCGGCCGGTAGTGGAACTCAGCCGCGAACGCGGCGATCCGGCGGACGAGGTCAGGCGCCACCGGGTGCCGGTAGTCCGTCAGGAGCGACAGCGTACGCTCGTAATGCTCGATCGATGGGAGATGGCGAAAGGGGAACCTCCCGACATAGTGCGTCATCGCCTCAAAGTTCAAGCGGAGATAGGGTTCGATACGCGTGACCACGGGAGAATCGGTGCGAGCCGTTCGAAATTTCTGGAGGATTTCGTCAATAATCTGTCCGAATTCCTCGATGGTTCGTTCGTCGCGCCGGGCCCGAGCGACGTCCAGCGCGGCCACGAACCCCCGGACCGCGTAGCCCGCAGCACTCCGGTTGCTGTCGATCCAGAGATGCTTCGCTTTGACCGCAGCGGCCAGCGCGTCGTCCCAGTTCCCTCGCAGGGTCAGCGCGTAGATCCGCCAGGCCGCCACGTGGAGCGCCCAGTGGGGAATTTGCCCCGGCTGGACGATCGCCAGCCCGGCGGCCGAAATCCCCTCGGCTTTTTCGAGTTCTCCGCCCAGCGCGCAGCCCCAGGCGACCATCGCATGCGCGTCGACGCGCTCGACCAAATCCAGCCGGTCCTGAAGGCTTAGTCGCCGTTCGGCCAGTTGGATCACCTCCGGCCAGGCTCCTCTCGCCTCTGCGCATCCGCTGAGCGCGTCCAGGGCCATGCTCCGCAGCTTGGTATCGTCGAGTTGTTCGGCGATGTCGAGACCGCGGCGGGCACCCGCTTCGGCCGTCCGGATGTCCTCCTCGGTGGAGTCCGCCAGCCGCCAGAACGGGTAGAAGGCGTCGCCGATGAGGAAGGCCGCGATCGCCCGCCGATCGGTCGCCCGCGCCATGAGGGCGTGGCCCTCTGCCCGCAACCGGGCCATGGTTTCATCCGACGGTCGGGAGGCAACGGATCCCTGGCTTCTCATAAACAGGGTGATGAGTTTGGCCAGGACCCGGAGCTCCTGGTCGGGAGCGCGTCTGGCTTCCCTGTGCAGCCTCAGCGCGGTCCCATACGCTTCGGCGCCGGGGTCACCACCGAGCTGGACGTCGCCCAGTCGCTCATACAGGTCGGGGTGGTCGGCGGGGTCGGCGAGTTCGATCGCGGCGCGCAAGTGTCTCGCGGCTTCAGCGTGAGCGGCCCCAGCCTGAGCCATGCCCGCCGCGCGTCCAAGCCAGTGGACGGCGCGTGCACGAATCTTCTCGTCGCCGGCCGCCTGCCGCAGCGTGGAGCCCAGGTGCGCCGCTTCCCGGTAGTGGTAGGCGATGAGCTCGGCCAGCGCGTCTTCCCTGCCGGCTGCCTGCCCTTCCATCCATTCCGCGGCGGTCGCGTGGAGGGCGGCGCGTTCACTTCGCGGCAGCGTTTGGTAGGCGACTTCCCGGATCAGGATGTGCCGGAAGCTGAACCGTTCCGCGTCGGCGGGCCGGATGAGGTCTCGCTCCACCAAACGGTCGGTGAGCCCCGCGACCTGTCCGGCGAGGGCGGAGTCGAGGGCGGCGATACCGGGAACCAAAAAGCTCCGCCCAAAGACCGCACCGAGCTGCAGGACCCGCCGCTCGGCGTGCTGCAGCAGGTCGAGACGCGCGAG
Organism: bacterium; assembly: GCA_044868695.1. Lineage (GTDB taxonomy): Bacteria > Sysuimicrobiota > Sysuimicrobiia > Sysuimicrobiales > Kaftiobacteriaceae > JBIOWP01. The sequence goes on from JBIOWP010000074.1 coordinate 28,242, forward strand.
CACCGTCGCCTGGACGGTGTCCGGCAGTTGGGCAAGAATGTGCGAGACGGCGGCTTCATCATCGAGGGAGCCGACGCGGTCCATGACGGACCGGACGATTTCTCCGGCATAGAATGGGTTGCCGTCGGCCCGCTCCACGACCCGGGCAACAACCTGCGACGACGACCGGCCCAGGAGATGCTCGACGAGAGCCTCCACCGCCGTGTCCGGGAGCGGCTCGAGCGCGAGCGAGACGTAATTCCGCCGTCCTCCGCCCCATGCGGTGCGCCGGTCTAACAGTTCGGGGCGTGCCAGGGCAATGATCAGAACGGATGACTCCCCCCGCGGCTGCATGACGAATTCGACCAGATCGAGCAGGCTGTCGCTCGACCAGTGGAGATCTTCAAACACCAGGACAAGCGGCCGGCGCCGGGACGCCGACTCGACGAGGGTCCGCCACGCCCCAAAGAGGGCGTCACGGTCGATCGCTTCGAGTTCGGCGGCGCCGACGGTAGCGGCAAGCAGGTCGGCCATCCGCTGCGGCTGCTCCACCCCGGCATCGTGGGTCCACGCGGAGACCGCCGCGCGAATGCGTTCAGGCGGCGCGTCTTCTGGAATGCCGATGATGCGGAACAGCACGGCGCGCAGCGGCCAGTACGTCAGTCGCTGGCCGTACGGGAGGCACTGGGCGATGGCGATGCTGGCGTGAGGTGCCAGCGATGGGAGGCGGTCCAGAAACTCTTCGAGCAGGCGCGTCTTGCCTGTCCCGGCGGGGGCCACCAGGCTGACCAGGAAGGGACGGCGCTGAGCAAACGCCTGGCGGGCCACCACTTCCAGGTGCGCGAGCTCCGTATCCCGCCCGATCAGAGGGCTCCGTCTCACCGCGCGGGCCGCGCGTCCCAGGACGGTGACGGCTCTGACCGGCTGCGCCTTGCCCTTCGTCGCCACCTCCACGGGCTGGCTGAAGGCAAAGGCCTCGCCCGCGGCGCGGGCTGTTCGCTCGCTGCAGAGAATGCTCCAGGAATCTGCGGCCTGCTGGAGCCTGGCCGCCACGTTCACCGCGTCGCCGGTGATCAGGAAATCCCCCGCTGCGGCGTCGCGGGCGGCGACCACTTCTCCTGTGTTGACCCCCACGCGAACCGGCAGCCGCTCCCGGAGGGTCGAATCCTGCCGCAGGCGGTCCCGCAATTCCAGGGCCGCATTGAGGGCTCGCTGACCATCGTCCCCGTGCGCCTGGGGCAGCCCAAAGACGGCCATCACGGCGTCCCCGATGAACTTCTCGAGCGTGCCTCCGTGGGCGGCGATGACCTCCTTGCAGATCGAGTAGAATTGGCTCATCAGTGCGCGGACGTCCTCTGGATCCAGCGTCTCGCCAAGCGCCGTGGACCCGGTGACGTCCGCAAAGAGGATTGTGACAAGCCGTCGTTCTTCGGCCATCTGCGTTTGATGGAGCACGAGACCGTCGAGATTAGGTAGGCAGTTCTGTTCCAGCGAAAGGATTCCTGGACGGATGCGGCGCGATCGCCGACGGGAGTGATGAGGATGAGGACCGAATTGCGAGTGTACACGATCAACCGGGGGAAGATGGACGAATTCGTCCGCGCCTGGAAGACGGGCGTCTATCCCCTGCGGCAGAAGGTCGGTTTCCGCATCGACGGCGCCTGGGTGCTCAAAGAGCGAAACCAGTTTGTGTGGCTGATGAGCTACGACGGCGACGACTGGGAGGCCAAAGACAGCGCGTACTATGCGTCTCCGGAACGGAAGGCGCTCAACCCCGATCCCGCCCAGTTCATCGCGCTGGCGGAGCACTGGTTTCTGACCGAGGTCGTCCCGCGCCGGTGACTGTACGCGTGGAGCGCGCCAACCCCCACTACGTCCCGGCAAACTGGGACATCCAACCGCTCTTTTCGTGACGTCCGGCTCATGGAGAGCTGTGGCATCGGTGTTAGTCTAAGAGGGAAATGAGCCCGGCACAGGTCGAGGACACGCAGAGCCGTCCTAGCGCCCTGACGATGGCAGGAGTGGCGATCGTTGTCATCGTCACTATGGCCTGGCTGTATGTAGAGCCAACGGGCTCAAACAAGAATGTGATCTTGGCCGGGGCGGTGGTAGTAATCGCAGGGCTGGTCTGTGTGTCCGCAATCAGGCGTATGCGGCATCGGCAATCCGCGTTGGCCCAGATCGCTTCCGTCCTTGGGTTCTCGTTTCGGGTCGCCGATGAGGAGTGGACGGCGTGTATGGCCACGCTGCCGTTCATGAAGCGCAAAGGTTCGCCGAACATTCGGAACGTCATGAGGGGTGTCACGGAGAGCCGGGAGGTCGTGCTCTGCGATTACATGTTCATTGATGGTGACACAGTTCGCAGGCAAACGGCGGCCGTCTTCCGGTTGCGGAAGGACCGGCTTCCTCCGTTCGAGCTGCAGCCGGAGGGATTCCTTCAGAATCTCTTCGGTGGCGGCGATATCGACTTCGCGAGTCATCGTGAGTTTTCGGCGCGGTACTTTCTTCGGAGTCCGGACGAACAGGCAGTCCGGGCCCTGTTCCAGCCGCGTGTGCTCGACGCGCTCAGCGCGAAACACGAGACCTGGGTTGTGCAGGGAGACCGCGAGTATCTCGCAATGTACCGGCCTCACGTCACCGTGCGGCCCACCCCCGACGCGATGAGGGCATTCCTGAACGAGGCGAGTTCGATCGTCGCCGTATTCGGGAAAGTGTGACACTGGCGAACGTGGAGGGCCGGCCTTCTCATGACGGCGCCCTCGCGGGCCAATCCCCCTTCCCAAGGCCGGAATCGCGCCTCACAAAGGATGCGGCCACCGGTCACCGAACGTCACCGTGACGAGTCGGGGGGACGCGTCGTGCCCGAGTTGCCTACAGGAACCGTCACCTTTCTGTTTACCGACATCGAGGGGAGTACCAGGTTGTGGGAGGAGTATCCCCAGGCGATGCGGGAGGCCCTGGCACGCCATGACGCGCTGGTCCGCGCCGCGATCGAGGGGCACCACGGCCATGTATTCAAAACGATGGGTGATGCGTTCGACGCGGTGTTCGCGGACACGGGCGATGCCGTGTCCGCCGCCGCGGCCATTCAGCGTGCGCTGCAGGCGGAACACTGGGGGGTTCCGGGCGGGCTGCGGGCGCGGATTGCGCTGCATACCGGCGCTGCCGAGGGAAGGGAGCGCGACTACTTCGGACCATCGCTGAACCGCGCCGCGCGCCTGCTGGCCGCTGGTCACGGGGAGCAAACCCTCATCTCTGAGGCCACCCGGGCCCTGATCGAATCATCTCTGCCGGAGGGCGTCGGCCTCCGCGACCTCGGCCAGCATCGCCTGAAAGACCTCGCGCACCCTGAGCACGTGTTTCAGCTGCTGGTGGCGGGACTGCGTGACGACTTTCCCCCGCTGCGGTCGCTGAACGTGCTGCCCAACAACCTCCCACGCCAGCTCACCAGCTTCATCGGCCGGACCAGAGAACTGGCCGAGGTGAAGTCGCATCTGGGGAAGACATCGCTGCTCACGCTCACCGGCTCGGGCGGCGCGGGGAAGACCCGGCTGGCCCTGCAGGCGGCCGCGGATCTCATTGAGTCATTCGCCGACGGCGTGTGGCTGGCTGAACTGACACCGCTCACCGATCCGGCGCTGGTCACCCAGACGGTAGCCACCGCGGTCGGTGTGCGCGAAGAACACCGTCCGCTCATCCAGACCCTGACCGACTCCCTGGTCCCAAAATCCACCCTCCTGGTCATCGACAACTGCGAGCATGTGCTGGCGGGATGCGCGGCCCTCGTGCAGACGCTGCTGCAGGTATGCCCGCGGCTGCGGGTGCTGGCGACCAGCCAGGAGGCGCTCGGCGTTGGCGGGGAGATCACCTACCGCGTGCCGTCGCTGTCGATGCCGGATCCGGACCGTCTGCCTCCTCTTGACCATCTGACCCAGTTCGAGTCCATCGGGCTGTTCGTCGAGCGCGCGGGGGCGAGCCGGCCGGGGTTTGTGCTTACGGCAGCTAATGCGTCCGCGGTCGCGCAGATCTGCGCCCGGCTCGACGGTATCCCGCTGGCGATCGAGCTGGCTGCCGCCCGGGTGAGGGTGCTCTCCGTCGAGGAAATTGCCGGCCGGCTGGACGACCGGTTCAAGCTGTTGACTGCCGGCAGCCGTACTGCGCCTCCCCGCCACCAGACGCTCCGGGCTGCGCTGGACTGGAGCCACGACCTGCTGGCCGGCAAGGAACAGGTCCTCCTGCGACGGCTGTCCGTCTTTGCGGGCGGCTGGACCCTTCCCGCGGCCGAGGCGGTGTGCGCGGACGAACGGTGCGAGGCCTCCGAGGTGCTGGACGTGCTGACCCGGCTGGTCGACCGTTCGCTGGTCATCGTCGGCGACCGCGAGCAACGCGAGACCTGGTACCGGATGCTCGACACCGTGCGCCTGTACGCGAGGGAGAAGCTCGCGGCAGCTGGCGAAGAAGAGGCGGTGCGGCGCCGGCACCGTGATTGGTACCTGCAGTTTGTGGAGCAGGCGGAGCCCCAACTCCAGGGACCGGCTCTCGAATCCTGGCTGGGTCGCCTCGAGGCCGAGCACGACAACATCCGCGCCGCGCTCGAGTGGTGCAAGGCCGCGGAACCACACCCCGAGTACGGTCTGCGTCTCGCCGCCTCGATGTGGCACTTCTGGGAGGTGCGGGGATATTGGACCGAGGGCCGCGAGTGGCTGGAGGGTGCACTGACCAAAGGGCGCGAGGTGCTGATCCCCCCGCGGGTGAGAGCGCTGAACGGTGCGGCCAATCTGGCGTTCTTCCAGGGCGACTACGCGCGGGCGGTGGCATTGGGCGAAGAAAGTCTGGACCTCAGTCGCAAGCTTGGGGACAAGCGCGGGATCGCGTCGTGCCTGAACATTCTCGGCATGGAGGCCTGCCGCCTGGAGAAGTACGACCGGGCGGCGCAGCTCGGAGAAGAGAGCCTGGCGCTCAGCAGCGAAGTGGGCGACCGGTGGGGCGTGGCCGGCGCCCGGCTGGTCCTCGGGCTCGTCACACGCGGGCAGGGGGACTACGCGCGCGCCGCGACGCTGCTGGAGGAAAGCCTTGAGCAGTTCCGGCAGCTGGGAGACAAATGGGCGATTGCGATTACGCTGAATAACCTCGGCCTGGTGATGAGGGAGAAAGGTGAGTATGCCCGCGCGAGGGCGCTGCTCGAGGAGACTCTGGCGCTCTTCCGTGATCTCGGCGACCGGTGGGGGATCGCGTTCTCACTGGCCAACCTGGGCATCGTCGCCTGGAACGGTCAGGAGTATGAGCGGGCCGCCGGCATGTACAGGGAAAGTCTGATCTTACGGAAGGAACTGCGCGATCGCCGCGGCATTTCCACCAGCCTGACCGGCCTGGCGGTCGTCGAGTCGGCGCTCGGTCGCGCGGAGCACGCCGCCGTGCTGTACGGAGCGGCCGAGGCCCTGCGCGAGGCCCTAGGCATCCCGCCGCCGCCGTTCATCCGGGACGACTACGACCGGCACGTGGCCGCGGCGCGGCAGCAGTTAGGCGACGCTGAGTTTGCGGCGGCTTGGCAGCGGGGCCGCGCGCTGACCCCCGAAGAGGCGATCGACTATGCGGTCGCCCAGCCGTCGTCCGTCAGGTAGCCGATCCCCCGGTCCCGCGAGGGGCAGTTCGCCGCTCTCTTCCGGCGGGTTCAGTGTAATCCCCGTTTCCTCCGCCCGTGGGCTTGGAAGCGTCCAGGTGTAGCACAATCCCGCCGTCCTCGTCGGGGCGGGTCTTCTCGAACACGGCCCGCCAGTCGGGCCGCAGTCTCTGCTCCCGGATCAGCCACGTCTCAAGCGCACGCACGACCTTCGGGTCGAACTGCGTCTCCACGTGGCGATACAGCTCCGTCATCGCGACCTCGTGAGGCTTGTGCGCCCGGTGCGGGCGGTCGGATGTGATCGTATCGTAGGCGTCGCACGCCGCGAGGATGCGGCCACCCAGGCCGATGTCGTCGCTCTTCAGCCCAAGCGGGTATCCACGGCCGTCCAGCCGCTCGTGATGCTCGGCGAGGGTAGCGAGGTGTGGTCTCAGAACGGACAGGTGGCTGAGGATTCGCCGGCCGGCCTCCACGTGGGCTTCCATCTCCGCCCGCTCTCGGGCGGTGAGCTCCGCGGCCTTCAAGAGCACGCCGTCGCGTACCACGATCTTGCCGACGTCGTGGACGCGGGCCACCGCTTTGATCATGAGCGCCTGCTCTTCGGGGACGTTCAGCATGCGGGCGACGCCGTAGCTCATCTCTGAGACGCGCAGCGAGTGGTTGCCGGTCGTGTCGTCGCGCATGTCAATCACGTCAGCGAGGGCCGCCAGCATCGATTCCGCCTCGGTGCGCAGATGCGTGTACCGTTCGTACCCAAGCTTGACCATGAAGAGGGGCGGCACCAGGATCGCTGCAGCAGAAGGGTGAATGAGCCAGAGCTGCGCCATCACCACGCTGATGGCGATGAGCGTGAGGTTGACCTGGGCGGAGTCTCGGAACCCCCAGGCCACCATCTGGGCAAGCCGGATCCGGTCGATGCGTGAAAGGACCAGCATCAGCAGCGTCAAGTTCATCACGTAGTATGCGACGCCGGCGGCAAGCTGGGCGAAGATCGTTCTCCAAACCGGCGGAAACGCCGGGTGCAGATGCTGCAGCTGGGCCGTGACGACCGCGAATGCGATCGCGGCCGCCCCCGTGGATATCGCATACATCGAGGCGTTGAACAGGAGCTTGTAGTACGGTTTGTTGGACGCTAAGTCGGCGACAATGACCGCTAGCACGGCCAGGAGAAGCGCGGTCGGCCAGTCGAACGTGTAGAGCGTCAACAGGATGATGGTAATTGTCAAACTCTCGTCCTTGTGGGCGGCGCGGCCCAGCGTGAAGGGCACCGGCTTGAGCTCGCTGATGATCGCGAGCACAAGCAGCATCAGGAACCAGCCTGGGCCGATGTCGAACAGACGCGGCGTGGTCGACAGGAGGGAGTGAATGGCCCCCCACGCCGTTATGGCGCCCCCGAGCCACAAGAGAGGAAGGATCACCCGCAGTTGGCCGGTCATCTGGCCTCCCCCGCGCCACGATGGGCACGCATCAATCGCTGGACCAGCGCGAATGCGCCGATGGCGACCAGCGAGTCACCGCCGCTAAATTCCCGTCTCAGCGGAAGCCACTCAGGAGTTTGGAAGACGTCTCCAAGGGCCCACAGCCGTGTCCCCTGGTCGAGCAGCACCGAGTTATTATGGACGCCTGCCGCGGCGACCCGAGCGTCCGCCACCCCCTCGAGCGCAGATGGCGCGACAGGCATGAAGCCGCCGTTGGCAAGGATGACGGCGGTGTTGGCGGCGAGGCCCAGGCCGATCAGCCAGATCCATGACGTGCGTCGATTGGACCAGACAAACGTGAGCATGATGAGATACGACACGATATGGAGCACGGCCGCAAACATCCGGGCCGGATGTGAGGCGCTTTCATCGGGGAGGAAGGCGAGGATCTGCGCACCGAGCGCAAGGAATGGCAAAGCCGGAAGCCGCCACCGGTGGCCGCCAAACGCGCTGATGCGCCCGCCGCGGACCACCCCGACCAGAAGGGCCAGGATGACTACACTGAGGAGGAGCATGATGCCCTCCAATAGGAGGCGGCCGACCGCGTCATCCTGCCACGGCCGGCCGCCGAAACGCCTACCGCCACTTCCCGCCTGCCCCGCTCGCGATGATCAGCGAAGCGAACATCAGGAGCGTCACAAGCAGGCCAAGAAATCTCCTCCACCGCATTCCGGCCCACCCCCCTCCCCGACCTTCCGTCCAACCCTGACTACCTGACATTGCCTGAGGAGTACGTCGCTGCCCAAGAGGAAACGGTAGAAAGACCCCTATATAGGTCACATCGGCAGGATTCGTGGAGGCTAAAGTCCGAGCGGGCAGGAACCAGGCACCCGAAGGTGGCAAATCGGGACCTGGAGCCGAACGAGCCGCCCCCATTCGGCATGAAAGGACCAGCACGATGACGCTCCAACCAAACAGCGTGGCCCTCGTCACCGGCGCGGCGCGCGGCCTGGGATGGGGCATTGCCCGGGCGTTTGGCCGCGCGGGCGCGCGGGTCTGTGTCACTGATATTGATCAGAACGAGCTGACGCGCTGCGTCCGCGACCTGGCCGCCGACGGCGCGGCATGTCAAGTCTATCGCTCAGATGTCGCCGACCTCACCGAGTGCAAGCGTGTCGTGCAGAAGATTGTGGATCGCTGGGGCCGGCTGGATGTCGTGGTGCACAACGCGATCTACATGCCGCTGGTCGAGTTCGAGGCGACCACGCCGGACGACTGGACCCGCCAGCTGAATGTTGGCATCGGCGGGCTGTACAATTGCGCGTCCGCCGCCTGGAAGCAGATGAAGGCGCAGGGCGCGGGCCACATCATCGGAATCGCCAGCGGTTCGAGTCTGCGCGGTTACCGCCAGGAAGTCGCGTACTGCACGGTTAAGCACGGCATCGAGGGGTTTGTGAAAGCGCTCGCGCTCGAAGCCAAACCCCACAACATCGCCCTCAATACCATCGGTCCCGGCGCACGGATCAAGCCGACGCGCATGACGTGGACCGAGTACGACCAGGTCCCGGAGGACGTGCGCGCGGGCTGGGCGGATCCGATCGAACTCGGCCGGGCGTGGGTGTGGCTGGCCTCGCAGCCGCCGGCGCGGTTCAGCGGCTATCGCTTTGACGCCGCGCGGGTTGTCGAGACCCTCGCCCGAGAGGGAAACGACTTCGAGTTCACCCCTGAGAAGGTGACGCTGTATCCGGACGATTTTCGCGTCCGGGCGGAGTGGTACCGTGAAAACGATCTATGAATCACTAGTCTGGCACGAGGTCCGCGTCACCGCCCACGCGGCCGCCCAGTCCATTCCCCTCAAGTTTGGCGAGGCCGGCGCCTCCGGAACCCGCGCGACGCTCATTGCCGGAACCCACGGCGACGAAGGTCCCTGGTCCGCGCTGGCCATCAAGATGCTGTGCCGGCATCCTGTAGCCAGGCTCACCGGGCGCCTGCGTGTCATCTTCACCGCGAATGCGCTCGCCGCCGAGGTTGAACGCCGCAATGCCTGGATCGACTCCCCAAACGCTCTTGACCTGGACGGCGTGTTCCCGGGCAGCGCAGAAGGCTCGCACACCGCGCGCCTCGCCGGAGCGATTGCCCCGTTGATCGCGGACAGTGACGTGGTCATCGACCTCCACGGCGGCGGCACGTGGTGCGTCAACGCGTTTGTGAAGCGGTTTGAGGGATCCGAACAGCTGGCCTCCGATCTAGGTGCGCCCTTCATCAGCAACGCGCCCAACAAGCCCGGCGGCTTGACCACCTACGCGCGCTCGCTAGGCATCAAAGTGGCCAATGTCGAAGTCGGCGGGCGTTCGAGCAGGGAAATGTACTGGACCGGGCGCAACGCCGAGGGCCTTGAGCGCGCGCTCCACCGTCTCGATGTGCTGGCGCTCGACCCTCCCCCCGCTCCGGCCCCGAAATCGATCGATGTCGGCGCTACGGAGGCCATGCGCGCCGCCGTGGGTGGGATTTTTGTACCCACGTTGCGGGAAGACGCCGTCGGGACAATCGTGCCTGCCGGGACGGAGATGGGCAAGATCCTCGATCTGCACACGCTGACGGAGTTGCAGGTGTTCACCGCCCCGTACGAGCACACCGCCCTGATGCTCCTGCGTCCGCAGATCTGCACCGTTGAGGGCTCAGCCCTCGTGTATGTCGTTGCCAGACCGGCGTAGGCGGCGGTCGTGAGGAGAATCACGCGCCGGCGATTTCTCCGGTACGCGGGCGCCGGTCTTGCGTCCCTGGCAGCCGGTGACCGATTGGCCGGGATGCCGGCTGCGCAGGAGCAGG